>MERG01000061.1 GCA_001771985.1 Betaproteobacteria bacterium RIFCSPLOWO2_12_FULL_62_13 | reverse complement strand
GGCACAGGGCAAATTCCTTCGCGACCATCTTTGCCGCTGGGCGTTCGGCTTCGCCCGACGCCTGCGCGCGAGGGCAGGCGGCACCCTTTACGAAGGCTTGAGCCACTTGCTGGCATCTTTTCTCGCAGGCGAGTTGCGGGCGCTCGGGCTCGAATCCCAGGAGGTCGCCGGCCCGGACGTGATCGAGCAGCCCGCGCGGGCATCACCCGCGGCGGTAGACGACGGTTTGGCAGGTTGCGAAGCGACTTGTGGTTTCGGGAGAACGCTATGATCGCAAACAAGTTTGATTTGCAGCGCCGAACCGTGCTCGGAACATCGTTTGCTGTCTTGACCGGCTGGCTGCTCTGGCCAGCGCGCCGTACGAGCGCTCAACAAAAGGCTGCGCTCCTCGCGCGACCGGTTACCCAAGTTAGCCTCGATCCGGACGATCCTGGGTGGCAGGGCGCCGATATCCTGGAGATTCCGCTGGCTCCGCAGGCCGTGGTCAAGCCACGCACCTATGAGTCGAGTATCAAAGCGATTGTAGTGCGCGCGCTCTACGACGAGAACCGGCTTGCGCTGCGACTGGAATGGCGGGACGCCGCAAATGACACGATGACGGGCGGCGTGCATGCGTTCCGCGACGTGATTGCCGTGGAATTTCCGTCGGATCCCAAAAGCGGCATCCCGTTCTTCGGCATGGGAGAGGCCGACCGCCCGGTCACGATCTATCAGTGGAAGTCGGACTGGCAGGCATCGCACAACAACGACGTGGACGAAAAATATCCGAACATGGCAGTTGACTGGTATCCCTTTTCGGGGCGCGCTGCTGGCGAAATCGCCGAGGCAACGGACTACAGCAAGAAAGAAGCCGACAAGGTATTCCTCACTTCCTGAGCGGCCGGCAATCCGCTCGCGGATCCAGCGTTGCAAGCGCGGCGGTCGGTGGAAAAACTTCTCGCGCGCGGGTTCGGAACGATCGCTTCAGTGCCCCAAGACAAGCAGGACGGCGTATGGAAGACCGTCATTGCCATTCCGCGCGCGCAGGAAGAATTCACCTTCGCGCGTGGCCAGACCATTCCCGTCGCGTTCGCCGCATGGGACGGTGCGAGAGGCGAACGCGGCGGCATCCACGCGGCCCGCGAAGCGGGCCTCTCCATCGTGCTGCAGACGACAGTGTTTGAAGAGAACCGCCGCGACCTTCCCGCGCTGGCTGATCTCGCGGAGCAGATAGGCGCGATGGCGTTCAACATATTTTTCCTGGTGTGCACCGGGCGCGGCGTCACTCAGACCGATCTCACGTCTGCAAGCTACGAGGAAACGTTGCACGAGATCGTTCAGCTCCAAGACAAGCACCCTTGCCTGAAAATCCGTGCCCGCTGCGCGCCCTACACGCGCCGGGTGCAGGGTTTACATGTGGGCCAAGCCGGCCAGGGCTACGCCGACTGGTCGAGCGCATGCTTGGCAGGCCGGCACTATTTCCGCATCACGCCCCCAGGGGTGCGTAACCCCCTGTCCTTATATTCCCGTGGTGATCGGTGATCTCAAAACCGAGCCGCTGCAACAGCTATGATACGATAATCCTGTGCTGGTCAGCCTGCGTAATGAACTGCCGGGAGGAAAATGCGGCGCTTGCGATTTCCGCTACAGTTGCGGCGGTTGCCGGGCGCGGGCGCTGGCTCTGCACGGAGAACTGCTCGCTGAGGACCCGAAGTGCCTTTACGTCAGACCACAAGGGCGATTGCCGGAAGCAGCGCTTTCTGCGCCGCAGGGTTCCGACGTGGCTTGGGAACCAGAAGCCGAGGAACGCCTGCAACGCGTCCCGGCATTCGTGCGGGGATATGTCAAGGCGCACGTGGAAAAACAGGCGTTGCAGCGGGGCATGAACACCATAACGGCCGAGTTTCTGGCATCGCGGCGTCCCCCTGCCCTCGCCGGACTCCCCCGGTAGCCGCGACCTTTCGGGATTTACTGTCGCTTCTTGGGGCAGCGATGTCGAGAAGGGAGAAATTTCGGCGGATCATCGAGCCGCCGCGGAGTATTTTTCAGCGTCGGGCACGCGCTCGACCATCTGTTTCTGCGTGCACATGAGTCGAGTCCGAACCGGTTCGAGTTCAATGGAGAGGGGTGACATCATGAAAAAGTCTGGCAGGCACTTGCGAACGGGCTTGGTCATAACCGGCTCGGTTGTGACGATGGCAATGTTCCTTTTCTTCGCGCACTCTATGTTCGGGGTGGCAGCACAAGGAAAAGCGAAGATGGAAGGTCTCGTTGTGTCCATACGGGATGGCAAGTTCGAGAGGTTCCGGCAAAATCTTTGGAGTCCGTTGAGGGTCGGGCAAGAGATCTCTCGGGAGGACAGGGTAAGAACGGACAAGACTGCGGTCGTGATCGTAACGCTTGCCGACATTGGACGCATCGTGATAGGGCCTTCTTCCGATATAGAACTGGGCAAGGATCCCAAGGACTTCAACATCAAGATGCAAAGAGGATTTGCTTGGTTTGAGTCCAATCTGCCGAAGGGGAGCAAGGCATCCATAACGACCAGCCTTGCGACTGCAGGGGTACGCGGGACCGCTTTCTGTGTCTGTTATGACGGCAAGAACTATTGTGCAAGCACGTGTTTTGGCGAAATTGAAGTTTCATTGGACGGTGGACGGGTAATCAAGGTGCCCAAGGGGCAATACTTTGCCTTCACAGCGGGTTCGCCCATTCCCGGCAAGACGGAGTCGGCAGCATCTCTGTTGGAGAAAACCGGCGCAGGCTTTGACTTTTGTTTTAACTGCCATGTGGTCGGCGGCGGCGGCAAGTTAAGGCCGGACAGGAAGTGAAATACGCGGCGCTCATAGCCGTTCTTGCGTCTCTTGCCGCTTTTGTCGACGTCGGGGGGCATCTCGACTCGTTCGAAAGGCAGACCCTCGACGCCAGGTATCGTTTCTTTGCGCGCCCTGTCCGCCACACAGACGATATCGTCATCCTCAACATCTCCGAGGAATCGATAAGACGGCTCGAGCCGTTCTACGGAAGATGGCCATGGCCCCGTGCCGTTCACGCCGACGCGATCGAGTATCTCGAGTCCGACGGTGCGAGGGCAATCGGCTTTGATATTCTCTTTCCCGAAAAGTCTCTGCGGCAGGAAGTAGATTCCACGATTATTCATCAACTGAAAGCGCTGGCGAAGAACGCCGACCTCCCGGAGATAAGGGAGGAACTCCAGCACCGGCTGGACGCCCTCAATCCCGAGTTAAGCGATGCCTTGTTTGTCTCGCAGGTGGGGAAGTCCAGGAATGTCTTTCAGTCGTCGGTGTTCTATTTGGGAGAGAATGACCTGGCGTTGGATCGAGGTCTTGCGGCTGATGAGAATGTCGCCTCGAGGATCAAGTCGGCGTTGGCCAATTCGGCCGCGCCCATTCGATTGCAACACCGCGAGACCCTGTTTTTCAATGCCACGATCCCTTTCGATGAGTTGGCAAGAGCCTCGCGGGGTGTCGGCCACATCAACTACGTTCCTGATCGGGACGGGGTATGCAGGAGGTTCATGCCCCTTGCGTGGTTCGGGACGCGGGATACCGCGTATCCTTCGCTGGCATTGATTGTGGCGGCGGAAGTAAAAGGGATTTCTCCGGACAGCATCAGAATGGAAAATGACCGCGTAGTTGTAGGGGACACGGAAATCCCGCTGCTTCCTGACGGCAGCGCAATGATTAATTATCAGGGAGGGCGGGTCGCGCACGAGGGTCATGGAGGCGGCAACTTTGAATCCTTCTACCGCTACATCCCGTACGAATCTGTGATCGCGTCGGCGGATCTCGTTCGGGCGGGGAAAGAACCGGCCCTGCCGGCTGGGACGTTCAATAACAAGATCGCCCTGATAACGGCGTCCGCGGCCGGACTTTCAGATCTTCGAGCAACACCATTCAGCCCGGTGACTCCAGGGGTGGAAATACACGCCAACATCATAGACAACATCCTTTCGGCGAGATTTCTTCGTCAGCTCGGCGGGTGGACCGAGAAGGCTTACATCCTCGTGCTTGCCCTGATCGTGGGGTTGGCTGCCGCATCAACAGGGCCGTATATCGGATTCACTGTAGCTGCGACGCTGTCCGCCTCTGTGACCGGAGCCCACTGGGCGTTATTCGCACACGGATGGGTGCTTCCAATAATAAACGTGTCTGTTGCGATGGCGGGCACTTATCTTGGAGTGGTGTTGTTGAAGTATGTGGCTGAGGAAAGGGAGAAAAAGCAGATAAGGTCCGCCTTCGGCCATTATGTGGCGCCACAGGTTTTGAAGGAGGTGCTTGAGTCGCCCGAGAGGCTCAAGTTGGGTGGCGAGAGAAGACGCGTGACCGTGCTTTTTTCTGACATCGAGGGGTTTGCCTCGTTATCGGAAAAGATGGCGCCCGAGGATGTGAGCGCGATTCTTAACGAGTACCTGAATCAGATGATGAAGTGTATCAAGGAGACCGGCGGTACGTTGGACAAGTTTATCGGGGACGCGATCATGGCGGAGTGGAATGCGCCGGCGACGCAGGTGGATCACGCCGCTCGTGCGTGTGAGACGGCCCTGCTCATGATGGAAGAGATGACGAAGCTCCGGGAGAAGTGGCGCCGCGAAGGGAAGCCGCTCCTGAATGTGAGAATCGGCATCAACACGGGCGAAATGGTTGTCGGCAATCTGGGCTCAAAAGAGATCTTTGACTACA
Organism: Betaproteobacteria bacterium RIFCSPLOWO2_12_FULL_62_13; assembly: GCA_001771985.1. Classification (GTDB taxonomy): domain Bacteria; phylum Pseudomonadota; class Gammaproteobacteria; order Burkholderiales; family SG8-41; genus DSOT01. The sequence goes on along the minus strand of MERG01000061.1, from coordinate 22,577 downwards.
CGGTGATCGGCGACGAGGTCAACGTCGCCGCGAGGCTGGAACCACTCAATAAGGATTTCGGCACGAATATCGCCGTCTCTGAAAGCACCCGGGACGAGGCCGAATCGCATCGGCCCGACAGGTTCGTTTTCCGCCGGCTGGCGAAGGTGGCGTTGAAGGGGAAAACCGCGCCGCTGGACGTTTATGAAATGCTGGGGTTAACGGACAGTGTGGCGACGGAACGCATGGAGGCAATAGCTATCTACGGGCAAGGGCTTGACCTGTTTCTTGAAGGGCGCTTCTCGGAGGCGAGGAAATTGTTCGAGCGGGTGGTCGAGTTGTATCCGGGCGACGTCCCTTCCAGGAACTACATGGAGCTGTGCGCAGCTTACGAGGAGGCCCCGCCTTCGCCGGAGCGGAGGGGTGTGTATGTTCAAAAATCCAAGTAACGGGTTTCGTATGCCGAAGAGTTGCGAAAATCCAACTCCATGATCACGGTCGCGGTGCTGCTCCTTTGCGGCTGGTTCGTCGCGCTCTTCGTCCGCAGCAATTCCGCGCCAAGCCCCGATCTGTCGAGTGGCATCCGCTCCGGCGGATCACGCGATTCCCTCACACCTACTGGACAAACCCGGCACCGGCATGCAACCGGGCTTCGGCCTCGGCACTGATCCGAGCGACAAGCGTCGCTGCGCTCTCCACGCTGTGGATAAGATCGACGGCCTCTCCAGCCCAAACCGCCACCGTCTCGTAATCGCCCGCGCGAGCCGCCGCCTGATACGCTGCATGCTCGGTTTCCAGCGCGGCCGCCAGTTCGCCCTCGCGACCGTCCCAGCGTTCCAGAAAACGGTTGCGAATCGCGCGGCCAGGATAGACCGCAGGCCACCCGTACCCACGCACAATGTCGAACACGCGCGTGCGGGCGGTTTGCTCGCCTTTGGCGGCGACGATGCGCTGTTTCGCGCTGTCCCGGCCGAGAGCCTCGGTGCTCGCGTAGAAGCGCGTGCCGATCAGTGCTCCGTGAGCGCCCAGCATGAGCGCCGCCGCGAGGCCGCGACCGTCGGCGATGCCGCCGGCCGCCACCACGGGTGTGGGCGCCACCGCATCCACTACCGCGGGCACGAGCGGCAATGTCGCGCGAGCGCCGCTGTGCCCTCCCGCGTCGGTACCCTCGGCGACGATGACGTCGGCCTCCGCCTCGCGCGCCACCCGCGCTTGCTCAACATCCTGAACCTGGCAGATCAGCTTGCAGCCTGCGGACTTAATCGCGGAAGCATAGGGGCGAGGATCACCGAAAGAGAGCATAAACGCATCGGGGCGATAGCCCAGGGCGAGGTCCAACACGTTCCGGTCGACGGACCAGGTGATGAGGCCCACACCCCAGGGGCTGTCCGTCTCTTCGGTAACACGCGACAACTCCGCGCGCAGCCAGGCGGGATCCCCGTAGCCTCCCCCGACCAGTCCCAGCCCGCCCGCGTTGGAAACCGCCGCCGCCAGATGCCCGCCCGACACACGCAGTTTGCCCATGAAAAAACAGCGAGCAAAAGAGATCCGGCCACCGCATGTCAAAAGCCGATTTCGAGACCCTCGCACATTTCCGCTACCAACTGCGCCGTTTTCTCCGTTTCAGCGAAGAGGTGACCCGCAGGAAGGGCGTAACCCCCTTGCAGTACCTGCTGATGCTGCAAATCAAGGGGTTTCCCGGGCGGGAATGGTCGACGGTCGGAGAGCTGGCCGAACGCTGCAGGCGAAGCATCACGGGGTCGTGTTGCTGTAGGAGCTTGTCAACCTACGACAGGGCGCAAGTTCGGAATCCCGCGAATATGTCCGCCAACGGGTTCGTCTGGATCGGGGTCAACATGATCAAGATCAAACGCGTTTACGACAAGCCGGCGAGAACGGACGGCTACCGCGTCTTAGTCGACCGCCTGTGGCCTCGTGGCGTTGCGCGCGCTTCGCTCCCGTTGGGCACATGGCTCAAGGAAGCCGCGCCCAGCGACGAATTGCGCCGCTGGTTCAAACACGATCCCGCCAGGTGGCCCGAATTTCAACGCCGCTACCGGCTGGAACTCGAGGCTCATCCCGATTCCTGGGCATCGATCCTCGTTGGGGCGCGGCGCGGGAACGTCACCCTGCTCTACAGCGCGCACGACGTTGAGCATAACAATGCTGTGGTCTTGCGCGATTTTCTCAACGCCAAGTTGAAAGAAGTATCCTGACACCGCAACAAGGAACGCAACGACGACGCTCGCGAGCCGCCAAAGGGACCAGGCATGCGGTCAGAGGTTGTGTGGACTCCCCTAACAGTCGCTGTTCGTGGCGAGTCCTTTCAGCATTTCTCGTGCGCGTGCCTGCAGCGCCCGGTAGCTTCGCTCCCATTCGCCCTCACGCGGCGTCGTGTGTACGAACTGGCGAACCAACGCGGCGAGTGCTTCCGTCTGCGAGCGCGCGAGAGCCAACTGAGCGAGCGCTACCTCGTGGTCGGGGGCGTACACAAAATCGACTTTGCGGTCCTCGCAGATTCCGATACAGGGCTGCGCACCCTCGATCCGCCCGCAGCCGATGCATTGCCACGCCGTCACACGCTCGATCATCGCATCCCGTCCCCGTTCATCGTCATCCCGGCTTGCCGTCCACTCGGGGCCGCGAAAGTATGGGCCAGTATCGGACCGCGTAAAGACCGAACGCGGCAGCCCAGAGCAGCCCGGATAGCTGAATGCTCGCCAGATACTGTCCGGGCGACGTTATGCCAACGAAGACGCGAACGACCGCTGCGATTTGTATGTAACCCGAGTACTGCACTGTCCAAAGCAGCACGCTGAAAGCACTGAAGAGGCTCGCCAATAGGTAGAACGGGCGAAAACCCAGGTTCCACAGCGCGAAGCCGCCCGCGGCAGGCGGCGCCGGCGGCCGCCTGGGTCGATTGAGCGGCAGTTCATTCATAGCACATCATGCAACCAGGAAAACAGCAAATACCGGTGGCTTCCGGCCACCGCGCCCGCAACCGTGATCAGGCTCAGCATCAGCAGCACCCAGCGGAAACGCGTCATCAGCCGGAAGGTCGAATCCAGCGCGCGGCGCGCGCTCGACGAGCCGGCGGTGCGGGAACAGCGGCTCGAGTACGAACAGTATCAGCGTGAAGATCGCCCACACCGCGACCATCGCGTGCATCCACCAGTACTCGAGATGCGAGAAGCGCTCCCACCAATCGAGCCGGTAGACGAGATAAGAACCGCTCGCGGCCACGATCAAAGTCGTCACGCGCGACTGCGCAGCGAAGCCGCGCTCGACCTGCTCGAAGAAGACAACCCGTTCCTCCGGCGTCCCAAGCCGGCGTACCGCGGGAAGCAGCACGGCGGTAACCATCGCCACGCCGCCAATCCAGAACACGGCTGCCAGGACGTGCAGCACGCGCGCGGCAAATAAACCGTCACTGCGGCGCGTGCTCACTTGACGGTCACCTGACTGCTTGAATGTCTCATCTGTCTTTGCGTCGCTTCTTGCGCCTGGCCTTGCTCGCTATGATATCCAGAGGTGACCAATATTTTTTCTGCAGCGAGGTCAATTCGTTCCGATGCAGTTTGGCGAGCCGTTCCAAGCACCGGTTGCCTTTGGGCAATAGATGGATTTCCACCTTCCGGCGGTCTTTATGGCTCGGCCGGCGTTCGATCAGCCCCTGCTTCTCGCAACGGGAAACCAAGGCAACGACGCCATGGTGATGCGCCTGCAGCCGCTCGGCCAACTCGCTGACCGTCGCCCAATTGCGGCCCGGGAATCCTCGAACATGCAATAGCAGCAGGTATTGCAGCGGCGTAACGTTGTGCTTCTGGCAGATTTTCTCGCTGAAACGCAAAAAGAGCCGCAACTGATACCGAAAGTAGGCGAGGGTTTCGATGTCCTGTTTGGTGAGTCTGCGAGCAGTATCCCGCATGAGCTTTCCAACCAACATCTACTTGCATCCCGTCGGCTTGGGGAGCCCCGCGATCTTCACGCCTTGCGTCAGAGGAACTCCCGCCGGGAACAGCGCGAAGAGGTCCCGCGTTGAACAGCCCGTGCCCTGGCGCACTTCTCGCATGGTCGGCACGGTCTTCGCTTTATCATAATGGCTGCGAAGGAACCGGATGACCTTCCAGTGTGCCTCGTCGAGTTCCAGCCCGTCGTTTCGGGCGAGCGTCCGGGCGATTTCCGCGTGCCATTCTTGGGGCGCCGTCAGGAACCCGTCGGAGTCGAGGGGGCACGGCTTCCATTCCTGTTCGGCGCCGCGTGGTGTCTCCATCTTCTGTTACCTCCTATCTCCCCCGCCATGCCACGCGGCATCCAGCTTGCGAACGGTGCACATGCACCCTCCGCAGAATTGCTGGCGGGCAGTTAAAGCGCGATATCGTTTCGCTTTGGTGGGTTCCAGCACCAAAATATTGGTTACGGGAAAGTCGCTATGTTCCTAGCGCCATCGCTCGCGCCGTCAGTCCCGGATTTCTTGATGGGAATCAAGGCACGACGCACGGTAGACACTTATGCTGATGGCTGCCAATGTTCAACAATCTTCCGGCGCACGAGCTGGGTTATGGGCGTAAGGCGTCGGAAGACAGAGCGAAACGATGAGCGGAAGCCCGCTGGAAATCTTTGAGACGATCGATGCCCGCGGGTGGGAGCCGCCCGAACCGATGGTGCGCGTGCTCGAAGCGCTCGATCGACTGCCGCGCGGAAAAAAGATCGTGATGCTGCTGCACTGCGAGCCGCGCCCATTGTTCAAGATTCTCACCCACAACGGTTTCCACTATCGCTGCCGGTTCGTCCCCGAGGGCTATTTCGAGGTGACCATCTGGCACGCAGCCGATACGCTCGCCGCATCCGCTGATCTTGAGTAAGAATAAGCGCCCACCGCGGCGAGCACGGCGAGCGCAGCGAGCGCGTTGTGCGCGACCGCAAGCGCCAGCGGAAGCTGCAGCACCACGGCAGCAGCCCCCACGATCCCTTGCATGAGCAGCACGAGGGCCGTCAGTGCCGCCGCGGCGGCATTCGGTGTGCGCGACCGCCACGCGAAAGCCGCAAATCCGGCCCAGTAAATCACGACAATAAGCGCGCCGAAGCGATGCAGCATGTGCAGCGCGGCGCGCGCGGGATCCGCGGCGAGCGCGGCGCCCGAATGGAGTGCGGGCACGCGCCACGGATCGAGCAGCAAAAGATCGCCTCCGGACGGCCACCATTGTCCATGGCACTCAGGAAAAGTGGCGCAGGTGGCAGCCGCGTGGTGGGCGCTCACCATGGCCCCCAGTGCGAGCTGGGCCGCAAGCAGGACCAATCCAAACTCCGCGCAGCGACTCCACTTCGCACGATGTTGTCCTAGCGGCGCAACGAGGCTGAGGCGCAGCCACGCCAGGAGTCCGAGCATCAGCATGCCGCCCAGGAGGTTCCCCAACGTCACCACCGGGAGCGGGGCAGCGGTTGTGACCCGCCCGAGCAGCGCGAGAAATATCGTGAGCGCAGCGAGCGCGCCGACGACCGGCGTGCCCCCAGCCTGCCGGTGCTTCGTGCCGAAGTGCGCCACGACGATCGCGATCACCACGAAACCGGCCGCCGCCGCGGCGAGACGGCGCGCGATTACCGTGAACAAGAGAGACGGTTCGCCTCCCGCAGCGGGAACCGCAATTTGCGCGCCATAGCACGCGGGCCAGTCGGCGCACCCCAGCCCCGCCTGCGCCAATCTCACGTATGCGCTCGTCACGATGACCGCGTAGAGCAGCGCGACCCCGGCGGCGGCGCAGCGCCGCAGGAGGCGCGTGCCTTGCCCGGCATCCTCAGCTTGAGGCGTTGCCGTCATTGCGCTCTACGCCCCTTCCGCGCCACATCGACTGGAGCACCACGACGACGAACATTAATCCGCCGGCCACCGCAATGAGCCCGCCCAGTCCCATCAACCCCATTCCCGCGATCTCGCCCGCACTGCGCAGCACCTGTTCGCCGCCAGCGACCTTGCGCTGCACGCCGTAGCCGCCCGACCACATGAGCCCGCCGATGTGCAGCAGTTGGCCGAAGCCGTAGAGATACGGCTGCAGCGTGGCCAGCTTCACCGAAGGCGCAGCAAACCCAAGCCGCGGAAGAAGCAGATAAACCACACCCATCAGTGCGAGCGTGACACCGATGATGCAACCGTGATAGTGCGCGGGAATCCGCACGTTGCTGCCCTGGATCATGAACCCGATGATCCCACCGACGCCAAACAGCACGATCGACGAGACCAGCGCTGCACGCAGGGGGCGCCGCGCGCCCAAAGCAGCGTCACCGCGCCATATGCCCAACGCCACCGCCAAAGTCACGGGCATGATTGCGAGGCCGCCGCCGAACTCCATCAGCCAGGTAAGGAGCCGCCGGTGTTCGCCCGAGGTGACCTCGTAGGCGAGATAGATGACCGGCGTGAGAAACACCGAGACGAGCGCGATCGAAAACATGAGTATCGCGACGCGCGGCGTAAGCGGCACGCGTGCGCCCGACTCCGAGGCGAGCCACAACCATGCCACCAGCATGAACAGCGTATAGGTGAACTGAATCACGTGGCCGCTGCCCCAGAACAGCACCTCGAAGTAGCCTTTGCGTGGCAGATCCCCGGGCAGTGCGGCGTACGACCACGCAAGCGCGATCAGCGCCACCGCTGCCGACACCGCCGCGGCATTGAGTCCAAAGCGCAACGCGGCAGCGCCATCCGGGCGTACGCCGACGCGCGGCACAGCGGCGAGGCTGCGCACGGTGAGCAGGAAAAAGCCGCCGCCGAAAACGCTGAGCCCCCCCAGGAACCAGGCATCGTCGAGCACCGGCACGTAGTTGCTCATGATCGAAAGACCGAATCCGAAGAACGGCGCGATGCTCATCTGTAGGGCACCGGCCGCTCCGAGCACCAGGGCCGCCCAGCCGAGCGCGACCAGACGTCTCTCGCTGTTGATGCTCCACAGGACGCCGCCCAAGGCGAGAAACCAGACCAGCACCGAAAGGTCGACGTGGACGATCAGCGCGACGCGGAAGAAATCGACCACTGGAAACAGATGCTGGAGATAGGGAGTGCGCGCCAGCACCAGCAGGATGGAAAAAACGCCGGCCCCGATCAGGGAGGCGAGGCCCAGGGCGAGCCAGCCGACCGCGAGCGCGCGCCGCTCGTCTCCGGGAATGGCCAGCTCGTAGTGCGTCGCGCCGAGGCCTGCGCGCCACGCGGAGCGTTTAAGCCCCGGCAGCGCCGTGTCAACATATCTCATGAGCAGGGATTTCATGCTTGCACATTCCTCTTTGTCATTCCTGCGCTCACGGAGAACTTGTCGCGTGACGATCGACGGCGCTGGTTGCGCGGCAGGCGCGCGAGCGCCGCATGGAGGCTCGCGAGTTCCCGCCGCAGCACGCTCTCCTCGCCGCAACCGGCGTAGACGAGCCGCACGCGCTCCCGCGGCACGCTCGGCCGCAGATGGGGCTCGCGCGCGCCGGCAAGCCGCTCGCCAAGCCAACGCTCGCCGAGCCGATACTCGCAGTCACCCTCGCGGCATGCCGCGATGAGCACACCGTCCGCGCCATTCCGCAGCGCATATTCGATGAAGGCCGGCGGCAGCATGCCGATGCAAAGCAGGCTGAATGTCGCGACGTCCCGGCTCTTGCAGGCCGCTGCCGCCGCGCCGTGGCCGCAGCCGAAGACCATCACCCGCCGCTCGCCTTCCCTCATCCCTGATCCTTCTCCCGGAGGGAGAAGGGGAACAATCGCCTCCCCTCTCCCTTTTTGGGAGAGGGGCCGGGGGTGAGGGCTGGAGGGGTGGGAGCCGAGCGGATAACGTTCTTCCGCAATGCTCAGTAGCTCGCGCTCAAGTTCCTGGCGCACTGTATCGATCGGCTGCTGCGGCATGTCGATCCCCGTCACAAGGCGTTGGCTGCTCCGAAACGGCGTGGAGGACGGGCACGCGCCGGTGCAGATGCCGCAGCTCGCGCAAAGCCCCGGAATCACGACCGCATGCTGTTGTCCTGGCCGGCCGCCTACTGAGCCTCGTAAACTTACCTGATTCCGCTCAGCCCTCACCCCCGACCCCTCTCCCGGGGACGGGAGAGGGGAGATTTGTGGTGCAAATGCGTTGTCACCCATTTGCACGAAGCTAAGTTGGCGAGGGCGCATCACGACCGCGGCGTATGGGCAGTCAGCGAAACAACGCCCGCAGCCGTTGCAATTGGCAAGGTCGACGTGCGCGACCGGCGGACGGGCGCGGCGCGCGGCGAGCGGCAGCGCAAGCAGCGCAGCCGTCGCTGCCGCCGCCAGCGCCCACACGGCGTTGGGCGACCACTCATAGAACAGAGGGTAGAACGCAAGGTAAAACCAGTCCAGTGCGACCGCCTGAGTCACAAGGGCGAGGTTTGCAGGATCCATGCTCGTCGCGGGTCTTGCGAGCGAGAGCGCAAGCAAGGCGAGGAATGTTCCCCAGCCGAGCACGCGCCCGGGAGCGACGTCGCCGTAGTTGACGCGCTGCACGTGGATGAACATGCCGGCGAGCAGCGCGAGCGGCAGCCCGATATGCAGAAACATGAGCAGCGTGAAAAGCCGGTCGTCGACGCTGCCCGGAGCAAGAAAGTTGCGCGCCAGGGGCTCGGAAAAGAGCGGCAGGGCGTCGAACCATTCCGCGGTGGCGAGCGCGATAAACTGCGCAAGTTCGTCCCACACCAGCCAGTAGCCGACGATGCCGGACGCCAGCAGCAACCACAAGAGCGGCACGCCGCTCACCCAGGAAAACCAGCGGAACCCGGCGAAGCGGCCGGCGAGCAACTCCTTCACGAGGTGCAGGACGACGCTCACGACCAGCGCGTCGGAAGCGTAACGGTGGAGGCTCCGCATCACGCCCCCGGCGTACCACTGCCCATCCGTGAGTTCCTCCACCGACCGATAAGCTCCTTCCACGCTGGTGTCGAAGAAAATGTAGAGATAGATCCCGCTCGCGGTGGCGATCCAGAAAAAGAAAAAGGAGAGTGCGCCCAAGTGGCGCCACGGATTGGCGGCGGCCTGGAATACGGCGTCGAACGCGCGCTCGATCGGCCGCAACGCGCCAACGCCGGCGGCCTGGATCGCGCCGTAAGCTGGAACGGTCTGCGGCATCGCGGTCATTTGAAGAGAAAACCGCCCTGGCTTGCGTTGAAGTCGATGACCAGCACGCGCCCCGGCTCGAGGTCCAGGGTCACGTCGCGTTCGTAATGGAAACCAGGCGCGACGCGGTCATTGAGGCGCGCGGTGAAGCGATGGCGGCCGGCCGCGATCGGCAAGCGCTGGTAGACGGTGGCCGCGCCGTCCCTGGTGAACCCCGAAGGCGACGCCGCCGCCTGGTAAACCAGTTTGCCGTCGATCTCCAATTCGATTGCCACCGGCGCGCGTTCGCGCGGGCAAACGAGCGGCGCGCGCATATTGGGCGGAAGCTTTGCCAGTTCCTCCGGCGTGCGCTGCCGGCATTCGCCGATGCGCTGCGCGGCATGGCTGAACGAGAGCCGGATCAGCGCCTGGTCGGCGCCGAGATGGCGGTAGGCGGGAGAGGTCGAAAAGTACCCGATCAGCACCATGAACGGCAGGTAGAGCAGCGCTTGCGCAATAAATCGCAACGCCGTTTTCATGGCGCCGCCTCCGATATCACGTTGCAAGTTCGATCAGCATCGCGTCGGCGGCCTGGCGCATTCGCCTGGGTCGCATCCCCGCGAAACGGGGCGCGTCGCAGGGCGGAAGAGGGACCCCTCTGGGATCTGACCCCGAAGACGCGCACAGGATCGGCACCACCACGACGCGCAAATGATCGGCTCCACGGTCGCATCCCCGTAAACGGGGCCCCTGCTCCGCGTTGCGCCGATCCCTGCTCCCTGGCTCATGCGCCTCCCCCCAGCCGCACCATCTCAGCCTGCGGCGTGGCGGTCTTCAAGTGCGGCACGAGTTTGAACGCGTCCGAAAAGCAGTCGTCCTGCGTGAGTCCGCGAGCGAGGAACGCCGGGTGCGCGGCGGCGACCATTTCGACCGAGCCGCAAGCATAGATCTGGTATTCGCTCAGGTTGGGAAAATCCTGGAGGATCGCCTCGTGCACCAGGCCGGTGCGTCCGGTCCAGTGGTCTTCCGGCGCGGGATCCGAGAGCACCGGCACGAACTTGAAATTATCGTGCTCCTTTTCCCAGCGCCACGGCAGTTCGCCGAGATAGAGGTCCCCAAGCGCGCGCACGCCCCAGTAGAGGATCATCTTGCGCTTCATGCCGCTGCCAAACGCGTATTCCACCATGCTTTTCACCGGTGCAAACCCGGTCGCGCCGGCCACGAATATGATCGGCTTCGCGCTGTCCTCGCGCAGGAAAAACGCGCCGAGCGGCCCCTCGAAGCGCACCGCGTCGCCCTCTTTCATCGCCGTAAAAACATGCGTGGTAAAACGCCCCCCGTGGATCCAGCGGATGTGCAGTTCGATCAGTTCTGCTTCCTGCGGCGCGGTGGCGAAAGAGAAGCTGCGCCGCTCGCCGTCGTCGAGGATGATGTTGATGTATTGCCCGGCGTAAAAGTGCAGTACCTCGCCGCCTTCCGGCCTGATGAACACCTGCATCACGTTATCCGCGAGCCGCGCCATCCTGTGCACCCGCGCCGTGCAGGTCCTGACGGGAACGCCACCCGGCGTCGCCACCGGCACATATTCAACCTCCACGTCGGTGAGCGGCGTGGCGCAGCAGAACAGCGCCTTGCCTTCCCGTTTCTCCGCTTCCGTGAGCACGCTCGGCTGATAGGCGCCATGGTCGACCGCGCCATACAGGACGCGACCTTTGCACACGCCGCAGCCGCCGTACCGGCACTCGAAGGGCAGCGCAACACCCTCGCGCAGCCCGGCGTCGAGAATGGTTTCGCCTTCGCGCGCCGGCACGATTCGGTTGTCCGGGTGGACCAGCACGCTGAACGCCTTGCCCTTGCGCGCAAGCCTGGGCGGCAGCCACGGCAGCAAGACAAAGAATGCGGTTGCGCCGCCCACCAGCAGCCACACCTCGCCCGGCGTCCAGCGGTAGATCAGCGCATAGACCAGAAGATAGAACCAGTCGAACTCGATGGTCGTCACCGCCACGGCGAGGTCCGCATGTTCCTGGCTCACTGCGGGCTTGAAGAGCGACAGCACGATGAGCGCCGCGGTCACCGTCGCGGCGATCGGCCGCGGCGGGCTGGTCCTGGCGTTCGGCACGCGGTGGGTGTGCACCCACAGCAGCGCGAGAGTCGCGAGCGGCACACCGATGTGGATGAAGGAGAGCAACGAGAACAGGCGGTCGTTGACGCTGTCGGCGTAAATGAAGTTGCGGATCAGTGCGCCCTTGAACATTGGCAGCCAGTCGAACCACTCGGCGGTGGCCACCACCACGAACTGCGCCAAGCGGTCCCACGGCAGCATGTAGCCATTGATTCCGGCGGCATACACCAGCCAGAGCAGCACCACGCCGGTCACCCACGAGAACCAGCGGAAGCTGCGGTAGTGGTCAAAGGTGAAATGGCGCGCGAGATGCAAAGCCATGGTAAGAACCATCGCGTCGGAAGCATAGCGGTGAAGGCTGCGCATCACGCCGCCCAAGTACCATTGCTGCAGGGTCAGGTGTTCGACCGAAGCATAGGCCTCCTCCACGCCGGTCTTGAAGAATATGTAAAGATAAAGCCCGCTTGCCACCACGATCCAGAACATCAGGTACGAGATCGGACCGAGGTAATAAAGCGGATTCATCCGGTCGCCGAAAGCCAGGTTGAACAGGCTCTCGACGCGCATGAAGATCCATTGTCCGGCAAGCTGTATGCGTCTTAACACGGCCACTCGGTAAGCGGTAAGCGGTGAGCAGTGACTCATCGCCTCGCGCCCATGTTAGCGTGCGGCAAGCGGCCCGGGATTGATATGCATCAAGCGCCGGCCACGCTGCTAGGGAAGCTCTGAATAACCTTGGTCTTGTCATTCCCGCGCAGGCGGGAATCCAGGATATACAAGGATGTGATTGGGTCCCCGCCGCAGCCTGCCCTCGAAGGCTCTAATCGGGGGCGAGGACGACTTGATCAGATGTTCCCTAGCTGCGGCGGATAGCATGGCGCCGGTTGCGTCCGCTGCGCAGGAACAGCAGCGCGCCGCCGAAAACGGAGAGTCCGGTGAGGATTTCGATGAAGAGCGCGTAGTCGATGCGGTACTTCCCCGACGCGGGGTCGTAGACGGTGCACAGGATGCGAATGCGATCGAGCGCCTGGGTCCAGTTGAGCCCTTCCATCGGCGTGCCGGTGACAAGTTCACGCAGCGGCTCGATCAGAAACGGCAGATCGAAGTTCTCGCCGTAAACCTGGCGGTGAATCTTTCCTTCGGCGTCGACGATGCTCACCTGCGTGATATGGTCGAAGCCGCCGGAGTTCGGAACAAAGCTGAAGCCGAAATCGCGCGTAAGTCGCGCCACGCCGCCGGCAGACGGACTGACGAACTCCCAGTTGGGCCGGTCCACCCCGTGGCGGCGCGCGAAGTCCGCCATCGCCTGCGGTGAATCGAACGGCAGATTGAATCCGATCGTGAGCACCGCAAAGTTCTGCGCTCCGAGGGCGCGCTCGGCTTCACCGACCGCCTGTGCGAGAAACCGTGTCGCGGTCGGGCAGACGTGGCTGCAGCCGGTGTAGACGAAGTTGACGAGCACCGGCTTGCCGCGGTATGCGGTAAAGCTCAAGCGCCGCCCTGTGCGGTCGGTCAGCACGTGCTCGCCGACCGGCTTCCCGACTGCGCTCTGCGAGAGGCGCAGTGCGGCGCGTTCGTCGAACCCCGGGGCCTGCGCCGGTGCTGCCGTCGCCACGGCTTCCACGCGATGCGCGGGAAGCGTCAGCAGCGTGGCCGGCGTGACGCCACCCATGCTGCTTCCGAGTCCCAGCGCGACGAGCAGCAACTCCGGCTGGAATATCGTGTGCGACAACATGGCGCAGCCCTACCCCGCTATCGTCCGGTCGAGCATCGCCGAAGCGAGAACCAGCGTGAGCTGCGCGAGCGAGGCGTGGAAGCAGCGCATCGCGCTCGCCCGGTCCGGATGCCGCACCAGCGCGAGATTGCGCGCCAGAAAGAACGCGCCACCACTCGCCGCGCCCACTGCGTAGATCCATCCCATGCCAAAGGCGAGCGGCGTGAGCGAGGTGGCGACCAGCGCGACCGTGTTGGAAAGGATCACGCGTGCGGTGCGTGCATTGCCGATCAACACCGGCAGCATCGGCACGCCGGCCGCAGCGTAATCCTCGCGGCAGGCGATGGCGAGACACCAGAAATGTGATGGCGTCCACAGGAACAGCATGGCGGCGAACACGATCGCGATGGCATCCAACTGGGGCGTCACCGCCGCCGCGCCGGCGAGCACGGCGAAACTGCCGGCGGCACCGCCGACGACGATGTTAAGCCAAGTGCGGCGCTTAAGCCACACGGTGTAGACAACAGCGTAGAAAAAGGCGCCGAGAAATACGTAGAAGGCTGCGTCCAGATTGAGCGCAAGCGCGGTGGCCACCACGGCGCCCCCCACCATGAGCATGATGAGCGCGAGCCATCCCGGGCCCGCCCGCAGTGCGCCGGTCGCGAACGGCCGTCCCCGGGTGCGGCGCATGCGGCGGTCGAGGTCCGCTTCGTAGTACTGGTTGAACGCGCCGGCCGCGGCGGACGCGATCAGCACGGAAAGCCCGAGTAGCGTGATCTCCCACCACGCCACGCCACGGCCGGGTGTGACGGCGAGGCCGGCGAGCGCGGTGAACGCAATGACCGCACCGATACGCAGCTTGAAGAGTCCCGGCACCAGGGCAGCGACGGCGCGGGCGCGCACCAGCGCCGTTCCTGGAGATCGGATCCCGGCTCCCGGCTGACGACATGCCGGGACAGGCTGCACCGGGAGGAGGCCGCTCGCCGCGGCTGTCGCCTGGCCTCGCGTCGTCATCTGAGCGGCCACACCTGCGACAGATACTTCCAGTTCACGAAGTAATACAGCACGAATGACACCAGCAGCACCATCGCCAGCGCGAAGGTGCCCGGTGCCACCATGCCGCCCATGCCGACGCCGCCGTGGCCGGTGATCGCTGCCGCCACCGGCTGCGCGGGCGCCGGAGCGGCCATGCCTTCGGCCACGCGCACACGCTTGTAGCCGGGCGTTTCGATACGCTTGCCGAAGAACACCGAGCCCACGGTGATCAGGAGATATGCAGCGCCGCCCACGACCGCAACGATGCCGCTAACTGCCATCAACCCCACCATCAGGTATGCCGTCCCCGGCCATTCATGGGGCAGCAGGTTGCCCGCCATCGTCATGTCCCAGTGCCGGCGCGGCACGCCGAGCGTGCCCGCGCCCATCATGAATAGCGCGAACGCGCTCATGCCGATGCCGAACAGATACGGCTGCCACTGCGCGAGCTTCGGGAACATGATCTCGCGGCGGAACAGCGTCGGGATCAGGAAGTAGGTGATCGCCATGAAGGCGAGCGTGGTGCCCACCACCACCGTCGCGTGGAAATGCCCCGGCACGTAGAACGTGTTGTGCATGATCAGATTGAGCTGCTCGGTCCCGAGCACGACGCCCGAAATCCCGCCGAGGAAGCCGAAGCCGATGAGCGACATGAACATGCCCGAGAACACCGGGTTGCCCCACGGCGCCTTGCGCAGCCACTCGAACAAACCCTTGTTGTAGCCCTTCTCGCGCTGCGCAACCTCGATCGCGCCGGGTACGGTGAGCCCGTGTATCATGCTCGCAAGCACCGCCAGGTACATCGCGTAGCTGGTATTGAAGATCTTCCAGTTCGACGTCAGTCCCGGATCGGCGAGCAGATGGTGCGCCGAAGCGAGTTGCAGGAACAGGATGTAGAGAAAGAACGCGGTGCGGCTCACCTTTTCGGACAACGGCTTCGCACCGAACACGATGGCGGCGACCGCGTACCACACCGAAACATGCGCCGACACGTTGACCTGCTGCGAGGAGTGCCCGAACGCCCACCACACCGTGCGGTACATCAGGGAGTCGATGTTGGGGATCAGCCCCACCGACCACAGGAATGTCGGAATCAGGATGATCGCACCGGCGGCGATGGTGAAGACGGCGATGATGCACGCCGTCAACGCGCCGAAGGTCACGAGCGGGATCGAGCCGTTGTAAGTGCCCTCCGCCTTGCCCACTACCAGCGTCCCGAGAAACACGAAGCAGCCGATCAACGCCCCCACTGCGAACAGGATCAGGCCGAGATAAAACGTCGGGTGCGCGCCCATCGGTGCGTACGAGGTAAACATCACGCTCGAATCGCCCTTGAACACCGCGAAGTTGTTCATCAGCGCGCCGACGATCATCAACCAGAACCCGAGCCACGCCATCTTCGGGGTCGCGAGCCGGCACCGCAGCAGTGTGGATGCGCAGAAATAAAGGACCGCTATTTCGAAGAAGATGATCCAGAACACCAGCATGTCCAGGCCGTGGCCGGTGAGCACCAGGTAGAACCAGTCCGCCGGCAGCAGGTGGACCGCCGGCCAGCGCGTGAGCAGCACGAGCAGCGCGAGAATCCCACCCACGAGCAGGAATACCACGCCGGCAACGGCGTTCGCCTTCATCAAGGCCTCCGCCGGCTCGTGGTACGTCAGGCCCGTGGCCGGGCAGGTGCGGAACATTCTGTTGATTGCCATCACCGTCCCCTTTACTTGACGTAGAGTTTGCTCGACATCGTGTGATGATTGATGCCGCAGTACTCGTTGCAGATGATCGAATAGACGCCCGGCGCCGTCGGCGTGATGGTCAGCACGTGGTCGTAGCCGGGATGCACCTGGATGTTGATGTTTTCCGGCTGCAGCGAAAACCCGTGCAGCCAGTCCATGGACATCAAATGCAGGCGATAGCTCTTGCCGGATTCAAGCTCGAGCATCGGCCACCAGTTCCACAGCCGCGCGATCAGGTAGACGTCGCTTCCCTCCGGCGGACGGACGACCGGAATCTGCTGCTCGGTCTCCTTGCGCACGGTATACTTGTCCACCATTGCCTGCGTCTTCGTGGTATAGGCTTCCGAAGTCGTGCGATAGGCCTCGTTGGCGAGGTTCTGTTTTCCGAACAGGTGCCAGTACGGCATCATGAAAAACATGACCAGGCACCAGATCAGAGCCAGGACGATCCAGGTGCCCTCGAGACGGTCGATCGGCTGCTTCCACCAGACTCGGGCGGGCGGGGGCTGGATAGCGCTCATGGGCAGTTCTCCTTAGCGGGGTTATCAGGGACGCGCCGGCGGCGGCTCACTTGCCGACCGGGATGGTGACGATCTCCATCACGCCCCAGATGATGTAGAGAACCGTCGGCATTGCAATACCGAGGAAGAGCAACAGGAACGGGTTGTCCAGAAGCTGCTGCATGATCGGAATGCCCTCTTCCAGCTCATCGAGGGTCGGGCCGGGGTCGCGTGTCACTTCAGCCATAAGTGCCTCCTTGTTGGTTTGGCGGAAACGCCGGGCGGCGTGTTATAGGCGTCAATCTAATTCAGTCTGTGCGGAAAAAAACATGATGCATATCAAGCTTTCGGAAAAACGGAAAACCACGGGGCGGGGGGCGGCAGGCCGCGCCTGACGGAAAGTTTGATGCAGATCAAATTTTGTTGAAGGAGCCGGGCGCGGGCGCCCGGGGGCGGCATAGAATCGCCATGGTCGAAAAAAGCAGGGATTTCTCGTTCAGCATATGACGCCGATGACTTACGGGCGGGAGGCGCCTGACCCGGTACGCGCCCAGGTTGCGAAATGGCTGCTTGCGTGCTGCGCGCTGGTATTCGCGCTGGTCGTGCTCGGCGGGGTCACGCGGCTGACGCACTCGGGTCTGTCGATCGTCGAATGGCAGCCGCTCGTCGGCACGGTGCCGCCGCTCACCGAGGCGGATTGGACCGAACTGTTCCAGAAGTACCAGCAGACGCCCGAGTACCAAAAGGTGAATGCCGGGATGAACCTGGAAGAATTCAAAGACATCTTCTGGCTCGAGTACTTCCACCGGCTGCTGGGACGCCTGATCGGCATCGCGTTTTTCGTCCCGCTCGTCTACTTTCTTGTGCGCCGCAAAATCGACGCCGCACTCGGTCTCAAGCTCGCGGGTATTTTCGCGCTGGGGGCGCTGCAGGGGGTGATGGGCTGGTACATGGTCGCGAGCGGACTGGTTGACGATCCGCGCGTAAGCCAGTACCGGCTCACCGCACATCTTGTGCTGGCGTTCGTAATCTACGGCGCGATGTTGTGGACCGCTCTCGATCTCATGTCGCCGCAGCCGCTGGCGCGCGACAACCACGCCTTGCCCCGCCTGCGGCGGTGGACATGGGGAGTCACCCTTCTCGTATCGCTGTTGGTCATCTCGGGCGGATTTGTCGCCGGCATCCGCGCCGGGTCGGCCTACAACACCTTTCCCCTGATGAACGGCCAGCTCGTGCCACCCGAGTTGTTGATGCTCGATCCATGGTATGAGAACTTCTTCAACAACATGGCCACCGTACAGTTCAACCACCGCCTGATCGCGTGGTTGCTCGTGCTCTTCGTGCCCTGGACCTGGTTGAGGGCGCAGGCGATCGAGTTGCCGCGGCCGATCCGCGCACTGTTTCACCTGTTGCTGGTCGTGCTGGCAATCCAGGTTGCGCTCGGTATCGGCACGCTGCTGCTCGCCGTGCCCGTCGCGCTCGCCACCGCGCATCAGGGCGGAGCGCTGGTGGTGTTCACTGTCGCGGTGGCGCTCAATCACGCGTTGCGCGGCGCGAAGGTACGCCAGCCCGCGAGCGTGCAACTGCACGCGGCGTAGCTCGCACAGACCGCCCTTCCAGCAACCGTTATCGCCAGCACTCGGACGCATCCCGCGAAGATGGAGGTTTTCCCCGCGATTCCGATGGACTGCTTGCCGAAGTGGACCTTGAGGGGCCGCCGACTGCTGCCCATCGTTCAAGGCGGCATGGGGGTCGGTGTGTCCGCGCACCGGCTCGCGGGAAATGTGGCGCGGCTGGGCGCCATGGGCACGATCGCCAGTGTCGACCTGCGCCACCACCATCCCGATCTCATGGAGCGCTCCGAGGGTTGCCACGACCAGGTTGAGCTCGATCAGCTCAACCTGGTGGCGCTCAACCGCGAAATCAGCAGGGCGCTTGACGCCGCCGAAGGCCGCGGCGCCGTCGCGGTCAACGTTATGAAGGCGGTCACGGCACACGCCGCCTACGTGCGCCAATCATGCGAAAGCGGCGCGCACGCCATCGTGATGGGCGCAGGGCTGCCGCTCGATCTGCCGGAACTCACGCGGGATTTTCCCCGCGTGGCGCTGATCCCGATTCTCTCGGATGTACGCGGTGTGTGCATCGTCGTCAAGAAATGGCTGCGCAAGAACCGGTTGCCCGACGCGATTGTCATCGAACACCCGCGCTACGCCGGCGGGCATCTCGGCGCCACGCGCGCCGAAGAGATTGCGGATCCACGCTTCGATTTCGAGCCGGTCCTCGGCGGAATTTTCAACCTGTTCCGCGAACTCGGAATCGAGCGTGAACGCATTCCGCTCATTCCCGCCGGCGGCATCAACAGTCACGAAGAGGTCCAGGCGCTGCTCGCGCTTGGCGTGGCCGCGGTGCAGATCGGCACGCCCTTCGCCGTAACCGAGGAGGGCGACGCTCACCCGAACTTCAAGCAAGTGCTGGCCGAGGCCGGGCCTGACGAGATCGTCACTTTCATGAGCGTCGCCGGACTCCCGGCGCGCGCGGTGCTCACGCCGTGGCTCAAAAACTATCTGCGGCGCGAGAAAGCGCTGCAGGCGCATGCCAAGGCCGATCCCCGGCGCTGCGTGTCGGGGCTCAACTGCCTCACGGTGTGTGGGCTGCGCGACGGGCTTGCGGCGATCGGTCAGTTCTGTATCGACACGCGGCTCGCGTTCGCGCTCGAAGGCGACGTCAAGAAAGGACTTTTCTTCCGCGGCGCGGAGCGCCTGCCGTTCGGCACCGCCATCCGCCCGGTGGCGGAGCTCCTCGACTATCTCCTCACGGGAAGCATGCCATGTCTTAACTGACCCCGGCTTCCCGCCTAGTGCGGGCTCGAGGATTCACCCTTCCCCTCCTTCCGGCGGGTGGTTGCGTGTCGGATGCATACCCTCCCCCCGACATCGCGACTGCCTTGCTGTTACGCCGGAACGGAGGGGATTTTTCCGTGTCCGAACTGGAAACGATGATCGCGAAGGCAAAGGATCCCGCAAGAAAATCCGCCGCGGTCCGGCTGTTGTTGGCGCACTTCAATATCGTGGATTTTGGTGAAGCGGCGGCGCTGCATGCGGGACAAATCCGCGCCTACCTCGAGCCGCGGGGATTGGCGATCGGCCCGCTCGACACCCTGATTGCCGCGCACGCGCGAAGTCTCGCAGCCGCAGTGATCACGGACAATGTTGCCCAGTTTTCGCGCGTTCCGGATCTCAAAGTGGAAAGCTGGCTGCGGTAGCGAAGAACCGGCTTTCGGCCTACATCGACCGCGTGCGCCAGGGCGAAACCGTGGTCATCACGGACCGAGGCAAGCCGGTGGCGCGGCTCGCGCCGCTCGACGATCTCGTCGGTGATGCGCTGCTCGCGGGCGCGGTTCTACATCGCCGTTACCACAGCACGCGGATCGGATACTGCGAAACCAGCGGATCGGGGGTCAAAATGCTCAAGCCCTGCGCAATCGCCTGACACACGAGCATGCGGTCGAACGGGTCGCGATGAAGTGCAGGCAGGCGCGGAAGATACAGCACCGCGTCTTCGTCGAGCGCGAGCGGCGACAGGCCATGCGCCTTGCGGTGCCGGGTGATGAATCGATCCGGCGTGTCGGGCAGCGGCAGCTTGCCGCTGACGTGTTTTTGAATCACTTCCCACGCGGAAACGGCGCTCAACAAGACCTCGTTACCCGGATCGGAGAACAACTCCCGTGCCTGCTGCGAAAGCCTGGGACTGTCTTCAACGATCCAGAGGAACGTGCAGGTGTCCAGCAGGATCCTCAATTGCCCTTGCCCTCAAAGAGGTCGAGCAATTCGTCGGGCAGCGGCTCGAAGAAGCTGTCAGGAACCGCAAACGTTCCCTTTCCCAGCCCAATGGGGCGGGGCTTCCTGGGGGTGGCCGGCAACGGGCGAATTTCGGCGATCGGCGTGTTGCGCTTGCACAGCAGGATCGTCTCCCCCTTCGCCAGCCGGGAAAGGTATTTGGAAAGATGGGTCTTGGCTTCGTGGATGTTCAGCTTGATCATGACTAGATTCTGAACCATGAAGTGAACTAGGTCAAGCAAGGCCCGGTCATTTCGGTTTTCGGTGCGCTGTATTTCGATCTTGGGATAGTAATACCTCTGGCGGCTCGCCGGCCGCTTACCAGACGGCCGCCGGGCAATGCTTTCGTATCAGCCGGTCCTTCGTGACCAGTCTTGCACCGGCGAGCGTCGCATGCGCCGCGATCAGCCGATCGAACGGATCCCTCGTCCAGCTCAGATCGCGCGCCGCCGCAATAATCCTCGAATACTCCGTCGCCGCTACTTGAAGGCCGATCTCGCGGGCGAGCGCCGGCAGGACCGTGCTGGGGCCTTTGAGAATTCGCCCGATCTCGTGTAACAACTGCAATTCCAGATCAACGATAGGCGAGATCGCCAGCAGCCCGTGCTCCACAGCCTCCCTGGCGGCCGCCGAAAGGAGCTCGGAGCGCCCTTCGTACAGCCAGCAGACGACGTGCGTATCGAGATGAACTACTTCAGGTTCTCGAGCTCTCGCCACTTGCCAGCCTTGACGTTCACCAGGGATTCGGGAGCACCCTTGATGAGCCTCCTGCGCTTCAGCCGCGCGAGCCTGGGCGCCGCCGACTGCGGAGCCAGCAGCAGCGTCCTGCCGCGCCGTTCGATTGCCACTGGCACCCCGGTCTCGAGCACCCGGTCGGCGACCTCGAACAGCCGGTGGCGCAACGTCGTCAGTGTCAGTTTTTCCATCGCGTCATCTTCATATGTACAGGTCTTTCATTCTACATGTACATGATCGTCCGATCAACGCAGCCCCGAGCCTCCGAGCGCCCTTGGGCACCGGGCGCAGTCTTGCGCACCGCCACGCGACTTCACTTTTGGCCTATGCGTCGTTCGCAGGAACGAAGAGGCCGAGGTAGCGCGGTCCGTCCGCCTCCAGACCGGTTAATTCAAACGCGCATCGACCCTCAAGCGCCGACCGAACCGTGGTCATGTGGATACCAAAGATGCACCTGCAGCCACAACCGCCCTTCGATGTCCTGGTCGACCCGGGGTGGCTCACTTCCCTCCCATGCCTTGCGCGTGATCAGGATATCGAGATCGACGTCCTCGCTGCGGTAATCCGACAGGCGCATCACCGTGGCCCGCACGAGCCACGCGTCCTGCCCGAGTATGTCGCCGGTACTTCTCACCGAACTGTCCATGCGCAGCAGCGCGTCGCCCTCTCCATCGAACGCGACGCCGACGTATTTTTCCCCGACGAAGGTCACCGTCCCTTCGCCGTGGTCGAGGTGGCATATACGATCACCGATCTTGAAGGCGGGCATGGCGGTTGGATCGTCTATTCAACTGGGACAAAAAGACCGAGTCCGAAGTGGCAGGCGAAGCCGAGCGCGAGCGGTCCGCGAACAGGCTGAGCGAAGCGCAGTTCGAGCAGGCGACCGAGCGTGTCGGGTTGCACGAGGCCACGCTTTCGGCGGAAGCGGTGGAAGTGCAATGGACGAAGCGCGCGGCCACCATGCAGGATCGAAGGCTGCTCGCGAATTTCGACGATGCCCGTCAGCTCTCCGTCGCTTGCGTTCCATTCGCGCCGTAGCTGGCCGAGGAGGGCCGCCGCGATGGCTTCGGGTGAACGCATCTGCGGCTTCTTGAGGTGCCATGGGTGCAGGTAGGGCGTTACGCTTATCTTCTTCTTTTTCTTGACCCAAGTTACGGTTCGCACACCGTTAGAATTATCGTCACCAAAACCTCCGCTGCCCGAGACTTTGCTGATCAGTTTCGGGAGCATCTCCGCGATGTCTTTGGCTGCAGGCAATGCGAAGTCTTTTTTGGGTCTCGTGGTCTCGATCGAACCAACTTCGAACTTGCAGTTTGAACGTAAATCCCAGTCCGACTCACAAAATCGAGCCAGCTTGTAGAGAGCCAACGTGATCAAGAGCTGTTCAGCGTCTGGACCTAATCCATAGCCACGAATTTGGTTTAGATCGAGGTTGAAGTACGCAGTAGTTGATTCGGCAGAAAATTGCGTCGATGGGTAAGGAACGTTTGTAAAACCGTCCTTGGACGTTACGCCCCGTGCCTCGTCTTTGGCCGGAAACACATGATCGAACTTTGTTCCACCTGCCTCGGCGGGTTTAACGTTAGACGCCTCGACGAAGCCGGAGAGCGCGCGCGGGACACGGAGACGACCAGCGACTTTCTCGAGAAAAACTCCATGAATAAGGCTGTTTAGGTCGTATTTCAGCAGGGTCTTATAGCACCGTCGCATATCAACACGGCCTGATGCCTCATCATCCCTTTCTTCGGAGTCGTCGGATTCGCCTTTCTTTTTTCGCTTCTTCGTAATTCCAAGGTCCTTCAAGATGCGGTCTTGCAGTGCGAGCGCTTTGGGATCAGCGCTTTCCCACA
>MERG01000060.1 GCA_001771985.1 Betaproteobacteria bacterium RIFCSPLOWO2_12_FULL_62_13 | reverse complement strand
GAGCGTTAACGGGTCAGGTCTCGAAAGCGTTGAGGGAAACCGGCAACCATCGGATAGGAGAGCGTGATGAAGATCCAGGAGGACCAACGATGAAACAACCGTACCGCTGTATCCGCGATGCTCTTGACAATCGTACGAGCTCACTATGCTCATACGTATATCGTCACTTGTGTCACTCTGAGGTTGAATTCCCTTTTCCGAAACACATCCAGCGGGAGGTCACGATGATGGCAAAGCTCCTGCCTGCCCTGATGCTTGTGGTGGTCGCCCTCGCCCCAGCGGCCTGGGCCGACGAAACGTTCAGAGGCACGCTGTCGGGTCACCAAGAGGTCCCGCCGTTTGTGACCGACACGACTGGCAAGTTCAACCTCCAACTCAACAAGGCCGAGACTGAAGCCGAGTTCACGCTGACGGTCAACGATGGCGTGGGCATCATTCAGGCCCACCTGCATTGCGCGCCGGTCGGCTTCGGCGGGCCGGTCGGCTTCGGCGGGCCGGTTGTGGCCTTCCTGGCCGGCCTCAACGCGGCAGGCTACAACGTCGATGGCAAGTGGATCTCCAACGCCACCCTGACGGACACGAGCATATCCAACTCGGGGTGCGGGGCGACCATCTCCGCGCTAGCAGCCTCGATCCGCGCCGGTAACGTCTACGTCAACGTGCACTCCAGAGATTTTCCAGGCGGGGTCATCCGTGGTCAGGTGGTGCCGACTAGGCGATAACTAACCTGCGGGTGAAGCATTTCATGTGTGGCCTTTCCCCACGAGCGGGAAGGAAGTTCTTGTTCCCGGATTGCGCTGCGCATCATCTGGGCTACGTTAACTGAGCTAACGGCCTTCGGCCATATCACCGGATTTCTGCGCACGACGGGCACAGACGGCGGATCTGGCACCTCAGGGACCACGGTTCTGATTTCACTCCACCTCTTGCCGTTGCGAGGAGCTACTGGGCGCGACGAAGTAACCTTGCGGTGGGCGCGATTGCGTTGCGAGTCTTCCGGCGGACTACGCGCCGTTGTCCCGCCACACGTACTGAGGTTGGCGCGCCGTGCGTATGCCATGGCTGTCGAAGCCATGCGTCCGACCCCTCTTGCCGCCGTTTAATTACCATGGTAATTTATTCACATCATGGCACTTGCCAAATCGAAACTGACGGCGCAGGGGCAGATCTCGGTGCCCGCCGAGGTGCGGCGCAAGCTGGGCGTCGGCCCCGGCTCGGTGCTGGAGTGGGCCGAAGAGGGCGAGAAGATCGTCGTGCGTCGAGCAGGCCGATATACCTCCGAGGAGGTGCATCGTGCACTGTTCCCGACTGCGCCGGCACGCCGCACGCTCGCGGAGCTGAAGGAGGGGATACGACGTCATGTGAGGCGGCGCCATGCGCGCGGTTGACACCAACGTCCTCGTGCGTTTGGTGACGCGGGATGACGCTCAGCAGCTTGGCGCGGCCGAGGCGTTCGTCGCGCGGGGCGCCTGGGTTTCGCACGTGGTGCTGGTTGAAGCGATGTGGGTGCTGGGTTCGGTGTATGACCGTGGCCCGGGGGATATCGCCACGGCGGTGGAAATGCTGCTCAATCACGAGCACCTGACGCTCCAGGATCCGGACGTTGTTACCGCCGCGCTTGCCTGCTTCCGCAAAAAGCCATCGCTCAGTTTCTCGGACTGCCTCGTACTGGAGGTCGCGCGCAAGGCCGGCCATCTGCCGCTCGGGACGTTCGATCGTGACCTGGGCAGGCTTGACGGCGCGGAGCGCTTGTAGCCTGTAGGGCGCAATGTCGACGGCGTATTGCGCCGCATGGGGCGCATCCCGGCCTTTTTCTCAACGGCTTTCCTTCGGCGGCATACGCTGTGCTATCCCGCCCTACATATAATCGCTGTTCATCGGCGGCTTCGCTTTTCTTGGCGCTCTTGGCGTCCGCGGATCGAGTCCGGGACGCGCTTGGCGTGTAATATAGAGCATGGCTTTCATCCAGACGCCCCCCGAGCTTGGGAACCAGTACACGGATGACCGCGTGCTGCGCTCGTATCTCGCGCGCACGCTGCCCCCGGACATGCTGCGCGAGATCGAGCCCACGCTCATCGCGATGGGCGAGCTCGCCGGAGCCGAGCTCTACCGCATGCAGCTCGCCGACCGCGACAACGAGCCCGTGCTGACCCAGTGGGATGCATGGGGCAACCGCGTCGACCGCATCGAGGTCTCGCCGCTGTGGCGCGAAGCCGAACGCATCGCCGCGGAAAACGGGCTCGTTGCCATCGCACATGAACGCAAACACGGCGCGTTTTCGCGCATGCACCAATTCGCGCTGGTCTATCTTTTCACACCATCGAGCGACCTCTATGTCTGTCCGCTCGCGATGACGGACAGTGCGGCGTGCGCGCTCGTTGCGTCGGGCAACCAAGCGCTGATCGAACACGCGCTGCCCCACCTTACTTCTCGCGATCCGCGCGAGTTCTGGACCAGCGGCCAGTGGATGACGGAAGCGATTGGCGGTTCGGACGTCGGGCTCAGCGAAACCGTCGCGCGCGAGGAGGATGGACAGTGGCGGCTCTACGGCCGCAAGTGGTTCACCTCAGCGGTTGCATCGCAGATGGCGCTGACGCTGGCGCGCCCTGAGGGCAACCCGCCGGGCGGCAAGGGCCTCGCGCTGTTCTATCTTGAAACCCGCAATGCTCGGGGGCACCCGAACCGCATCGTCGTCGATCGCCTGAAGGACAAGCTCGGCACGCGCAAGGTGCCCACCGCGGAACTGACGCTCGAGGGCACGCCCGCCGAACTCGTGTATGGGACCACCGATGGCGTGAAAAATATCACCCCGGTGCTCAACATCACGCGCATCTGGAACAGCGTGAGCGCCGTCGCGCTGATGCGCAGGGGCCTCGCGCTTGCGCGCGATTACGCACTGAAGCGCGTCGCATTCGGCGCCCCGCTCGCGCGCAAGCCGCTGCATTTCGACACGCTCGCCGGACTGCAGGCCGAGTTCGAGGGAGCGCTGCAACTGACGTTTTTCGTGGTCGAACTGCTGGGGCGGGCCGAAGCGCAGCGGGCAAGTACGCAACAGGCGGAGTTGCTGCGCCTCCTGACGCCGGTCGCAAAGCTCACCAGCGGAAGGCAGGTGGTCGCGGTACTGTCCGAGGTGATCGAGTCGTTTGGCGGCGCGGGATACGTGGAGGATACGGGGCTGCCGGTGCTGCTGCGCGATGCACAGGTCCTGCCGATCTGGGAAGGGACCACCAACGTGCTCTCGCTTGATGCGTTGCGGACCCTGCAAGCAAGCGATGGGCTGGCGACATTCAGACGCGAACTCGGTTTCGTGCTTCAGGGTTTGAGAGATCCCGACCTCGTCAAAATTTCGGCGCGGGTGGAGCAGACCGCGGAGCAAGCCGAGGCGTGGTTCACGCAGAGCTTGGCTGCGGACGAGACACAGCTCGAAGCCGGTGCGCGGCGCTTTGCGCTCACGCTCGGCCGCACGCTCGAACTTGCGCTGCTCGCGCGCCACGCCCAATGGTCGCTCGACCACGAACAGGACCGGCGGACGCTTGCTGCGGCGCGGCGCTTCGCGGCGCATGGCATCAACCTGCTCGTTGCGATGGACGCGGACGATGCGCGCATGCTCGCCCGGGATGAATGAAAAACAAAAACTGGAACCGCCAAGACGCCAAGGCCGCCAAGATGGAGCGAAAATAGAACTGCTAATGCATGCCGATAGAATCAAGTGAATATTGAACCGTGAACCGACAAAACGCGTTTCGCAGACCAAGGTTGTCAGATCACGGATCACCCACCACGGCTCACGCCTTTTCGGGTTTCGTCTCATCAGTGTTCATCCGTGTTTATCTGCGGGTTGATTTGTTTTCTTGGCGTCCTTGGCGGTTTGATTGAGGTTTAATACTGGAGAGCGGAATGAGCGAGAAAAGACTACAGATAGATATCGTCTCGGACGTGGTCTGACCGTGGTGCTTCATCGGCAAGCGCCGCCTCGCGACCGCACTGGAACTGTACCGCGAGCGCTTTCCCGATGCTGCCAAGCCGGCCGTGCGCTGGCTGCCGTTCCAACTTAATCCCGACCTGCCAGAAAGCGGCATATCGCGCGCCGAGTATCTGCAGCGCAAATTCGGCACGCCCAACCGCAGCTATTCGCGCGTTGCGGCGGTCGGCGCGATCGTCGATATCCCCTTCGCCTTCGACAAGATTCAGGTGCAGCCCAACACCGTCAACGCACACCGGCTGATGCACTATGCTGGCCAGCAGGGGCGTGAGGATCAGATGGCGGAGGAATTGTTCCGGGCCTATTTCATCGAGGGCGCCAATCTGACGGTGATCGACACGCTCGCCGACATCGGCGCCCGCGCCGGCCTTGATCGGGACGCAGTTGCCAGCTATCTCGCCGGCGATGCCGACCGCGAGCTAATCCACGCGGCGGATGTCGAGGCGCGCAACGCGGGGATCGGCGGCGTGCCGTTCTTCATTTTCAACCGCAAGATCGGCGTATCAGGCGCGCAGGAAGCCGAAACCCTGCTCGAAGCGATGCTGGAAGCGGAGAAGGCCTAGAAACCAAGCAGCCGGCGCAATTCTTCAACCGGAGTGCGATGGAGGAACTCTCCGGCGGAGAGCCCTTCCGGGTTGTGGTCGCGGACGGCGCGAACGAGGCCCTTCAGAATAGCTTCTACGTGCTCGCCGGGTGCGCGCTCGTAGAGTATTTTCCCGATGCGTGTGCCGGAGCGCGAGCCGCCAACCTGGATCACGTAGTCATTCTTGCCGTAGCCGTAAATTCCGATCTCGGCGGTGGGCGGGCGCGAGCAGGAATTGGGGCAGCCGGCCATGCGGATGATCACATCGACCTCCCCAAGACCGGCTTCTTCGAGCGAACGGATGTGACGCGGCAGCAGCCGTTCCGCCTCGGTCATAGCGAGCCCGCAGGTGGGCTTCGCCGGGCACGCCATCGCCAGCCTGCGCAGGCGTGAAATCTGTTGAGGCTTGCTCACGCCATGATCACTCAGGACGCGCTCGAGCCACTCGCGGCGCCCGGCGGGCACGTGGCATAACAACAGATCCTGGTTCGGGGTGACGCGCACGCCGAGATTGAGCTCTTCGACGATTTTGCGCACTGCGGCGCGCATCCGCGCGCTTTCGGTGTTCTGCAGGCGGCCATTTCCCACCGGAAGGCCGTAATAGTACCGTTCCTCGCTGCCGGCTTCCGGGTGCCAGCCGTGGTGGTAGCGCACCTCGGGAACCGGCTGCGGTCGCGCATCCGTGAGCCGGATGCTGAAGCGATCGCGCAGCGCTGCTTTTACCTGATCGGCGCCGAGGCGCCGCAGCGTGTACTTCCAGCGCGCCTGGCGGCGGTTCTTGCGCTCGCCGTGCTCCTTTTGCAGGATCGCGATCGCACGCACCGTGTCGACGACTTGCTCGCGCGGCACGCGACCCAGGTGGATTCCGAGCAACTGCTGGGTTTCGGGCTGGTTGTGGGTGATCCCCAGGCCGCCGCCGGTATACAAGTCGTACTGTTCGGCAGACTGTCCGTTCACCACCGGCAGAAAGCCCACGTCCTGGGTCAGCAGGTCGATCGAGTTATCGCGGGGATGAGCGATGCCGACCTTGAATTTCCGCGGCAGGTAATGCATCCCGTAAATCGGCTCGTCGGCGGTGACCGGCGCCACCGTGCGGCCTTCGTCATCGGACAGAAAGATCTGGAAATAGGCGGAACTGCGCGGTGCGAGCTCGCGTGCAATGGCGTGCGCGAGAGTTCGCGAGTCGAGCGGCAGATCGCGATCGAGGTCATCGACCGGGCTGCACATCGTGTTGCGGTTGACGTCGCCGCACGCGCCCAGCGTGGTCAGGCGGCAGCCGCGGTCGCGGTATTCGCCATTGAGATGGCGGATGAGCGCGGCAAGGTTGTGCCCGTGGACAAAGTGAAACTGTATGCCTTCGCGCGAGGTGAGCCGCAGTGTGCCGTTGGCGAAACGCTCAGCGGCTTCATCGAGCGCAATCCACTGCTGCGCCGAGAGTTCGCCGCCGGCCGGATTCTTCACCCGCACCATGAAGATGTAGTCGCCGGTCTTGCCGCCGCTCGCGTCGCGTTCGCGCTGCTTGTAAATGCCGAAGTGTTTGGCGATCTCCTTGGCAGCCTCGGAGATGGTCTCGATGCTGGCGGCGGTGAGCTCGTCGAGCTCAAGCGCAAAAGGTTTCTTCTGATGCCCTTCGGTGATATAGAACAGCCCGTCGCTCGCGGCTTTGATCTGGTCGGTTTGCGACATCCGGGTTACGTCCGCTGTGAGCAGCGTAACCGGCATGGAGATGTTTTCGCGTTTCATATCCGGATCAAGCGAAAAATCACGTGACTTGCCGGATCCATCCGCCGATCTCCCCACGCACCGGCCGGCGCGTATGGAGAATCCCTGGCGACCGCGGATTGCGGCCTCGCGAAAATGCCGCGTTCTATCGTTTCAAGCTTCTGATTGACCTCCCTTTGAATTCCGGCAAATCCCAAGGCGATTGCGACCCGAGGTTCCGGCGTCAAATCGAACTCGTTCCAAGCTACTGCTTTGGCCTCGCGTTTTCAACGAGCGCGCAAGAACATTTTGTCATTTGCAAATAACGCAATGAGCTATCACTCTCGGAATGGTCTTGCGTAGGAGCGACGGGGCAAGGCGGACCGTTACGGCGGGGCGAGCAGAAAATCGCGTACGACCTTGATCTGATCTTGCGCCATCAACATCGGCGCATGGCCGATGCCTTCAAATTCGATCAGTCGCGGCTTTGGTCCGCGCTGGGTCATGGCGAGTGCATTGTCTTTGAGGAGCAGGTCGGACTGTGCCCCGCGCAGCAGCAGCGTCGGACAGTTGACGGTGTCCCAGTAATCCCATAGATCGACATCGGTGAGCGGCCCTTTCCGGAAGGGGATGCCGATGCCCGGGTCGTAGCAAAAGCCCCATGAGCCGTCTTCGTGCTGTTTTGCGCCGTGGACGGTAAGGTGATGCCATTGCTCGTCTGTGAGCGCTCCGAACGGCGCGGCAACCGTTCGCACAAAAGCCTCAAGCTCCGCCAAAGTCCTGAAGCACGGGTCCAGACCGACGTATCCCGCAAGGCGCTCCAGCGCCGCTTTTGGCACCACCGTTCCCACGTCGTTGAGGATCAGTTTGCCGACGGGTGACTGCGGCCGCGAGGCGAGGAGCATGCCGATCATGCCGCCCATCGAAGTGCCGACCCAGTAGAGGGTTTTTGGACCATCACCGGCGGTGACGCGCGCGATCAGCGCCGTCATGTCCGCCATGTACTGCGGGTAGCCGTAGTCTTCCTTGGTGTAGAGCCAGTCGCTTTTTCCGCGGCCGGCTATGTCGGGGCAGACCACGCGGAAATCCGGTTCAAGCGCTTGTGCCAGGAAATCGAAGTCGCGGCAGTTCCGGGTAAGCCCGTGCACGCAAATCACGATCCTGGGGTTAGCCGTATCTCCCCAGTCGATGTAATGCACGCGGTGAAATCCTTTTGTGCTCAGGCCCAAAACATGGTCGCTTTTCATGAATTACCCCGCAGATCAGGCGTCCCGCGACTGCCACTATGGATTGTAACTGGTGTGGCGCAGGCCCATGATCACCGCCAAGGGCGTTGCACCCATGAGTCGGTGCCACAACCCTAATCGCTTTGTGGATTACAGCGTCATAGGTATGCGCCACGGTGGAACTAACGCCCCGCGTATCTTTCCTAAATGCATGACCACGTTGCGGCTGCCGCCCGCCCTGCGAACCCGGCTTGAGCAATGGGCGCGCGGCGGTTATCCACACGAGACCTGCGGCCTGCTGCTGGGCCATGTCCAAGACCAGTTTGTGGAAGTGAAAGAAGCGGCCATCGCGCGTAACCTGAACGTGGAGCGGGCCGCCGACCGCTATGAACTCGACCCGGCGGCTTTTGTTGCGGCCGACGCTCAGGCGCGCGCCGCCGGCATGGATATCATCGGTATCTGGCATTCGCACCCCGACCATCCGGCCCGGCCGTCGCAGACTGACCGGGCTGCGGCATGGACGGGGTGGTCATACGTGATTCTCTCGGTGTCGCGCGACGGGGTCGAGGATCTACGTTCCTGGCGCCTGGACGGGGACCGGTTTGTGGAAGTAGAGGTGGAAGCATGGGTAGCGTGACCATACGGATTCCGATGCCATTGCGCTCATACGCCGGCAATGCCAGCGAGGTGCGGGTCGAGGCAGCGACGGTCGGCGAAGCTTTGCAACGGCTCGGCGCCACGCATAGCGGGGTGCTGCCCCGGGTGCTGTCGCCAGAGGGCGGTCTGCGCCAGTTCGTGAACGTCTTCGTCGGCGATTGCAACATTCAGTCGCTCGGGGGACTGGCAACGCCGCTCGCCGAAGGGGACGTCATCGTGATCGTTCCA
>MERG01000059.1:15099-15745 GCA_001771985.1 Betaproteobacteria bacterium RIFCSPLOWO2_12_FULL_62_13 | reverse complement strand
TTGGATGCCCGCCGCCGCGGGCAGGACAACTTGCTTTGCCTTTGTTGCACAGAAACCTGCTCATGTTTGCTTCGCTCACATTTCGCAAAAACTTTCTTCGCCTGAAGCCTGCTCTCGTGAAAACGGGGGGCGAGGGGTTTCAACCATCCCCGATGGGGACACTGAAATGGATTACCGAGGCGATGGGTCGGCTTGGTGATTAGAATCGTAGTATCTACGCACCTTTTTTCGACAATGGATTCCGGAGCATGAATATAACCCGGCGCGAGTTTCTGCAACTCTTGGCGGTGGCCGCGGCTCACGGCCTGCCGCTCGGCGGCAGAGCGCTGGCCGCAGGCAAGGCCGACGGCTTTTACGACCTGCCCAAGGCAGCGGGCAACGTGACGCTGATGCATTTCACCGACTGCCATGCGCAACTGCTGCCGATTTATTTCCGCGAGCCTGACGTCAACCTGGGGGTGAACGACGCATACGGCAAGCCGCCGCATCTGGTGGGCGAGGCTCTGCTCAAGCATTTCAAGATCGGCCCCAAAACCCGGCTGGCGCACGCGCTGACCCATCTCGATTTCGAAAACACCGCGCGCGCCTACGGCAGGGTCGGAGGCTTCGCCCATCTCGCGGCACTCGTAAGGCGGGTGCGCGCCCA
>MERG01000059.1:0-15082 GCA_001771985.1 Betaproteobacteria bacterium RIFCSPLOWO2_12_FULL_62_13 | reverse complement strand
TGCTGGACGGCGGCGACACCTGGCAAGGCTCGGCTACGTCGCTGTGGACCAAGGGACAGGACATGGTCGATGCAAGCAAGCTGCTCGGCGTGAACGTGATGACCGGCCATTGGGAGTTCACCTACGGCGCGGCGCGCGTGCAGGAGGTGATCAGGAAAGATTTTGCCGGCAGGGTCGAGTTCGTAGCGCAAAACGTGAAGACCGCCGATTTCGGCGACCCGGTATTCAAGTCATACGTGATCCGGGAGGTGAACGGCGTGCCGGTCGCGATCATCGGCCAGGCCTTCCCCTATCCCCCGATCGCCAATCCCCGCCATTTCGTCGCCGAATGGACGTTCGGCATCCAGGAGGAGGGCCTGCAGAAAACGGTAAACGACGCACGCACAAAAGGGGCGCAGGCGGTGGTGCTGCTGTCGCACAACGGCATGGACGTCGATCTCAAGCTCGCCTCGCGCGTCACCGGCATCGACGCTATTCTTGGCGGCCACACACACGACGCGGTGCCGGCTCCCGTCGCCGTCAAGAACGCTTCGGGCGCCACACTCGTCACCAACGCTGGCTCCCATGGCAAGTTTTTGGCGGTGCTCGATCTCGAGGTGCGAGGAGGGGCGGTCAAGGGCCACCACTACCGGCTGCTGCCGGTGTTCGCCAACCTGCTCGAAGCCGACAAGGAGATAGCGGCTCTCATCAGACAGATCCGCGCGCCGTATGAAGCGAAGCTCGCCGAGAAGCTCGCGGTGAGCGAAGCGCTGCTCTACCGGCGCGGGAATTTCACCGGCACCTTCGACCAGGTCATTCTCGACGCGCTGATCGACGTCAAGAACGCGGAGATCGCGTTCACGCCGGGCTTCCGCTGGGGCACCACGATTCTGCCCGGGCAGACCATCACGCTCGAGCACGTCATGGACCAGACGGCGATCACCTATCCCTATACGACCGTCAACGCGCTCACGGGAGAGACGATCAAGAGCATCCTGGAAGACGTGTGCGACAACCTGTTCAACCCCGATCCGTATTATCAGCAGGGCGGGGACATGGTGCGCGTCGGCGGCTTGCAGTTTACCTGCGAACCCACTCAGAAGATCGGCAAACGCATCGGCAATTTGATGCTCAAGGGCAAGCCGCTCGAAGCGGATAAGAAGTACAAGGTGGCAAGCTGGGCACCGGTCGCCGAAGGCGCATCCGGAGAACCGATCTGGGACGTGGTGGTGAAGTACCTGCGCGACAAGAAGGTGATCCGCCCGCCCAAGCTCAACCGGCCGCGGTTGATCGGCGTCAAAGGCAATCCCGGTATCACATAATTTACATTGGCATTAATTGGCATTAATTCAACGTACGTTCATTTAATAGCACTATTGGTGTTTTATTCCTATAAAGTTTAACAATCGCCGTAACCGTTCAGGGGACCACGCACAATTCAGGAGGCGTTTGCTCCGCGTATACCCGGCCGTCGATACTGTTTGCCTTTGAAATAGTAATCTTCGCCTTAGATGTTGCAGCAGACAGAAGCGCGGCAACCTTTATAGCCCTTGCACCAAAGTCTATGCCGAGACAAGCAGGAGCGGCGCCAGCGTTCCGGAGCGAGTGACGGGTGGCCTCAAAGAGAAACCTCCCAGACCCACAAGCCGGGTCTATTACCTTGTCCTTGGAATTCGGATTCAGAATCTCGATGCAAAATCGAACGATGTCTCTGGGGGTGAAATATTGCCCAAGCGCGCCTTTTGCGTCCTTTGCAACCAGTCGTTCCAAGGTGGCATCAAGCCAAGCCAAGTCGGAATCCGCGAGTCGCCAACCGATTAGCGGGCGCATGGACCGCACCAAATGCTGCGGGGAAATATCGAGGTTCGAACCCACTCCGTTTAGGTGCGGCCACCTTTGAAGTGCTTTTCGATAGAGGGCATTAACTACGCGGCGAGTAGCCTCGGGACTCTTATGGATCTGAAAACTCGATGGCTGATCTGGGCCGTTTTCGGACTCGTCGATAAGCTTTGCGGCTAGAAGCTTGATCGCCGAATCGAAGGGATCCTCCCCAGAGTTTGAGACTAAAATCTGTTCGAATTCCGCTATAGCAGAAGCGGCATCTCTGTAGACCAGAGGTAGTTGCATGATTTGTCCCTGACTCGGCCGTGTCAGTACACAATGGCGTCACAGATCTGCTGTATATGCAAGCAGCATCAAAAACTAGCTCTGGGATCTTGAAACTCGGTGGTCAACCCGTAGGTTGTGTGGGCGTTTGTCGCGAACCGCTGAAGTGGCGCTGTGCTGACGGCCCACCCGTACACTATTACGCTAGAGTTCGCTCAAGCGTAGCCCCGCAAGGGCTTTTTGGTCTTTTCTCTGTGATCTCTGTGGTTAGAGGTTTGCCATGCTGCCCCTGAACGGCGTGCGCGTGCTCGCGGTGGAGCAGTATGGGACCGGGCCGTTCGGCACGATGTTCCTCGCCGACCAGGGCGCGGAGGTGATCAAGATCGAGATCCGCAATGACGGCGGCGACATGTCGCGCGCGATGGGGCCGTACTTCTTCGCGCCCGGCGACAGTGAGTTCTACCACAGCTTCAACCGCAACAAGAAGAGCCTCACGCTCGATCTCTCGCGCCCCGAGGGGCAGGCGCTGCTGCGCGATCTCGTGCGCACCGCCGATGCGCTCGCCTCGAACCTGCGCGGGACCGTGCCGGCGAAGCTCGGGCTCGTCTACGAGAGCCTCAAGGACTTAAATCCGAAGATCGTTAGTGCGCACTTGAGCGCCTACGGGCGCAGCGGCCCGCGCGCAGACTGGCCGGGCTTCGACTACCTCATGCAGGCGGAGGCCGGCTACTTTTCGCTCACCGGGGAGCCCGAGACGCCGCCGGCGCGCTTCGGGCTCTCGATCGTCGACCTGATGACGGGGCTCGGGCTCGCCTACGCGCTGCTCGCGGCGCTCACCTCGGCGCGCGCGACCGGCGTGGGGCGCGACATCGACGTGAGTCTCTTCGACATGGCGCTTTTTAACACGGCCTATCTCGCCACCTGGTACCTGAACGAAGGCGTGGTCACTGGGCGCCTGCCGCGCTCGGCGCATCCCTCGCTCACGCCCTGCCAGCTCTATCGCACGCGCGACGGCTGGATCTATCTCATGTGCAACAAGGAGAAGTTCTGGCCGGAGCTGTGCGAAAAGCTCGGGCGCCCCGACTGGAGCGAGGATGCGCGCTTTCGTCTGTTCGCGGACCGGCTACGGCATCGCGATCTGCTGACCGAACTGCTCGACCGCGAACTCGGTGAGCGCACGACAGGGGAGTGGCTCGAACGCTTCGCCGGCGCCGTGCCCGCTGCGCCGATTCATGATCTCGCGCAAGCTCTCGAGAATCCGTTCGTGACCCAGCACGGCCGCTTGCAGACGCTCCCCCACCCGGTGAAGGGGTCCTACCGCATGGTCGCCCCGCCAGTGCAGTGCGCAAGAGAGGAGGCGCCGGCACCGGTTCCCGCGTTTCACACAACCCGCCTCCTTTTCAAGGGCAGAGACGGCAGACTGCTCCGGCGCAAGAAAAGCATCAGGCTTACTCAAACAGCGTTGGGGTATGCGCGGCGCGTGGCGACGCTTCCCGGGGCGGCTGAGCGCTGGCTTTGCTCAGCGCCCCGATGCGCACGCCGAGGAGGCGAATGCGCCGGTTAAGCGGCACGCGCTTCAGGCATTCGCCCGCGGCGCGGCGTATCGTACCGGCATCCTGCGTCGGTCGATCGAGCGTGCGGTCGCGGGTCACGGTCTTGAAGTTGTCGTAACGCAGCTTCAGGCCTATCGTCTTGCCGACGTAGCCTTTTCGCTCAAGATCGCCTGCCACCCGAACGCAAAGATCGGTAAAGATGCGCGAGAGCCGTTCCCGGTCGCGCACCGGGTGCAGATCGTGTTCGAATGTCGTTTCGCGGCTGATCGATTTCGGCTCGCTCCAGGTGACCACCGCTCGCTCATCGCGTCCGTTAGCGGCCTCGTGCATCCAGGCGCCATAACTCCTGCCGAAGTGCTCGACGAGCAGCACCCGGTCGGCCTTCGCGAGTTCACCAATGGTGCGGATGCCGAGCGTCTCGAGCCGCGCGCCTGCCTTGGGGCCGATGCCGTTGAGCTTCTGCGCAGGGAGCAGCCAGATGCGGGCGGGAATATCGGCTTCGGTGACAACGGTAAGCCCGCCGGGCTTTTCAAGATCGGAGGCAATCTTGGAAAGCAGCTTGTTCGGCGTGACGCCGATCGAGCACGTAAGCCCGGTTGCCTCGCGCACCGCGCGCTGGATATCCACTGCTACGATCCGCGCGCGTGCCCATGGGTCGGGCGCACCGTCGGCGGCGGTGCGCCCGACGAGCTCGGTGAGATCGATATAAATCTCGTCGATGCCGCGGTCTTCGATCTGTAGAGCAATCGTGCGCACCGCGTCCTTGAACATCCGGGAGTAGCGCCGGTACTCGTCGAAGTCCGCCGGCAGCAGCAGCGCATCGGGCGCGAGCTTGGCCGCCTTCATCAGTCCCATGCCCGAATGAACGCCGAGGGCGCGCGCTTCGTAGGTGGCGGTGGTAATCACGCCCCGGCCGCTGTACTCGCGCAGGGTCGGGATCGCCTTTTCCTCCGCGCTACGCCGCCTCCCGCCGATCACCACCGGCCTGCCGCGAAGCTGCGGGTAGCGCAGCAATTCAACCGACGCGTAGAACGCGTCCATGTCGAGGTGGGCGATGAAGCGTGAGGCCATGCCGCGGGTTGCTTATTCCAGGAACGAGCCACACTGACCTTTCCATTCTACTCGTTGATGACAGCCCCATGCGCTTTGGTGTCTAATGCTGCGATCCGGATTCTTCAACATCACAGGTGACTGCAATGATCGAGTGTTCTCCTGCGGCACGTTCCGAGCTCGCGCCGACCGGCAAACTGCGTGCAGGTATTAACCTGGGAAACTTCCTGCTCACGGCAACAGACCCCGCGACAGGCGAGTTCCGGGGTGTTGCCGTGGACCTGGGACGGGAGCTGGGCCGGCGGCTGGGCGTTCCGGTCGAGATCATCGGCTACCCTTCCCCCGGGGCGCTGGCTGACGCGGCGAAATCCGGCGTGTGGGATGTCGGATTTCTCGCCGCCGAACCGCAGCGCGCCCACGAGATCGACTTCACCGCGGCCTATGTGGAAATCGAGGCCACCTACCTCGTGCCGCCCGGCTCGCCGCTCAAGACCATTGCGGACGTCGACCGCGAGGGCGTGCGCATCGCGATATCGGGGAGGAGCGCATACGACCTGTACTTGACCCGCAACCTCAAGCACGCCCAGCTCATACGCGCGCAGGGCGCCGACAATGTATTCATGCGCTTTGTCGCCGACAAGCTGGAGGCCCTTGCCGGCCTCAAGCCGCGCCTCATGATAGATCATGACAACCTGCCCGGATCGCGTATCCTGGACGGGCGGTTCACCGCGGTTCAACAGGCGATCGGCACGCCCAAGGGCCGCGACGCCGGCGCACTATACCTCCGTGAATTCGTCGAGGATATCAAGGCCACGGGCCTGGTGGCGCGAGCGATCGAGAACAACAATGTGCGCGGTTTGTCCGTAGCGCCCAAGGCGTCGTAGGGCAAGAAGTGACGGGTTTCCACATGTCTGAAATCAAAGTCATGGCGTCGGCGGCCTTCAAGGAGGCCTATCTTGAACTGGTGCCGGAATTCGAACGCACTGCGGGGCACAAGGTGATGACAATGTGGGTCCCGAGCGTGCAGATGATGAGCCGTCTCAAGGGCGGCGAGATCGTCGATCTCGTGATCCTGTCCGCCGACTCGCTCGACGAGCTCATCAAGGCCGGGATAGTTGCTGAGCGCTTCGATCTCGCGAAATCGGGCATCGGCGTCGCTGTGAGAGCAGGTGCGCCGAAGCCGGACATCAGCTCGGGCGAGGCGCTCAAGCGCGCGGTGCTTGCGGCGAAGTCGATCGTGTATTCCACCGGGCCAAGCGGCATCTATCTCGCCGGCCTGTTTCAGCGCATGGGCATCGCCGAGGAGCTGAAGCCGAAGATCAAACAGGTGCAGGGCGAACCGGCCGGCGCGGTGGTGGCGCGCGGCGAGGCCGAGATCGGCTTCCAGCAGGTGAGTGAGCTTCTCCCCGTCGCCGGAATCGATCTTATCGGGCCGCTGCCGGCGGACGTCCAGCAGATCACCCTCTTCTCGGCCGGCCTGCACGCCGGCGCAAAAGAGCCGGATGCGGCGAGAGCACTGGTCAAGTTCTTTAGGGCCCCGGCCGCCGTTCCCGTCATCAGGAAGAAAGGCATGGAGCCGGCATGACCCCACTTCTTCTGGAAGGATGTTCATGGACGCCACGATCGAAGAGCATCGGATAACGGACATCGCCACGCTGGAACGCCTTTACGGCGCACCTTCGGGAGCCGCCGTGGAGAAAGAGGTCGACTACATTCATCCGCATTATCGGACGATGATTGCCGCTTCACCCTTTGTCGTCCTCGCAACAAGCGGCCCGGGCGGGCTCGATACTTCGCCGCGCGGCGATTCGGCGGGTTTTGTCATCGTCGAAGACGAGAGGACATTGCTGATTCCGGACCGGCGCGGTAATAATCGCGCGGACAGCCTGCGCAACATCATTAGCAACCCGCATGTCGCGCTGCTGTTTTTGATCCCAGGCGTCGGCGAGACGCTCAGGGTCAACGGGCGCGCGATGATCTCCACGGCTCCCGTACTGCTGGAGCGATTCAGGGTCGGCGGCAAGCTCCCGCGTTCAGTGATCGTGGTTCGCGTCGACACCGTTTTCTTCCAGTGCGCACGCGCCGTCTTTCGCGCCAGGCTGTGGGACCCCGCACAACACGTCGATCGGCGCAGTCTGCCCAGCCTCGGCGCGATGCTCGCGGATATCAGCCAGTCGCGGATTGACGCGGCAACTTATGACCGCGGCCTGTATGAGCGTCTGAAGGCGGCGCTTTACTGAGTCGTCGGTACGCGGCACAGCTCAGTGACCATGCACGAAACCACGGACGATGTGCGCGTCCGGGCAATCGAGGAGCTGACACCGCCCGCCGAAATCCTGCGCCAATTCGCGATCACGTCCAGGGCGAAGAGCATTGTCGCCGAGACGCGGCACGCAATCCATCGCATACTCCATGGAGCGGATGACAGGCTCGTCATCATCATCGGGCCCTGTTCCATACATGATGTGAAGGCCGCAAAGGAATACGGCGGCAGGTT
This sequence comes from Betaproteobacteria bacterium RIFCSPLOWO2_12_FULL_62_13, assembly GCA_001771985.1. Taxonomy (GTDB): domain Bacteria; phylum Pseudomonadota; class Gammaproteobacteria; order Burkholderiales; family SG8-41; genus DSOT01. Next base: position 7,897 of record MERG01000059.1, on the reverse strand, counting down.
GCTCGAGCTCAAGCAGCGCTTGGCCGGTGAGTTGCTGGTGCTGATGCGCGTCTATTTCGAGAAGCCGCGCACGACAATCGGGTGGAAGGGTCTTATCAATGACCCTCGCCTGGACGGCAGCTTCCGCATCAATGAAGGCCTGAGACTTGCGCGTCAGCTCCTGCTCGATCTCAACGAGGCGGGCATGCCGGTCGCCTGCGAGTTTCTCGACATGGCGACGCCCCAATACATCGCCGATCTGGTGTCCTGGAGCGCGATCGGCGCGCGCACGACGGAAAGCCAGATCCACCGGGAGCTTGCGTCGGGCTTATCGTGTCCGGTCGGCTTCAAGAACGGGACCGACGGCAATGTGCGCATCGCGGTCGACGCGATTCGAGCCGCCCGGGCGCCGCATCATTTCATCGGCGTCACGAAGGCCGGACACTGTGCGATCGTGTCAACGGCTGGAAACGAGGATTGCCACGTCGTGCTGCGTGGCGGCAAAACGCCCAACTACGACGCTGCAAGCGTCGATGCCGTGTGCAAAGCGTTGGGCGACGCGGGACTGGCGCAGAACGTAATGATCGACTTGAGCCACGCCAACTCGTCGAAGCAGTTCGAAAAGCAGATCGATGCCGGGAGGGATGTCGCGCGGCAGATCGCGGCGGGGGACGCGCGCATCGTGGGCGTGATGGCCGAAAGCCATCTCAAGGCAGGCCGGCAGGATCTTGTTCCCGGCAAGCCGCTCGCCTACGGTCAAAGCATTACCGACGCCTGCATTGGATGGGACGCGAGCAAGCGGCTGTTGGAATCATTGGCTGATGCGGCGACTGAGCGCAGGTTGAAAAAGGCGCAGGAATAATACGGCCCGTCCGAATAGTGGATGACGAAAACGAAATACATGGATAAGACGACACCCTATCCGTCGCTGTTTGCACCGTTTACGCTTGCCGGCAGACCGCTCCGGAACCGCATCGTGCATGCGTCAATGAACACGCACATGGCGCAAGATACGCGCGTGACCGACCGGTTGATCCAGTATCACGCCAACCGTGCGCGCGGCGGCGCAGCACTCATCGTAACCGAGCCGATCAGCATGGCGCGGCATCAGAACGTATCGTACCGGGCGCGGGCCTGGAACGACGAGAATCTGGACGCGCTCAAGCGCTGGGCGGATGCGGTCGAGTCCGAGGACTGCCGGCTGCTCGGGCAGATTCAGGACCCGGGACGCGGCCGCCATAATACCGGGCTTAATGCGGACGCGATTGGAGCCTCCGCCCTGCCCGACGATCTGAGCTGGATCGTGCCGCATGCGCTCACCGTGGCCGAAATCCACGCGATGATCGAAGACTTCGCGTGCTCCGCGGCGCGCCTGCAGCGTTGCGGCTTCAGCGGCGTGGAGATCTCCGCCGGCCACGGCCACCTGTTCCACCAGTTCCTGTCGCCATGGTCGAATGTGCGGACCGACGAGTACGGTGGTGATTGGGAGGGGCGCACCCGTTTTCTCACCGAGCTCATCGCCGCGCTGCGCGCAATGTGCGGCCGGGGGTTCATCGTGGGGCTGAAGCTCCCGGGAAACGACTACGTTCGGGGCGGCATAGGACCGGCGGAGGCCGCGACGATTGCCGCCCGCCTGACGCGCTCGGGTGACGTCGACTACGCGTGCTTTGCGCAGGGAACGCACGGGCGCGAGCTGGAGTGGCACCTCCCCGATTCAAACGGGCCACGGGCGCCATACCTTTCGCTTTTCCGGGAACTCCGCCGCGCCATTCCCGGGGTGCCGCTCATTGCGCTTGGCCGGATCACGGATCCTGCTGAAGCGGACAAGATCATTGCGTCCGGAGAGGCCGAGCTTGTCGGGCTCGGTCGGCCTATCCTGTGCGATGCGGCGTGGCCGTTGAAGGCGGCGCAGGGCCGGGCGCGCGACATTCGCTATTGCGTTTCGTGCAATATCTGCTGGGACACGATCAATACGCATCTGCGGCCGATCGCGTGCGTCAACAACCCGCGCGTGGCAAGAACCGACGAAGTCGACTGGTGGCCGTCACCTTCGGCCGTACGCCGGCGCGTGGTCGTCGTTGGCACCGGCGTGGCCGGCATGGAGGCCGCGTGGATCGCGGCGGCGCGCGGCCATGAAGTGACGGTGTTCGGCCGCTCTCCCTCTGTCGGAGGCAAGACCCGGCTGCACTCGCTGCTGCCCGGCGGCGAGGCCCTCAGCAGCATTTACGATTATCAGTTCGCCGCCGCGGGAAAGTCAGGCGCGCGGCTCGAGCTCGGCGTCTCGGCCAGCGCGGCCGATGTTATCGCGCTCAAGCCCGATGCCGTGGTCCTCGCGTGCGGTTCCCGCATGTTGCCGCCGCCATGGCTGCCGCCCGAAGTGCACGACGCAGGCCTCGTTCCCGATTTACGAAGCGCGATGTCGACGCTGCTTGGGCATACGACGCGCCAGTCCGGCACTGCGATCATCTTCGACATGGACCACACGGAAGGCACCTACGCGGCGGCGGAACTGCTGCGCGCGTTGTTCGATCGCGTCGTGGTGGTCACGCCACGTGAGTGCATCGCGCAGAAGACTGCCTTGGTGACGCGACAGGGTATCCTGCGGCGTTTTCACGAGAAGCGCATCGAGACAATTGCTCTGGCCGAGCCGCGCTGGAGCGAAGGCTTTGGTGAGGGGAAGCTGGAATATGCCAACGTCTACAACGGCGACGTGGGGGTGATTCCAGGCGTGGTTTTCTTCGCCTACGCGACGCCTCGCGTGCCCGAGGACATGCTGGCCGCGCCGCTGCGCGCGGCGGGAATCGAGGTGCGCCTGGTCGGAGATTGCCGTTCGCCGGGCGGGCTGCTCGCCGCGACATCCGAGGGGCACGCCGCAGGAAACAGTATCTGACGCGAAAACTTCCTCCTTCATCTTTCCGCCTTCATCCTCGACCCGCCGGTCGGGGCAGGCAAGCAAAGGAGCGTGACATGGTGGACATCAAGGCCTTCCCCTATCTGTGCTTCGTCAGGTTCGACCTGGTGGAGAAGGAGTTCGACCGCCAGTTCAACATCCACTTCGACCCCAGCCTGGGCGAGGATCGGCTGCCGCTGAAGGCCGGACAGGAATTCGCCAGCCGGCATTTTGCGCGGCTGCTATTGAAGGCGGAGCCGCGGCGCTGAACATTCTCTTAACATCAAGGTATCAGTCGAAACGGCCGATGACCATAGGAGCGCATCCCATCGGGTTGACATCATGATGCCGCAATATTAGCATCAAAGCATGAGAACGACCCTTACCTTGGACGACGACGTGGCGGCCAAGCTGAAGGCGGAATCGCGGCGCGCAGGTCGCCCCTTCCGTGAGGTGGTCAACGAGACCCTCCGGCGCGGGCTGGCGCAACGACGCGGCACTGGCTTGCGGCAGGCCTTCAGCGTAACGGCCCGCGATCTCGGACACCTGAAGCCAGGGCTTTCCCTCGACAACGTCGCAGAGCTGATCGAGCAGGTCGAGGGCGCGCTGCACCGGTGATCCTCGTCGACGCAAACCTGCTGCTCTACGCCTACCATCCGCGTGCGAAGCAACACGAAGCGAGCAGGGCGTGGTTCGAAGCCATGCTCGGAGGGCCGGAGCTTGTTCGCTTTGCCTGGCTCACCTTATGGGCTTTTCTTAGAGTTGGCACGAATCCCCGCGTGTTCGAGCATCCGCTCTCGACGTCCGAGGCCAGTACGGCAATTTCGTCCTGGCTCGCCCAGCCTGCCGCTGGCATCCTCGAACCCGGCGAGCGCCACTGGGAGATTCTGCGCGGGCTCATGAGGGAAGGCCAAACCACCGGCCCGCTGGTGATGGATGCTGTCGTCGCGGCGATTGCGATAGAGCACGGCGCCGCGCTATGCACAACGGACCGCGACTTCGCGCGTTTTCCGGGACTGCGGTGGATGAACCCTATCGAGGCGAAGGACTGAAGTCTGAACCCCGGCGAGCAGCGCTGCGTTGCGCTGCTCCGCGTTTGTAGCCGCCCAATGCGCGGATTGTCGATCGCCGCCCTGACGATGCTGATGTCACCGCGGTGTTGCGCATGCCCGAGATCCAGCAGCGATTTAAGGACATGGTGATCGAAGTCGCCCCGACCAGCCGGGAAGAATTCGCGCAGTTCATCCGTGCGGAGACCGCACGCTGGGCGCGGGTGATCAAGGACGCGGGCATCCCGCAACAGTAGCACGTGAATCATCTCTTGCTTGCCCTCGGGACGATGTTCCTGCAGCAGACCTTCGCCGCGCTCGGCAGAGCCCTTCCCGCGGTGATCGCGCCGGCGATCATCACGGATCTGCGCATCGATGCGGCCTGGATCGGCGTCTATTTCAGCTTGACGGCCTTAGCCTCTCTCGTCGCGCAGCTCGGCTGCGGCAGCTTCATCGTGCGCCATGGCGCCTTGCGCATGAGCCAGGTGTCCCTCGTGATGATGGCGGCCGGCACCGCACTGGCCGCGCTGGGAACGCCGGTGGCGCTTGTCCTGTCCGCAATCATTTGCGGGGGCGGCGGGGCCGTATCCACACCGGCGAGCTCGCATCTGCTCGCCCGCGTCTCGTCTCCGAGCTACTTGCCGCTGGTGTTCTCCATCAAGCAGACGGCGGTGCCGGCCGGGCTGCTGCTGGCCGGTTTGCTCGGGCCGCTATTGACGGAGTGGAAGGACTGGCGCTTCACGATGCTGCTCAGCGCGGCGGCGTGCGCCGTCTTCGTCCTGATGCTGCAGCCCCTGCGCAGGATTTTCGATACCGACCGGGTGCCGACGCGCGCCTTCCGGGTGTCGGATTTCAAGGCGACCTTGACGTCGGTGCTCGGCACGCCCGGCCTTCGTGCCTTGTCGTTTGCCTGCCTTGCCTTCAACGGCTTGCAGGCTACCGTCACGGCCTATTTCGTCGTGTACCTGACGACGATCGGCTATACGCCCGTCGCAGCGGGCTTCGTTTTTTCGGTGGCGGTCGCGGTCGCCGTGCCCGGCCGCATCCTCTGGGGCTGGCTCGGCAGCGGCTATGTTTCCCCGCGCCTGATAATGGCGGGGCTTGCCCTCGGCATGGCTGGAAGTGTGGCGCTCCTCGCGTTTTGCAGCGCCGGCTGGCCGACGCTCCTGGTCGGCCTGATCGCGTGCGTTCTCAGCGCCACGGCGCTGTCCTGGCACGGCATACTTTTGGCCGAAACCGCGCGCGCGGCGCCGGAGGGCATGCGCGGCGGAGTCACCGGCGGCGTGCTCTCCCTCGGCCAGGTCGGCGCATTGGCGTTGCCGCTCATGTATTCAGGGCTTCTTGACCTCACCGGCAGCTACGGCATCGGCTTCATCGTGTGCGGCGTCCCGGCGCTGCTGGTCGGCGTCCACCTGCTGCGTCAGAGCACGTCCGCGAAGTTCCAATCGAAGTCCTGTTGAAGCGGGTTTCGACTGCGGGATTGGAACGTTGTACTGCCGCGCTGCGGTCTGCCGCAGCACGACATCAGGCGCGCATCGGACACGGGGAAAGAGATCGGCGTCGGGTGACGTGGTCCTCGGCGCGGCTCACAGCCTCGCCGCCTGGCGCGCCAGCAACTTCCATTGGTCCTGCTGTTGCAGCCAGACCGTGAGGATGGAGAGCTTCATCTTGTCGCCCTCCTTGCGGCGGGTCCCGTTGAACACGTGGCGCACGAGCGCGATCCTGTCGACCACGTTGACGGTCTGGTCGCTCAACTCGATCCCGGAGAAACCCGCCTTGCCCGAGGTCAACGTTGCGATGAACTCGGCCTTGTTCTCCAGTCTGCCGCTCGAGTGACCATAGCTCAATTCATCCATAGCCAGTTTCTCGAGCGCGGCCTTGTCGCCGGCGACCATCGCTTTACGCAAAGCTTCCACTGCTGTTGATACGGCGGTTTCTTTTCCGGTTTGGGTGCTTGGCATGGGGGCTGTCCTTGATTGTGGGTGGTTACCGAACTCCCGCGGCAGTCGACCTCAGCAGGTTCCCTCCCAGCGCGCCGGTATGCTCGCCATTCCTGAATGACACTTTGCCGCCGAGTATCGTGGCCATGATGCCGTTCGACTTCTGCTTGAGCCTGCGTGCTCCCGTGGGAAGGTCATGCTCGATGGTCGGAATTTGCGGCGCAATCGTCGCGGGATCGAATATGTTGAGATCCGCGATGCATCCCTGACGCAACAAGCCGCGATCGGTGAAGCCCCAGGCGATGGCCGGTGTCAGGGTGATCATTTTCACGCCCTCTTCAAGCGAAAACGCGTTGCGCTCGCGGACCCAGTAGGCAAGCAAGTGCGTGTGTATGGAAGAGTCCATGATCAGGCTGACATGCGCGCCGGAATCGGAAAACGTCATGACCGTTCGCGGATGCCGCAAGGTCGCCAGCGCTTCCGCTTCACTTTTCGGCACGGTTGCTACATCGAACTGCATGAAGAGCTGATTGAAGTTGCTCTCCAGGGCGAGATCCATCATGACTTCCACCGGGTCTAGATTGCGCCGGGCAGCCAGCTCGGCGACGGTGGGATTGCGCGACACGGCGCTGTACATGACATACATGTTCTCGTAGGTGGGCTTGCGCGGCTCGCCGCCTCCGGTTCGGTACACGCCGTTCTTCGTGGCAGCGACCAGGCGTTTGCGCTGTTCCGGATTACTGAAAACCTTGCGCTGTTCCTCGATTGGCAGGGCGCGTATATGGGCCCATTCGGGAAAGTCATCGAACTGCAAGCGCCCCTTGAACGACAACACGTGGGAAATGCCGCGGGTATGCGTCTGGCCGAACATGCGGCCGCCGGCCGCAGCCGTGCTATCCAGAAGAGCCAGGTTATCCTGTGTACCGTGGCTTCCACCCGGTATTCCAAACGTGATCGGAACGCCGCTCTTCACCGCGAGGTCGCGCAACCTGTCATTCACGGCCTTCCGCACGTTTGGGTCAGGCGACCGCGATTCTCTCTCCCGGGAATACTCGAATATGCCGCGGCCCGTCGTCCCCATGACGCATACCAGCTGGGAGAGCTCCTCCCAGGAAGCGTGATTCGATGCGACCGGACGGTTGTCCGGCTCCGGCAGCCTGTGGCCGGTCGAACGGGAGCTGGTGAGGCCGATTGCGCCCGCGTCGAGCGCGTCGAGCAATTCATGCTCCATCGCGCCCAGATCATCGGCCGAGGCCTGCTGCTCGAAAGCGCGCGGCCCCATGACGTGCGTGCGCAGCGCAGAGTGTCCAATGTTTGCGGCGTAGTTGATCGCCTTCGGCTGCTTGTCGACTACGTCCATGTACTCCCTGAAACTGGTCCAGTTCCACCGGACTGCAGCTCCGATCGCGGCCGGAGAGATATCCTCCGCCCGCACGATGTTGCTGAGGATCAGGTCGCGCTGCTCGGCGGAACCCGGCGCGAGCGTGAATCCGCAGTTTCCCATTACCACGGTTGTGACACCGTGCCAGCAGGAGCAGCTTCCCAATGGATCCCAGAACACCTGTGCGTCCATGTGCGTGTGCCCGTCGATGAAGCCCGGCGAAACGACGTGGCCTGTGGCATCGATTTCTTCTTTTCCCCGTTCGCCGATCCGCCCGATCGCCGCGATTCGATCACCGTTCAAGCCCACGTCCGCCCGATATTTCGGCAGTCCTGTTCCGTCGACTACCGTGCCGTTACGGATCACGAGATCGTACATTTGGTTTCCTCCCATGGTGAACATGGTTCGCATATTCCCGTCGGAATATAGGCTATCACACAGGCCCGTCAGGCATCAGCTATTTCGCCCGCGCTAGGAGTGTGTCGGACTTTGTCCCGACACACTCCTTACGCAAAACCGCCCGCAGACAAACGTTACAATTAGTGTCGAAATACGTGAATTCGGCCCCGCGCGTGTCCTTATTGACGGCCGAAAAAGCTCTTTACACCCCGCATTGTTGCAAGTCTGCGGGCGGTTTTGCATTTAGCAGCCTGTCGGA
>MERG01000058.1 GCA_001771985.1 Betaproteobacteria bacterium RIFCSPLOWO2_12_FULL_62_13 | reverse complement strand
TTCTCTGGGATAACTACCCCGTTAACGATCTCTCGATGAGCGATGAGATGCACCTCGCCCCCCTGACCGGCCGGGACCCGCGCCTGCCAGAGACCGTATACGGTTATCTGAATAATCCCCTGCTACAGGGGAACTTGAGTCTTATCCCCCTCGCTACTTGCTTCGATTATGCCGCGGCTCCCGCCGCATACGATCCTGAGAAAAGCTGGCAGGAAGCGATCCAGGACCTTTTTGGCAAGAGCGCCATTCCCCACTGGCACGCCATTCTGGATTTATGCGAGCGCATGAACCGGTCCAAGCGCAGCAAGCGGCCAGTCGCTCTGGCGCCCGGAAGGCTCCGCGCCCTTCAAGAGGCACATCGTTACATCTTGAAGAATCAAGGGCACCGTTGGTTTGAAGAGTTTCGTCCGTGGCTTGCTCGAATCGAGGTCGCGCTAGGGCGAGCGCAGAACGACCTGAAGAAATAATCCCCTTGACGGCGGGAAATGACCGGCGCCGGGGTTCCCGAACGGGGTCGGAGCCGCGCAACGCATTGAGCCGGCGATGCAAGACGGTAAGATAAGGGCGGCCCCGGCGCTTGGTAAACGTTGAGTTACACTGTCCCTGTTTAGCTGCTCGATAAATGGACCAACCGTCACGCGGGAGGAAGCATGAACAGAATCGCCGTCGCGTCCTTGATCACGATCGCGCTCGCTCACCTTGAATTCGCCGTTGCGCAAACAACGGCCTACCCGGCCAAGTCCGTGCGCATCATCGCGCCTTTTCCCCCGGGCGGCAGTGTCGACACTGTGGCCCGCATGCTGGGCATGGAGCTATCAAAGAGCCTGGGCCAGCAGGTCATTGTCGACAACCGCAGCGGCGCGTCGGGAAACATCGGAAGCGAGATCGCAAAGAACGCCGCGCCAGATGGATACACGCTCCTGGTCAACACCCTGCCGTTCGTGACCAACCAGTTCCTGTACAGCCGCGTGCCTTACGATCCGATCAGCGACTTCGCGCCGATTTCGCAGTTGTCCTCTTCGGCGTCGATCATCACCGTGCACCCGTCTCTGCCCGTGCGTTCGGTGCGCGAGCTGCTCGCACTCGCCAAGGCCAAGCCGGGCGCGCTCAATTACGCTTCGGCCGGCGCGGCAACGAATCCCCATATCGCTGGTGAGCTTTTCAACTATCTGGGCAAGGTGAATCTCGTCGTGATCCACTTCAAGGGCGGTGGCCCCGGCCTTGCCGCGACGATGGCCGGTGAGACGCAAGTGACCTTCTCGAATATCCCTGAAACAGTTCCCTTGGTTAAAGCCAATCGGCTGCGGGCGCTGGGCGTTACGAGCTTGAAGCGCGCCGCGATTGTCCCGGATGTGCCAACGGTTGCCGAGGCCGGGCTGCCGGGCTATGAGTTTACAACCTGGCATGCCTTGGTGGCCCCCAGGGGCACGCCCGGCGCCGTCGTCGCGACGCTCAACGACAAGGTGCGGAGCGTTCTACGCACGCCCGAGCAGAGACAGCGCTGGGCGAATCGAGGGCTCGATGTTATCGCCAGCACGCCGGACGAGCTCGGCGCGCATTTGAGGAATGAAGTGCAGAAATGGGGCAAGGTGATCAAGGAAAGAGGCATGCGCGCGGAGTGAGTTGGGGGAGCGCGGCGCCTCATTCGGTTCTGGCAGCGGCCGCCCATTGGTCGTGCCGAGAATCAAGCCACTGGGAAATTGTGTTATTCGCCTGGAAAGCGGCATCAACCGCGCACTCTCGCAAGATCTTCTGAGCGCAACAAGCGTGCCCTGCGCTTGACCCGGCTCGCCTGGCGAGTGCATGATTTGCCGCAACGCCCGGGCACCTGGACAGCGCGGATTGGGTGGCGGAACGCGTCCTCAAGCTCGCTCCAGAGTTCTGTGCAAGGCCCGCGGGGCCGCGTCAGGGCTTGCAACCAGCTCAATCAGGCAGTGCACTGCGGCAACGGGCGGATTCTATTGGAAGGAGAGACCGATGCGCAAGATCGCGCAGATCGCAAACACCGTAGTGGTCGCGGCGGCCCTGGTCGCCTCGTCGCCGGCCGGCGCGGAAAGCACCGCCGGCGAATACCCGAGTCGGCCGGTGCGCTTCGTCATTCCGTATCCGCCGGGGGGCAACACCGATGTCTTCTCCCGCCTGATCGGCGCGCGTCTTTCCGAACGGTTCGGCCAGCAGTTCGTGATGGACAACCGTCCCGGCGCGGCCGGCACACTCGGGGCGGCGCTGGCGGCGCGCAGCGCTCCGGACGGCTACACTCTGGTGATGGGCACCTTCGGCAACATCATCGCGGCACGCAGCCTGAACCCGAAGCTCCAGTACGATCCCGTTGCCGACTTTTCGCCCGTGTGTTCGGTCGCGAGCCCCCCGGGCCTCCTCGTCGTTCATCCGTCGGTGCCCGTCGCCTCGGTGAAGGATCTCATCGGCTTTGCGAAGGCCAATCCCGGCAAGCTCAACTACGCGTCGCCCGGGGCCGGCGCGTGGAACCACCTGTTCTTCGAACTGCTCAAGCAGCGCGCCGGCATCAACCTCGTGCACGTGCCGTACAAGGGCATCGGGCCGGCGATCACCGACCTTGTCGGCGGACACGTCCACGCCTCGATCGCTTCTGCCCCGTCTTCGCTGCACCACATTCGCGCCGGCCGGCTGCGGGCGCTCGCGGTGACCGGCGAGACCCGGTCGCAGCTCCTGCCGGACGTGCCCACGGTCGCCGAGTCAGGCGTGCCGGGCTATCGGGCCGCCGGATGGTTCGCGGTGCTCGCGCCCGCCAAGACGCCGGCGTCCATCATCGGAAAGCTGAACGCCGAGATCGTGCGCATCCTTGAATCGCAGGAGATGCGCACTGCGCTCGCCCAGGAAGGTGCCGAGCCGAACCCGGCCACGCCGGCGGCGGTCGCCCGCTCGATCCGCGAGCAGGTCGAGCAGTGGGCACCGGTCGTGCGGGCGCTCGGCCTGGCGAGCACATGAAGCCGCCAGAGCAGCGCATTGATATTCGCTCCTTTGGCAAGAGATATCGCTGTAGGGCGCGGCATCGAGCTTCGCTTTGCTCGTCCACCGTCATGACCCAGGCCATCGACCGCGACATCAGATCGAGCGCAGTCTGCCGCTCAGTTCTGCGAGCTCGCCCCGGCCCATGCGCCTGTCGGTCACCTATCCCATTCCCGACATTGCCTGAACCCACTGGCGCGCCGTACGCTTGACGCGGCTCGCTTGGCGAGTGCATGATTTGCCGCAACGCCCGTTGGGAGGCGCCTGAAAAGTGCGGATGGGGCGGCAAAACGCGTCCTGAAGCTCGATCCTGAGTCCTGCGCGAGGCCCGCGGGGTCGTGAAAAGAGCGTGCGCCGCATCAAGGGTCGCCGCGATCTCGCCGCAGTAATCGGCAAAGAAGACAAATAGGGTGGCTTTTCCGCGGCAGGCGTGATGAGAAAGTGACCCTATTCAGCCGTGCGGGGGGGTAAGGAACTCGTTGCGGCAGCGCACCCGATAGCACCGTTGCAATCGAGGCCGCGCGTATTCAGCGGGTAAGAACAGGCAAGCTGCGAGCGACGGCCGTGATTACTGGGCTGGGTTGACAAACAACATCATCAGGAAAACGCCATGCCGGTCAAAAGCGTGTTCAGCGGGATCAGGGTGCTCGACGTTACGCGTATTCTGGCGAGCCCATTCGCGAGCGGGCAGTTAGCCTTTCTAGGCGCGGACGTCGTAAAGATAGAAGATCCAGGAGCAGGTGATGCCGCCCGTTATGGCCATAGCAACGACAGGGACTTGGCGAAGACGGGCATGTCATCGAACTTCCTCTCGCAGAACTCCAACAAGCGCTCTGTCACGCTCAATCTGCGGACGCCGGAAGGGCAGCGGATCTTCCGAAAGCTGGCGGAGGATGCTGATATCGTGATCCAGAACTTGCGGACCGGTTCGATGGACCGCTACGGATTGGGCTATGAGGATCTGCGCAAGATCAACCCGCGCATCATCTACTGCTCTCTCACAGCGTATGGTGCAACAGGCCCGAAGAAACGGCATCCTGCTTACGACCCGGTCGTGCAGGCGGCGAGCGGCATGATGAGCATCAACGGCACGCCGGAGACGGCGCCGCTGAAGGTCGGGCCTCCCGTGGTGGATTACGGCGCCGGTTTGGCCGCCGCATTCGCAATCGCTTCAGCGCTGTATCACCGCGAGCGCACGGGAGAGGGGCAACATATCGACGTGTCGATGCTCGACACCGCGTTCGTGCTCATGGGTTCCATCGTTACGGATGTGATGACGGCCGGCGCCAAGCCGAGAGCACATGGAAACAGCTATGTGTCTATCCCGACGAATGCAGGTTTCGAAACCAGGGAGGGACTGCTGTACATCGCCGCAATGCAGGAGCACCACGTGAAGCACCTCTGTGAGTCTATCGGCCGCGCCGATCTCCTTACGGACCCACGCTATCTCACCCACGAATCGCGAAGCGAGAACGGAGCCGAACTTCGCAAGCAACTTGAGAAGGCGTTCAAGACCCGAACAGCGGCGGAGTGGGAAGAGATCCTGAATGAGGCCGGTGTTCCCGCGATGCGCGTGCGAACCATACCGGAAGCCGTCCGAGAACCGTACCTCGAGAGCCGCAAGCTGTTCCACGTCTTCAAAAGCGTCGCGGGTGTAAAGAGCAGCGTCACCGTACCGTTGGTGCCTTTCAAGCTTTCCGCGTGCGAGGCTCGAGCAGATACGCCGCCCCCGACGCTTGGAGCTGACACAGACGAAGTCCTGCGCTCTGTCGGCTATTCCGCACGAGAGGTCGCGGAGCTACGGGAACGCCACATCGTTTAGCAGGGCTCAGGGATTTGAACCAGTTGGCAACACCGATCGAGCGCGACCAGGTGCGCGGGGCGGCGATCAGGCATCGCCGCCGCGTTGCGCCGGCAAACGGCGCTGGCGAAGCGCGGATTGAATTGCCTGTTTTCTTGCGGTCGCCGCAACGCGAGGGGTGGTGTACATAGGAACGCCCGGCGATTCGTGCCGGGCGTTTCGGATCAGGCCTTGCCGGTCTTGGGGATGAACTTCAGCGCCACGCCGTTGTTGCACCAGCGCTGGCCGGTGGGATTCGGCCCGTCGTTGAATACGTGACCGTGGTGCCCACCGCAGCGGATGCAGTGGTACTCGATGCGCGGCAGGAACAGCCCGTAGTCCTTCTTGGTGCCGAACACGGCGGGAATGGTGGTGAAAAAGCTCGGCCAGCCGGTGCCGCTGTCGTACTTCATGTCGGAAGCGAACAACGGCAAGTCGCAGCCCGCGCAGGCATAAATCCCGGGGCGCTTTTCGTGGTTGAGCGGACTCGTGCCGGCGCGCTCGGTGCCCTCTTCGCGCAGGATGTAGTAAGCCATTTTGTCCAGCCGTTTGCGCCACTCGTCGTTGGAGAGCTTCAGCGATTCGCTGGGGAGCGGAACCTTGATGCCCTCGGCGAGCAGCATTTTCCAGTTCTTTTGCAGGTCTTCGATCGCTTTCATCGCAGCCGGCTGGGCCGCACCCGCGCGTGCGGCCCATGAATTCCAGATACCTGCCGCCAGCAATCCCTGCAATAACCCGCGACGTGTCATATTCCCTCCTGGTTGGTTCGTGTGACCGCCGGATGTGCGGAGAATTCCCGTCCCCGGTCCACGCGCATGAGTCGGGCGCACGGCGCCGACCTTACGCTCCTTGACTCTTGCGAATCAAGAAAGCTCCGTTGATGATCCGCATCAGAAGTTTGGCACGACATTGTGTTCACAGCAGATCATCCGCGCTTCGAGAGTGATGATAAACGGGTCCTTGCTGACTTGCATCAACCTGGAAGCGCCGGAGCTTTCCTTACGTATCAATGGTGAAGAAGCGTCGGGCAGCGCCTCCTTGGGAATGCGAAACAGATCGCCTGTCCCCAACTCCACATACGCACCCGGTTCAGTAATATCCTGCCAAGACACCTCACGGAGCTTCGACCTGCGTTGCGGTTCCACAGAAACGTTACGAGCTGCTTCCGTCATGATGTGTCCTCCTTTGACCAAAATCGACAGCCGCCTCTCTTGCGGCAAGCGTTCTGATGCCGGCACGAATTTGACTGGTTAACCGAGGACAGGTTCCCAGACAGTGACCGCTCGATTCGCAACGTTAACGAACGGACTGTCTCGCGCGCTCCGGCTTTTTTGACGTTCGTCAAACCTTCTCGTGATCGTGGGTATTGCAGCGCTTTTGCAACACGTTTTGCCTCGTCCGCCCGCAGACCGATGCCAAGAGGCGCCGCTTTTGATCTAGATCAATGTTTCGGCTCCCGCCTTCTTTCATTATTCAAGCGAAAGGATTTCGAAACGGATACGGATGAAGGCACCTGGATCAGGGGGGAGCGGGTTATATGACATGCCAAATAGTGCATCTGGGCAGCATAGTCGTGCGTTACGAATCAGGCGACACCTGGTTCGACGGGTCGTTACATGTGTCGCCTGCTGCGGACGATCCGAGCCCAAGCCTCTGTATTGATGGAACAGACGCCATTGTCGCCCTGCGGAATTTTCTGAACTGTCTTGACTTCAGCGGCAGGAGGCTGACTGTGGTGAAGCCGAAGGAGGGCAGAAGCGGTCGTGCCCTCGTGGAGGATTCAACCGACTCCGGTCGCTGCCCGAATTCGGCCCGTTCGGAGCGCCAGGACGGACCGTGAAGCGCAAAGAGCAAGGCCTTACGCGCTTGTGACGCGGCCAGTCTGCCGGGCCGGCTTTTTTCCCGTGCAGGGCGTTGGTAACAGGGTCAGCAAACGCGGCAAGTCTTTGATTTACTGATAGCCGTCTCCAGCAGCATCCGCTGCTAAACCGTTGCAGGCCCGCCGAACAGCACTGTGCACTGCGACGAGAGCACGCCTCCGTTGCCGTGCGCGCCGGAGCGCGGAACAGGGGCCCCATACTTATGGGGATGTGACCGCGAAGGCGCGCGTCGCACGGCTTACAGTGTTGCATCGGAACCAAATATCACCGTGCACTGCGACGAGAGCACGCCTCCGTTGCCGTGCGCAAGAGCAATATTGCAGTCCTTGGCCTGGCGCTGGCCGCACTCGCCGCGCACCTGGCGCACCGCCTCGATCATCACCAGCAGGCCGTACATGCCGGGATGGCAGTAGGAAAGACCGCCGCCGCTGGTGTTGACCGCGAGTTTCCCCCCGGGCGCGATGGCGCCGCCCGAAACGAAGCGCCCGCCCTCACCCTTGGGACAGAAGCCCAGATCCTCGAGAAACAGGATGGGCGTGATGGTAAACGCGTCGTAGAGCGAGACCATGTTGACGTCCGAGGGTTTCAAACCCGCCATCTTGAACGCTTTGGGGCCCGACTCGGCGGCTGCGGTGACAGTTAGATCGGGCATGTTCGAAATGGTAGCGTGGCCAAGTGCTTCGCCTACGCCCAGCACGTAGACCGGCTTTTTCTTGAGCGTTTTCGCGCGGGCAGCCGAAGTGAGAATCATCGCACCGCCCCCGTCCAGCACCAGGCAGCAGTCGCGCACCGTGAACGGATAGCTCACCATGCGTGCGTTCAACACCTGCTCGATGGTGAGAGGCTCTTTTTCCCAGGCTTTCGGATTCATGAGCGCCCATTTGCGGGCCGCGACTGCCACTTCGGCAAGCTGCTCGCGGGTGGTCCCGTACTGGTGCATGTGCCGGGACGCCGCCAGCGCATACGCGCTTGTCGGCAGGAACGGACGATACGGCGTCTCGTAGGGATTGAATTCGCGCGGCGATGCAGCAGCGCGCGACACCGAGCGCTGGGTGCTGCCGTAGGCGATCAGCGCCACCTCGCACAGCCCAAGCTGGAGCGCCGCCTGGGCATGCGCGACATGTGACATGAAGGAGGAACCCCCGATCATGGTGCCATCAAAGCATTTCGGCTTGATGCGCAGATACTCGGCGAGCGCCATGGGCGCGATGCGCGCCTGAGTGGCCGCCGAAAATATCCCGTCGACCTCTGATAACTTGAGCCCGCAGTCGTCGAGCGCGCGCATGGTGGCCTGAGCCATCAGATCGATCGGGCTGGTATTGGGGGCGACCTGCCCGAGATCCGATTCCGCGACGCCGGCGACGGCGACGCTCGCGCGTTGAAGTCCGCTCATCTTGCCCTCCCATCCCTCATCCCCGGCCCTTCTCCCGAGGGGAGAAGGGAGGCTCGAGCTTCCTCTCTCCCCTTGGGAGAGAGGTAAGGAGTGAGGGAAACGAATACGGGATGGGGCGGGAGCTTCTCGTCGCCCGGATGCATCTTCACTTTCACCCGCATGCCGATCTTCACCTGCATCGGATCGATGTCTTCGACCCGGCTCATCATGCGAAAACCTTCGTCGAGATCGATGAGCGCAACGTTCAATGGCGGCTCATTCCTGTAGTACACGACGGTCGTCGCGTGAACAGTGCCCAGTCCCTTGGATACGCGCCATTCCAGGTTGGGGCTCCCGGTCTTCGGTGCCACCACGCGCGGGAAAAACACCGGCGTTCCGTCATCGGTGCACACCTGGTAGGCGAGTTCGCCCTTCTTGCAATGCTCGTAATAGA
>MERG01000057.1 GCA_001771985.1 Betaproteobacteria bacterium RIFCSPLOWO2_12_FULL_62_13 | reverse complement strand
GTGACGGCCTAGCGGCGTCGCTTGTGCGCGGCTTTGCGCGGCGCTTTCGGCTGCTGCGATTCAGCGATCGCTTGGCCGCTCTGACCTTCGAGCTTGGGAGTGATATTGTCGTTGATCCACTTCTGATCCCACCACTCCACAGGCAAAACGGCGACCCCGTGCAAATAGACCCCATAATGCAGATGATCGCCGACGGCCAGGCCTGTTTCGCCGGTCTTGCCGAGGATCTGCCGTTGCTTGATCGAGTCGCCGGCCTTGACGTCGACCGAACTCATGTGGCCATAAAGCGTAAACAGCCCAAAGCCGTGATCCAGGATCACGGTATTGCCGTAGATACCCAAGTCGCCGACGAAGGCGACAGTGCCGCTGTTGGCGGCTTCGACGGGATATTGCTTGGTGACCGATAGGTCATAGCCGAGATGATAGGAGGTGCCGATCGGTTCATTGTTGTAGGTGTAGGTCCGATCATCCGCGAAGTTGGCTTCGACTTTGGAGTTGCTCAGTTGGGTGAACGCGCCTTTCCAAAGTATCGACGGAGTGGATTTCTTCGTGAGCGCGGCGATCTGGTCTTCGTTTTCCTTTCTGAGTCCTTTGTTGACCGCGACAAAGACATCTTTCGGAGTGCCCTGGCGCGCGCCGACATCCTTTAACAAGGGCGCCATCTTGCTCTGAATAAAGTTCCCGGATACAGCGATGGTGCTCTTCCTGTACTTTACGCTTTTGAGTTCGTAGGCAAGCGACATTTGCCCGGTATTGCCGGCTTTGTCGGTTGCGACAAGCACCGCTTTGGCGTCCGCCAGTACGTTATAGGGATGGGCAAAGAAAACCATGAAGTGATCCGGGTGGTCCTTTACTTGACCTTGGAAACCCGGGAAAAAATAATCGCCGATCCTGACTCCGCTCGTTGCCGTATCCGCGGACGACTTGTAAACGATCGCGCCGACGCCCCCGAAGTTGACATAGCGGTCATCGGCGATGAGCTCGACGGTGGGCGGAGTGATGTCGATCGTGAGATTCTTCTGGATCACGGTCTCGTTGCCGTGGAAAAAATTCCACAGCGAGCCGTCCCGCGCGCTGACGCGCAGGACCGCGGGTCCTTCTTTGACGCCGGCAAGTTTCGACGACAAAGCGACAGTGATTTTCTTCTCGGCCACCGGCTGGGCGTACTGCTCGGAGACCAGCGTGTGTTCTGACCCGGCTACCGAGAGCGTCGCGGTAACCGACTTCAATCCAGCACCTTGATCGGTGACAGCGATCTCCATGGGCGCCAGGCCAAGCACCTCCGAGTCCGGCGTGAGCTTGATTTGCGGCGCTTCCGATTCGAAGCGCGGTCGCAGGTAGTACGCTCCGCCCAGGAGCCCCATGATAATAATTACAAGAAGGAAAATGATTGCCGGAAATTTCCTCCTGGGTCTGTCAGATTCAAATGCACTCATGTCGGGAGGTCGAATAAAAAATAAAGGATTCCGCATTATCGCTCGATTGCCGAGCAATGTATTGTCTGCACACCGGCCTCCGCGGGTGCGACGGGCCAGGTAAGCCGAAAGTCGTACAGTCTCGCGATAAGTCCCGCGCAGGCGCGATAGATCGCTGCCCCACATCATGCGCTGCGGGCCGAATGCATCGTAGACGCGCCGGACGTGCGTGTGCAGGTTGCGATAGGGATAGGGCGCGGGGGAGGTCCTCGCCAAGATGTCCGAGACGCTTCCCTTCAAGCGCACCGGCGATCCTTCCGAGGTTTCGGACCTCGTCTGCTATCTGGTTTCCGCCCGCGCTTCGTATATCAGCGGAACGGTCGTTGCGATCGACGGCGGCGCCTCGACACGTCCTCGGGCCTGAGGCGCGTGTTCAAGCGATCGGGTGCCGGCCGATGAAATCGAGTACGGCGCGCGCGCATTCATCGGGGTGGACTGCGGAGGCATGGTAGCCATGCTGACGTGACGCGTCATCTGCAGTCCGCAGATTTCAGGGCGCGGCTCGCGGCGGACGGCTCAGAGCCGGTGGCGAACTCTCCGTCTGAGTTCGCGGCGGTGATCCAGGCCGACGTGCAGCGATGGTCCAAGCTGATCCGTAGCACGGGAATCAAGTTGCAGCGACGGGTGCGTCCCATTGAATGCGTCTTCCTGCCGGCGGCGTCGCTGCGCTTCCTCGCCAGTCTCGTGTGGTGAGGCCGAACTATTGACCTGCCCCCTGCAACCGGACCGTCAACGACTGCTTCCGAGCTGCCGTTAGTCTGGACACCGGCCTCCGCCGGTGTGACGGGCTAGGCAAGCCGAAAGCCGTACAGTCTCGCCGCATTCTCGCACACGATCTTGCGACGGGTGTCGGCGGGCAAGTGGCCAAGCGGCGCAGCGCGCTAGCCTGGACGTTTCTCGAAGACGTCCTTGGCGACCGGTATTGCGGAAAAAACGTTCGGCCAGCCCGCGTAAAAGAGCAAGTGTGTGAGCGCCCCAGCGTATTTCGCGAAGCGATCCCCACCAGAGAAGCCGCAAGACCTCACCGACCACAACTGCATCAGTCTGCATGGACATGAGTGAGGCGTACGCCAAGGGGATGGCGCTGGCGCTGCCCAATGCGGCCATCAGCTACGAGCGCTTCCACCATGATCGCGCTGGTCATCCAGGCCATGGACGAGGTGAGGCGCCAAGAGCTGAACACCCGAGTCGAGCAACTGGCCAAGGCCCTCAGCGGAGCGGACCCCAAGACGCGGCGCAACCCTGCCGTGCGGCATGCGCAAGAACCCCCTTGACACGCGCCCACTTACCGGTTTAAAGTTATATTCGCGTATACGATTATAAGTTCGCATATATGAACAATCGACACAACTCCGCGGGCATCACGGAAGAGCTTGCTCGCGGCAAATTCACCGACGAGATGCTGGGGGAGATGCGGTCGCTCATCGGCACCGAGCTGCGCACGGACGCCTGCGTGAACAACGAGTACGCGACGCGCCTGGCGATCCTTCGGTTCGCGGAAGGCATCGGTGACGACAATCCGTTGTGGACGGATCCGGCGTACGCGGCCAGTACGCCGTACGGGACGCTGATCGCTCCTCCGAGCTTCATCTTCGCCTGCCTGGCCTCGGTCCAAGTCGGCTGGAGAGGTCTCGGCGGCTTCCATGCAGAGACGAAGCTCACGTTCCATCGAACCATCCGCGTGGGCGACCGGATCACAGCACGCGTCTTCTTCGACGGCTTCGACGGCCCGATCGAGAGCAACTTCGGCGGACGTCGCATCAAGGACTACGTACGGCAGGAATACCGCAACCAGGACGACGAACTGGTGGCCGAGTTCATCTGCTCTCGGATGCGCTTCGAGCGGACGGAGATGCAGAAGCGCGCCTCCTCTCGCGCCGTGACGGTGCCGCACCCGTGGACCGAAGAGGAGATCGCCGCCATCGAGGAGCAGGTGCTGGCCGAGGAGCCACGGGGTGCGACGCCACGCTATTGGGACGACGTTAACGTGGGCGACGAGATCGACACCATCACCAAGGGACCGCTTGGTCTCACCGACGAGATCGCGTACATCGCCGCCGGTGCCGCACCGATCCCCCGTGTCGCCGCGCACCGCGTCGCGCTCCGGAGCTATCGGCGGCATCCACGTTGGGCCTATCGAGACCCGGTGACCCACGCCCTCGAGCCCGTCTACTCCGTGCACTACAACGACTACGCCGCTCGGCTCCAAGGGGCGCAGGCGGCGTACGACGTCGGCATCCAGCGCACGTGCTGGCAGATCCACTCGCTAACGAACTGGATGGGTGACACCGGGTTCCTCAAGTCCTTGACGAGCCAGTACCGCTCGCACGTGTACCTGTCCGACGTGGTTCGCCTTGGCGGACGTGTGGAAGCCAAGGAGATCGATGCCAACGGAAACCACCTGGTGCGCCTGACGACGTGGGCGCGCAACCAGCGGGGCCAGGACGTGATGCCTGGCGCGGCCGTGATTGCGCTGCCGCATCGCGCCGCTCCTGGCAACGCTGCATGAAGCAACCAGGAGGCACGATGACCACGCAACTCGACGTCTCGATCGCACAAGCGGAGGGCTGGGACCGTCATTGGATGGCACCCGGCGAGCGCGCGCGCGACGCAGACGTCCGATCGCTCCAGGGTGCCCCGCTGCCGCTTACAGGTGTGCGCGTTCTCGATCTCGGTCACGTATTCCAAGGACCGTACGCCACCTTCCTGATGGCGATGGCAGGGGCGGACGTCATCAAGATCGAGCCCCCGCACGGTGACATGTCGCGCCGGCGGGCGCGTGACGGCGACTATCCGTTCCGCGCGCTGAACGGCTGCAAGCGCGGCATCGTCCTGAACCTGAAGACCGAGCGCGGCCGGGAGCTCCTGCTCGAGCTCAGCCGCACGGCGGATGTGCTGGTGGAGAACTTCGCCCCCGCCGTCATGCCACGGCTCGGCCTCGGGGCCGAAGTCTTTCTGAAGGCAAATCCGCGGCTGATCTATGCGTCGGCCTCGGGATTCGGCCATACCGGGCCCTACGCGGACAAGCTCGCCCTCGACTTGACGATCCAGGCGATGAGCGGGCTGATGAGCACGACCGGCGAGAAGGGCGGACGCCCGCTCAAGACCGGTGCCCCGGTCGCCGACTTCATGTCCGGCGCCCATTTCTACGGGGCGATCGTGACGGCGCTCTACGAGCGCGAGCGCACCGGGCGAGGCCGTGTCATCGAGGTGTCCATGCTGGAGGCGCTCTTCGCGCCGCTGCTTCCTGCCGCGGGCCATGCTTATGAGAGCGGCGCTGCGCCGGAGCGCACCGGAAACCGGCACGTCGCCGACTCGTACGTTCCGTTCGACACCTTCGAGGCCGCCGACGGCTGGGTGGCGATCGTGTGCGCCACCGACGAGCACTGGGCGAATCTGACCGACGTGATGGGCCGTCCCGATCTCCGCGACAGCGAGGAGCTTCGCCGCCTTCAGGGACGCATCGCGCGAATCGACGAGGTGACGGCCGCGGTCGCGGACTGGACGGCGTCGCGCACGCGCGAGGAGGTCAGCGCGCTTTGCGAGAAGCACCACGTGCCCGCCGCGCCGTTGCGAGATGTGATGGAGGTCCTCGCCGACCCGCACCTGCACGCCCGGGGCTTCCTGACGAATCAAGTCACTGACGCCGGACCGGTGGCGTTGCCGAACAGTCCGATCCGCTACGAGGGATCGGCCCTGAGGTCGCTGACGTCCTCGCCGTCGCTCGGGGAGCACACGGACGAGGTATTGACCGAGCTTTGTGGCCTCGACGAGGCCGCGCTTGCAGCCCTTCGTCGCACGGGCGTGATCTGAGCACGGCCCTGCGGCTCGGCGTAAAGCTCAATGCGGCCGAGATAAGCGGACCGGGGTTGCTCGAGACCGTGCGGGCGGCCGAGGCGCTTGGATACGACTCGGCATGGACCTACGGGTCCTACGGGGCATGAAAGGAGAACAGGTTATGAGAGGAGAACAGTTCCATGAAAGGAAAACAGGTCACGAGAGGAAAGGAGAGAACATGACGACTACCCGCACCGCGCTGATCTGCAGCGCGGCCTTGATGCTGACAGCGCCGAGCACCGCGCTCGCCCAAACGACCTACCCCGCGAAACCTATCCGCTGGATCGTGCCGTATACGCCCGGCGGCGGGACCGACATACTGGCACGCGCCGTGGGACAAAAGTTCGCAGAAGCCTGGGCGCAACCGGTGATCATAGAAAACCGTCCTGGCGGCGCGGCGAACATCGGCGCGGAGGCAGCGGCGAAGTCACCCCCGGATGGCTACACGCTGTTCGCACCGACCGTCGCCAACGCCATCAACGTGACGCTCTTCCCCAAGCTCAACTACGATATCCTGCGCGACTTCTCGCACATCACGAACCTCGCGAAGTTGCCGGGTGTCGTCGTGGCGCATCCATCGGTGCCCGCGAAAAACATAAAAGAGCTCGTCGCGCTCGCGAAAGCGCAGCCGAACGCGCTGCACCATGGATCCGCGGGGATCGGCAGCCCCAGTCACCTGGCGGGCGAGATCTTCAAGTCTATGACCGGCGTGCAAATGGTACACGTCCCCTACAAAGGCGCTTCGCCCGCGATCACTGATGTCGTGGCAGGGCATATCGAGGTGTATATCGGCACGCTGGTCACGACGATCCCTCACCTGAAAAGCGGCCGCCTGCGCGCGCTCGGCGTTACCTCGCTCAACCGCGTTGGCGTAGTTCCGCAGATCCCGTCGTTGAACGAGCAGGGCCTCAAGGGCTTCGAAACTGTATCGTGGGTTTTCGTGTCGGTTCCGGCCGGCACCCCGCGCGATATCGTCATGAAAATTCATCGCGAGGCCGTGCGGGCGATCAGAATGCCCGATATCCGCGAACGTCTGGCGGCGGGAGGCACCGAATTCGTCGGTGACACTCCGGAGCAGGTCACGGCCTTCCTCAAGGCCGAGATCGAGAAGTGGGGCAAGGCGGTCAGGGCGTCCGGCGCCAAGCCGCAAGGCTAGGCCGAGCACTCGCACGAAAAGCATGATGTCATCGGCAACAGCGATTTGGAGCGATCGGATCGCCGTGGAAACGGTCGGTGGCGTGCCCTTCCGGATGTACTCGGAGCGGCCGCGGAGGGTCGAGGACCTCCTCGCATTCGCCGATCGCTGGGGAGCGCGGCCGCACATCGTGCAGGGTGAGCGCGTGGTCAGCTTCGACAGGCTGCGGCACGCGAGCGCCGCGAAGGCCCGAGCGCTCGTCGACCGCGGAGTCCGCCGGCGTGAACGCGTATTCATCTTGGGCTGGAACAGCCCCGAATGGATCGTCAATTTTTGGGCCTGCCTGCGGATCGGAGCGATACCCGTATTGGCCAACGGCTGGTGGAGCGAAGGTGAGCTTGCCGATGCCCTGACCGTGCTGCGACCTGCGATCACGCTTGCGGATGCGTACGGCGCCGCCAAGATGCCGCCGACATGGCGTTGTGGCCCCTGGGAGGCGGACCTGGATCCAGCGCGTATGCCGACCGCTGAAGCACATGGGGCCGACGAGACGTCGCTGGACGAGGAAGACCCCGCGGTCATTATTTTTACGTCGGGGACTGGGGGACGGCCAAAGGCAGTCGTGCACTCGCATCGTGCGCTGCTCGCGGGAGCGCAGATGCTGTTGCATGTCACGCGTCGGCTGCCGCACCAACTCGACGAGACGGCTGGCGAGGTGGCCCTGCAAACCGGGCCACTGTTCCACATCGGTGGAGTGGGGATGCTGCTGCGGGCCGTCACGATTGGCAACACGCTGGTGATGCCGCGAGGAAAGTTTGATCCTGCCGAGGCCTTGGCGTTGATCGAGCGTCACAAGATCAGCCGGTGGGCCGCGGTGCCGACCATGGTGTCCAGGTTGCTCGACCATCCGGATGTACACCGAAGGGAGCTGCGCAGCCTACGAGCCGTGACCCTGGGCGGCGCGCCCGTTCATGCGGACCTGTTGCAGCGAATACGCATCGGGCTTCCAAGCGTCGAGGCGCGGATTCCGACGGGGTACGGCCTCACGGAGAGCGGCGGTCAAGCGACGGCGGCGTCCGGCAAGGACACCGCGGAGCGGCCCGGCTCGAGCGGCCATCCGCTGCCGTGCGTAGAGCTGAAAATCCTCCCGCGGCCGGGGCTGCCCGACGGCGAAATCCTCGTTCGGTCTCCCGCGCAGATGTCGGGATATTACGGGACCGAGCAGTCGCCGATCGATCAAGACGGATGGATCCACACTGGTGATCTGGGGCACCTCGACGACAGCGGGCACCTGTGGATCACCGGGCGGTGCAAGGACCTGATCATCAGGGGCGGTGAGAACATCGCCCCGGCTGCGGTCGAACGAGCGCTCATGGCGATTCCGGGCGTCACCGAGGCGGCGGTCTTTGGCGTTCCGCACCCTGATCTCGGCGAGGAAGTCATGGCGATCGTCGTCGTTGAAGGCGAGCACACTCCGGAGCAACTCCAAGAGCAGTTGCGCGCGAGCGTGGCCTCATTCGCCTTGCCGAGCCGTTGGCGGCTCCAGAGGGATCCGCTCCCGATCAACAACACCGGGAAGGTCGACAAGCCCGCGCTGATCGCGCAAGCGCGCGCGGAGCTCGCGGCCGAGAACGCGAAGGCGCGGACATGACGAGTGCTTTCACGCCCACCGCGAGCACGCGCGCCGCGGTCATCGAGATGCATCGTCCGCCGAACAACTTCTTCGACATTGGAGACAAGTCGTGACCCAATCCCTCACGCTGACGCTCGCGCAGTACGCGGCATCCACCTCGATCGACGCGATCCCCGGGGAGGTAAAGGAACGCGCCAAGCACGTGATCCTGGACGAGATGGCAAGTGCCACCTTCGCCAGGCGCGGCACATCTGGCGATCTCGCGGCGCGCTACGCCGCGAGCCTCGGCGGTCCGACAGAGTCGCTGATATTGGGAACCCGGCTGCGTGCGCCTGCGCCGCACGCGGCATTGGCGAACGGCACGGCGGGTCATGGCGACGAGATCGACGGCGCACACGTCGTCGGAGGTCACCCGGGCGCCACCATTGTTCACGCCGCGGTCGCAATCGCCGAACGCCAGCGCGCGTCGGGCGCCAAATTGCTCAACGCGGTCGTGCTCGGATATGACGTGGGCTGCCGGCTCGTCCAGGCGTGCGGCGGGCTCTTCGAGGTCAAGGGCCGCTACCACTTGCATTCGGATTTCCTCTACGGAGTAGGGGCCGCAGTGGCGGCCAGCCGGATTCTGGGCCTTGATCCGGCTCGCCATTGCTATGCGATGGCGCTTGCAACTTTCCAGGCCAACGGCCTGTGCGCTCTGTTCCAGGAGAGACGGCACATCAGCAAGTCGTTATCCAACGGCCAATACGCCTTCGCCGGCGTCAACTCAGCGCTGATGTCTGCCGCCGGTTTCGAGGGAAGTGAAGACATCCTGGGGGCGCGCGACGGCCTGCTCGAGGCGTGGGGCGCCGAGGACGGTGCAGAGTGCGTGACCCGCGGCCTCGGTCAGGACTACGCAGTGATGGGCGCGAACTTCAAGTTCCAGAGGGCGGGCTATCCGATTCACGCCGTGATCGAGGCTGCCATGGCGCTGGTTGCCGAGCACAAGATCGACGTCAATGCGATCACGTCCGTCCACGTCGGCATGCCAGGAAACGCGATGCGCGTCGTCGACAACCGAGACATGCACAACATCTGCGTGCAGGACATGCTGAGCGTGGCCCTGCTCCGCGGCGGCCTGCGTCTCAGTGAATCGTACTTCCCGGCAATCCTCGGCGACCCGGCTTTCGCGCCGATGCGCGCCCGCATAAGCGTCGGCGTCGACCCGGGCCTCGAACGCGATCATCCCAACGGGCGCGGAGCGAACGTCAGCATCACCACCGTTCGCGGCTCAACCGTCTCTTGCCGCGTCGACTGGCCACGAGGCCACAGCCAGCGGGGCGGGGTCACATGGTCCGACCTCTCCGAGAAGTGGCACGACGGGCTGCCGGAATGCGACGTGGACAGGATGCTCACACTCGCTCAACGACTCGAGGACCTCGAAGACGTCAACGATCTGTCCGACGCGTTCAGAGCGATGAGTTGATGAGCCAACGACGGCAACCCGTGCAATAAGTATGGACATGCGTTCCTTTCAACACATCACTCCGTCGCTGCGCCTCTTCCATGGGCCCGACAGTCTGGGACTGCTCGGCCGTGAACTTGAGCGTGTGAACAGCCGACGGGCGTTGATTTTCTGCGGCTCATCTCTGGCTCGCCAGGGCTCGCCGCTCGATCTGGTGCGGTCGGCGATGGGCGATCGGTGTGCCGGCGTGTTCACGGGCGTCCGCGCGCACAGTCCAGTGCCGGACGTTGAGGCAGCGGCTCGAGAGCTGAAGCGGCTCGAAGCGGACGCAGTGGTTGCGGTCGGCGGTGGTTCGGCAATCGTTACCGCGCGTGCCGCAACCATCCTGGCTGCCGAAAACGGTGACGTAAAGAGTCTCTGCACGTCAAAGGACGAGAGTGGTGAGCTAAGAAGCCCGAAACTCCTTGCCCCGAAACTGCCGCAACTGGTCATTCCGACGACACCGATCACAGCCACCGTCAAGGCCGGCAGCGCAGTCTTTGATCCAGTCGCCGGCAAGCGCCTTGCACTCTTCGACCCCAAGACGCGGACTCATTCAATCTTCATCCATCCGGAACTGGTCAAGTCCGCTCCCCGTGAGCTTGTAGTGAGTGCAAGCCTGAATACATTTGCAATGGCAATAGAGGGGTTGATATCCCGTTCAGAAGATCCGATATCAGATGCCCTGCTAATGCATGCCTTACGCCTGCTGGCGCTGCACCTGCCCAACCAGACGCTTGACGGCGATCCGCACGTGCGTGGCGAGCTGATGCTCGCCGCTGTGCTGTGCGGCCAGGGCACGGACTACACCAGCGCCGGAATCACGATCGTACTCGGCCATGCCATCAG
>MERG01000056.1 GCA_001771985.1 Betaproteobacteria bacterium RIFCSPLOWO2_12_FULL_62_13 | reverse complement strand
CGCCGCAAGCCAGGTACGCGGCCTCTTCACGTGAGTTAGAATGGTAGCCCTTCATTGGCCCCGCCATGACCGGAAGCATACTGGTCGCGCGCGACGGCGTCGTCGCGACGGTGAGCCTCAGCAACCCCGGCAAGCTCAACGCGTTGACGGCCGCGATGTGGCGCGAACTCACGCGCGTCATGATCGAGCTGTCCGCCCTCGAAGATCTGCGTTGCATCGTGCTGCGCGGCGCGGGTCGGAAGGCGTTCGCCGCCGGTGCCGACATCGCGGAATTCGCGCGGGTGCGCGCCAACGTCGGGCAGGGAAAGCATTATCACCGTGAACTTGTCAACGGTGCTTTGAAGGTGGTGGGCGAGTGCCGCCATGCCACGGTCGCCATGATTCACGGTCCTTGCGTCGGCGGCGGGTTGGAGATCGCGTGCCAGTGTGATCTCAGAATCTCCGGTGAGTCC
This sequence comes from Betaproteobacteria bacterium RIFCSPLOWO2_12_FULL_62_13, assembly GCA_001771985.1. Taxonomy (GTDB): domain Bacteria; phylum Pseudomonadota; class Gammaproteobacteria; order Burkholderiales; family SG8-41; genus DSOT01. The sequence goes on along the minus strand of MERG01000056.1, from coordinate 7,970 downwards.
GGTCGCTTCGGCGTGCCGATCAACCGCTTGGGCTTTGCCATCGCTTATGATGAGCTCTCGGCGCTGCTTGCGCTGGCGGGGCGCGCGGTGGCGCTGGAGATCCTGGTCGAGGGGCGGGTGTGGAATGCGCGGGAAGCGCTGGCCAAAGGACTGTTGACCCGCGTAGTGCCGGATGACGGCTTGGAACAGGAGATCTACGCGACGGCGCAGCGCAACGCCGAGGGCGCGCCGCTCGCCGCGCGCCGGCACAAGAAATTCATCCGCCGCCTGACGCCGCCGCCCGAGCCGCTTACGCCGCAGCAGAGCGAGGAGAATTTCGCCTATTTCAACACCGAGGACTACCGCATCGGCTACGATGCGTTCATTCACAAAAAGAAACCCAAGTTCGTCGGCCGGTAAACGACGGTGATTGAGTGATTCAGTGATTGAGTGATTAGGTCGCTCAAGGAACGGGGCTCGGACGAAGTGGTTACCCAATCACTTAATCACCCGATTACTCAATCACTAAGAGGAACCAGCAATGCCAGGACCGTTATCGCATATCAGAGTGCTCGATCTCTCGCGCGTGCTCGCCGCGCCGTGGACCGGGCAGAACCTCGCCGATCTCGGCGCGGAAGTGATCAAGGTGGAGCGTCCACGGAAGGGTGACGACTCGCGCGCTTTCGGCCCGCCGTGGCTCAAGGACCAGGACGGCAAAGACACGGCGGAATCCGCTTATTTTCTTGCCGCCAACCGCGGCAAGAAGTCGATCACCGTGGATCTCTCCAGGCGGGAAGGACAGGAGCTCGCGCGCAGGCTCGCGGCGCAGTGCGACGTGCTGCTCGAAAATTACAAGTTCGGCGATCTTGCACGCTACGGCCTGGGATACGACGATCTGAAAGCAATCAACCCGCGCCTGATCTACTGTTCGGTAACAGGCTTCGGGCAGACCGGCCCTTACCGGGAGCGGCCCGGTTATGACTTCATGATCCAGGGGATGGGTGGGTTGATGAGCATCACCGGTGAGCGCGACGATCTGCCGGGAGGAGGTCCCCAGCGCGTCGGCGTGCCCGTCGTCGACATCATGACCGGCATGTACGCGTCGGTCGCGGTGTGCGCGGCGCTCGCTCACCGCGAGCGCACCGGCACCGGCCAACACCTCGACCTGGCGCTTCTCGACACCCAGGTGGCATTCCTCGCCAGCCAGGCGATGAATTATCTCGCCAGCGGCGAAGTTCCCGGCCGACTCGGCAACGTACATCCGAACATCGTGCCGTACCAGACCTTCAAAACGCGAGACGGCGACATTATCCTCGCCTGCGGCAACGACAACCTGTTCAACAGGTTCTGCGATATCGCGGACTGCCGGCACCTCGCTGCGGACCCGCGGTTCGCGACGAACAGCAAGCGCGTGGAAAACCGCACTATCCTTACGCAGCTCTTGACGGAAATCTTCGTCAAGCGCACGACGCACGAGTGGGTGGAGGCGCTGGAAGCGGCGGGTGTCCCCAACGGCCCGATCAACAACATCCAGCAGGTGTTCGAAGAGCCCCAGGTCGTCGCGCGCGGAATGAAGATCGAGCTCGATCACCCGTTGGCGGGGAAGGTGCCGCTGGTGGCGAGCCCGATGCGTTTTTCCGCCACGCCGCTCGAATATAAGGCCGCCCCGCCCACCCTCGGCCAGCACACCGATGAAATCCTGCGTGGAATGCTCAAGCTGAGCGATGCCGAGATCGCGCGCCTGCGCGCGGCAGGGGTCGTTTGACCGACCGTCACCGTCTGTCGCCCGACACTCGGGCGCGTGCTTGCGGGAGCGGTGCCGCCGTTGTAAACTGACCGCGTTCTGACTAGTCAGGAGCATTTCATGGCCCGGGTGAGCATCTACGATGCGAAAGCCCATTTCTCGGAGTTGGTCGAGAAGGCGCAGCTTGGACACTCTACCGTGATCACCAAGCGCGGCCGTGTGGTGGCGAAGATCGTGCCTGCGAAAGCGACTGAATGGGACCGTTCCGAGGTGCTCGACGAGGCCGAGGCGTTGCGCAAGACGCTGAAGGTCAGGAAAAGAGTGAATCTTGCCGCTCTGATCGCGGAGGGTCGCCTGTAATGGCGTTCGTGCTTGATGCCTCGGTTGCGGTGGCGTGGGTGGTGCCAAGTCAGGCGAACGAGTATGCGAGACGCGTTCGCGTGCGGGCAAAACGCGAGCCGTTCCATGTTCCCGCAGTGTTTCCCGCGGAGGTAACCAACGTAATCGTCACGCTGGAGCGACGATCCATCCTGAGCGCGCAGGGCGCCGCCGCCGCGGCCGGCATATTGAGCCGGCTTGAGCCAATCGTACACGCGCTCGACCTGAGCGTAGCCGAATTGCGGCAGCTTGCGAACCGCTTCGAACTCAGCGCGTACGATGCCGCGTATCTTGCGCTCGCGCTCGATCTGCATCTGCCGGTGGCGTGCGGAGATCGTCCGCTCAGGCGCGCGTTGACACGCGCCGGCCTGAAGCTCGCATGACCTCCTGCCGCCATATTGTTCTTTACGGCCGGGGAACGATTTGTCTTCCTTGACCAGTGCCGTTCCAACTTGTTTCACCAAGTTCCGGCCGGATCGGAGTCCGGGGCAAGTCCCAGGCGAAGCAAGTTACGGCGAAGTTGTTCGGTTTGCCCGCTTCGAGGAAATGGCATGAGCGCACCAAATCAGGCGGATCTTCTGGTGAGGAACATCGACTGGCTGATCACCGTCGACCCGGATCGCCGTATCATCCGCGACGCTGCGATCATCGTGAAGAACGGGAAATTCGCAGCGATCGGCAAGACTGCGGCGATCGAGCAGGCATGGCGCGCGGACCGGGTCATCGACGGCAAGGGCGCGGTGGCAACACCCGGGCTGATCGACAATCACCTGCACTCCTCGTTCCAGCTCGCGCGCGGCCTGGCGGACGAAGCGAACGCGCAGTCGTTCCTGTTCGAGCACATGTACCCCTACGAGGCGGCGATGCGGGAAGACGACGTTTACACCAGCGTCATGCTCGCGGCCATAGAGATGCTGCGCCACGGGGTCACCTGCTACATCGAGCCGGGGAACTATCATCCCGATGCGACTGTGCGCGCCGTCATGGGCGCGGGCATGCGCATGGTGCTCGCGGTGAGCTGCTTCGACCAGAACAAGGCGGTCACGGGGCTCATGCCGGAGAGCATGATCGAGGACACCGCCCGCTGCATTGCCAAGACGGAGGAGCTCTTCGAGAAATATCCCGGCAAGTACAAGGGGCGGCTCACGGTGAGCGCGTCGTTCCGCGGCATGAACAATTCCTCGGACGAACTGATACTCGCGCTGAAGGACATCGCGCAGCGGCACGGCGCGGTTCTTCAGACCCATGCATGCTACTCATACTTCACGCACGACTCGAGTATCGTCCAGTTCCGGAAACCCGAGATCGAGCGCTTGGAGTCGCTTGGCGTGCTGGACGAAAAAAATGCTCCTCCTGCATGCAGGCTGGCTCGAGCCCCAGGAGATCGCGATCCTCGCCCGGCGCAGGCCCACGCTCGTATGTTGCCCGTCCTCGTCGCTGCACAACGGCTACGGCAATCTCGCAGTCGGCCGGCATCCCGAGCTGATGGCGCTCGGCGTCAACGTGAGCCTCGGCACCGATCACGCCAGCTCGGGCACCGTCGATCTCGTGCAGGAGATGCGTTACTGCGCATGCGGCTACAAGGAGATCCGGCTCAACCCGCGCCTGATGCCGCCGGAACAGGCGACCGAGATGGCGACCATCAATGGCGCGCGCGGCGCGGGCCTCGCGCACGTCATCGGCTCGGTCGAGACGGGCAAGGAGGCCGATTTCGTGCTGTTCGACGCCACGGTCTCCGAGTGGCAGCCGCTCTACAACCCCGTCTCCAACTTGGTCTACAGCGCGACTGGCAACACGGTGAAACACGTGTTCGTGGGGGGCGAACAGGTGGTGCGCGATGGCCGCCTCGTGCGCCTCGACCAGGACGAAGTCATGCGCGAAGTGGGGAAGGCCGGCGAACGCATCACCGGGCGCCTCAACATGAAGAAGGTCATGAAGCTTAAGTGGCCGGTCGAATGACTTGATGGAATCGGGAGAAGAGCGCAAATGAGATTGGGAGTGCTCCTCCCGCATCGCGCCGTGGTGCTGCAATCGGCGCGGCGCCCGCCGGTCGAGGAGTGCTGGGCGGTCGCGCGCATGTGCGACGAAGCGGGGATGGACCTGTGGGTCGGCGACAGCATCGTCGCGAAGCCGCGGCTCGAGCCGCTGACGACGCTCGCCTACCTCGCGGCGATCACCCGGCGCGCGCGGCTCGGCACAGCGATCCTGCTGCCCGCGTTGCGCCAGCCGACCGTGCTGGCGCATGCGTTGGCCAACATAGATCAGATATCGCAGGGGCGCCTGGTGCTGGGGCTCGGCGTGGGCTGGGGGCTGCCGGAGATCGAGCGCGAGTGGGAAGCGTGCGGGCGCGTGCACAAGCGGCGCGCGAAGGACCTCGAGGAGCACGTCGTCGTGTGGCGCAAACTGTGGAGCGGCGAGCCCGTCACGTACGAGGGCAACGGCTTCAAACTCAGTGGACACACCATCGCCCCACTGCCCTGGAATGAAGCGGGGCCGCCCATCCTGATCACCGCCGGCAACCGCGGCGAGTTCATCCCGGCCCAGATCGACCGCGTCGGACGGCTGGGCGACGGCGTCGTCACGACCTATCTTACCGATGACGACTGCCGCAGTCTGCGCGAAGCTTGCGAACAGGCATTCGCAAAACACGGACGGCCGCGGCCGGGTTTCCCGATGTGCGTCTACGCCACGGTGCGCATCGAAAACGACGCCGCGAGAGCCGAGGCGCTCACGCGCGACTTCCTGCACAAGTACTACGGCGGCGGGGTCAACTACCGCGGGCTGATGGGGCTCGGCCCGGCAGCGGCCGTGGTCGAGACGCTCAAGCGCTACGAGGCGGCAGGCGTGACGGATCTTTGCGTGCGCTTCGCGGGCACCGACCAGCTCGCGCAGCTCGACCGGTTCATCCGCCAAGTAGTTCCGGCGTTCGCCGGAACTACTTAAATGAAATTCGGCGAACTGCTTGCAATATTCTTGCTCGAATGCGGCACGTGGCATGGAGGAAAGGGGAATGAACCGGTTGATTGTGCTCGCCATTGTTCCAATATTAACGGCGATGGCGCCCGCCAGCGCCGTGGCGCAGGCGTTTCCGGCGAAACCGGTGCGGCTGATCGTGTCGTTTCCGCCTGGCGGCGCGACCGACACGTTTTCCCGAGCGCTGGCGGCGGAAATGACCCGGAGCCTGGGCCAGCAGGTCATGGTGGAAAACCGCCCTGGCGCGGGCACTATCATTGCCGCCGAACTCGTCGTGAAGGCCGCGCCGGACGGCTACACGCTGCTTTTCACGGATCTTTCCACCCACGCGATCAAAGGCTCGATCTATACCAAGCTGATCTACGACCCGCTGCGGGATTTTGCCGCTGTGGCGGCAGTGAATTCGTCGCCGCCGCTGCTTGTTGCCCATCCCTCCGTCAACGTGAAATCGGTTCGCGACGTGATCGCGCTGGCCAAGCGCCATCCCGGCATCACTTTCGGCAACTCGGGCATAGGCACCGTCACGCACATGACCGCCGAGAAATTCCGCCTGCGCGCCGGGATCCAGGTGACGCCGGTCAGCTACAAGGGCGGAGCCCTTCCCGTCATCGCGTTATTGAGCGGCGGGATCGCCATGGTGATGGCGACCGTCCCGGCGAGCATCCAGCACGTGCGCAAGGGCAGGCTGATGGCGCTCGGCCTTGCCGCCGAGCAGCGCTCGCCGTTTCTGCCGGACATTCCCGCAATTGCCGAGACCCTGAAGATGAGGCCGGAGGAAGTGCAGCGGTCGCTGGAGCGCGATGCCAGGGAGTGGGCGGAAGTCGTCAAGGCGACTGGTGTCACGGTCAATTACTGAGCATTGCAGAAATGCGCGAGAATGCTCAGCCCTCATCCCCGGCCCTTGTCCCAGGGGGAGAAGGGGGATTCGAGGCACAAATGGATTGTCATCCATTTATGCAAGCCTCAACAGGGGCGCCCAGGTGCTTGTTCGGGCGCTCTGACACAACCACCAAGGAGGAGGAAATATGAAACTCGTTTCAAAGCTGGTGTTGCTCGTCACGTGCGTGGGCCTTGCACAGCTCGCCGCGCTGCAAGCCGCCGCACAGAGTTATCCGACCAAGCCCATCCGGGTCATCGCCCCTTCCGGGGCGGGCGGGCCGGTAGATATCACCTGCCGAGCCGTATCCCAGGCCTTGTCCGAGGTGATGGGCCAGCAGATTGTGGTGGAAAACCGCGTGGGCGCGGCCGGGCTGATCGGCACCGAGCTCGTGGCCAAGGCGCCGCCCGACGGCTACACGCTGCTCTTCGGTTTTTCGGGGCCGCTCGCAATCGTGCCCAACCTCAACCCCAACACTCCGTACGACGTCCAGCGGGACCTCGTGCCGATCACGCAGGTCGCGGCCCAACCCTACGTGCTGCTCGTGCACCCGAGCGTGCCCGCAAAATCGGTAAAGGAGCTCGTGGCGCTCGCCAAGTCGAGGCCGGGGACGATGAACTTTTCCTCCGGCGGCACGGGCGTGGGCATCCACATGGCGGGTGAGCTCTTCAACATCGCAGCGGGCGTGAAAATCGTGCACGTGCCCTACAAGGGTGCGGCGCCCGCAATGACCGCACTCATGGCGGGCGAGGTGGACATGATGTTCAACACCATCGCCCCGGTGCTGCCGCATATCCGCAGCGGCAAGCTGCGCGCGCTCGCCGTCGGCGGCGACAAGCGCGCGGCGTTGTTCCCCGACCTGCCGACCTTCAAGGAGAGCGGGTATGATTTCAAGACAGGGGGATGGTACGGGGTGCTGGCGCCGAAGGGAGTCCCTCAGTCGGTTGTGACCGCCTTGCAGAATGGTCTCATCAAGGCGCTCGCCAGCCCGGAGCTCAAGAAGCTGTTCGAGAAGCTCGCGATCGAGATCGTCGTCACTTCTCCGCAGGAATTCGCCGACCTCATCCGCACCGAAAGCGCCCTGTGGGCCAAGGTGATCAAGACCGCTGGGCTCCAGGTCAAGTAGGAGTTTGTCGGACCCCGGATCGGAGTCCGGGGCATGCCTGGGTCGGACAAACTCCTAGCGATAGGGAGGAGAGATGAAGCCGCGCATCGACGCCAAGCGCACCGCAGTGCTGGTGCTGGACGTCCAGAACGACCTCGTGAAGATCACACCGCGCATCAGGGAGGACCGGGTCCTGGAAAACATCGCGTCCGTCATCGCGGCCGCGCGGCGCAGGAAAGTGCCGGTCATCCACATCACTGCTTCGGTCAGGGCGGATTTCCTCGACATCCCACGGGACAATCCCCTGTGGGACGGGCTGCGCAATTCCCGTCAGCTCATTTTTGGCACGAAGGGCGCCGCGATACACCCGAAAGTGCGGCCGCTGAAGAGCGAACTGGTGCTCAACAAGACCTGCGTGGACCCGTTCCTCACCACCAACCTCGGCCAGGCGCTTCAGAACCACGACGTGAATACGGTGGTCCTGACCGGGCTGTGGACAAATTGGGTGGTGGAGGCCACGGCGCGGCACGCGAGCGACATGGGCTACCGGGTGTTTATCGCGCGCGAGTGCGTGGCGAGCAACACCGTGGAAAACCACGACTTCGCGATCAACCGGATTCTACCCACCATCTGCTACGTGCTGAGCACACAAGAGGTCTTGTCAGCGTTGAAGCAGAAGAAGAGTGACGTTAGAGGGTGAAGGGACGAGGTGACGGGCTGTAGGGTGCGCATCGCGCACCGCAGCTCGTCCGCAGCAGTTGTAGAAGGGTGGGAATGAATGTCCATGTCAGAATGGACGCTGTCCGCCCCACAGCAGTCGTTGAAGCGTAGAATTCCCTGTAGGCTCGTCTTGGACGGGGTAATGAGCCAAAAGTCCACCGGAGAAACTTCCTCGTTACTGCCGCCACGACACT
>MERG01000055.1:8792-8934 GCA_001771985.1 Betaproteobacteria bacterium RIFCSPLOWO2_12_FULL_62_13 | reverse complement strand
CAGGCCGCGCCCGGCGAAGTGGTGCTGCGCAGCGACCCCAGGCACAAAATCGTGAATCCGGTATTGAGCCGTATCGAGGAGGTGCTCGCGTGTTGGCGCCGCATCAGCGCGCCGGTGCTGTGGATCACCGGCGCCGATTCCA
>MERG01000055.1:8572-8714 GCA_001771985.1 Betaproteobacteria bacterium RIFCSPLOWO2_12_FULL_62_13 | reverse complement strand
CGCTCGCCGACTGCGGCCACATGATGCATCACGACCAGCCCGCGCAGCTTGCGGCCATCATCGAGGATTTCCTGAGCCGACTATGATTCGGGCGTCGCGCTGCCGTTGACCTGCCGCGCACGCGCTTGACCCGCTTCGCGCG
>MERG01000055.1:0-8559 GCA_001771985.1 Betaproteobacteria bacterium RIFCSPLOWO2_12_FULL_62_13 | reverse complement strand
CGGATTGATTTTCCTGGCGTTCAAAGGGGCGATGGCTTCACCCTGGCATCATTGACTTACGGTCATAAGTTTCGAAAACCAGATGAGCACAGAACAGTCAACTCCTCCAGCCTCGATCAATTTCTTTCGCAACTACAACCGATTGGTTGGAGCCACTTACGCGGCAATTGTCGTTCTGACGCTCGGGTTTTTCCTGCACCAAATCACGCAAAAGCGCGCCGAGGAAATCGAGACGATTCAGGGCCACGTCGACCGGCACGGACAACTGATCGAGTTCATTCTCAGAAGTTCGGTCGATTACCTCGAGGCGATGCGCATCACGGCACAGGGCTTCTATGCCTCGGCGGCGGCGACCGGCGCCACGGTGACAACAGCCCATTCCGGCGACAAGGCATCCGACCGCTCGCGGCTTATTGGAATGCTCACGCCGGGTGCGGACAAATCCTCGTTTAACCTCGACAAAGTCGCCGAGCCCGACGCGACGGGCAACCTGACCGGACTCGGCGCGCTTGAGGGGCGGTCACCGCGGTTTTATCGAGACGTTGAAATGGCACTGAGTCTTGACCAGGACTTTCAGGCCATCAGTCTCAACCTGCCGAATGCGGTCATGTCCCGTTTCGTCGGCGTCGAGCGGTTCTCGATCGTGTTTCCCTGGGCGGAGTCAGAGAAGTCGCAGTTCTCGGTCAGGGATTACGAGACACCGACGTGGCGTCTCGGTACCCCGGAACTTGACCGCACCCGCTACAAGTACTGGGCACCAGTCTACTACGGTGGCGCGGACAAAGGCCTGCTGGCGCCGCTGGGTGCCCCCGTCTACGACGGTACTTCGTTTCGTGGCGTCGTCAGCATCGACACCTCACTCGACTATCTGAACCGGATCAACGGCGATTTTGGCTACCGGCTCGGCGTGCCGTTTCTCGTTGACGCCAACCGGCAGGTTTTGGCCCACCCGACGCATTATGCCGACGCGCTGGTGGTCAAAGACACCCCGCCATTGGCTGCCGTGATGCCCGCGGGCATCCTCGATAACCGGCGGCTGGAGGACATTCCGGCCCGTGTTCCCACCGAGATTAGCGGCTACGTGGTGATTCGGTACCCGTTCATCAGCGCGCCCTGGAACCTTGTTTACGTTTTACCGCAAAACGAACTCTGGAAAAAACTGATTTTCGAACGCGGCCCGGTCATGCTGGCCGTCATCCTCGGCCTGACTTTGCTGATGGTCGTGACCTATCTGGTAACCAGCCGCGAGTTCATCGCGCCGGCTGGCAAGCTGGTGCAACATATCGCGGCCGAGTCGCAATTCCAGCCGGCGCCGATTCCCATCGTACCGAGCGCTTGGGGGCCGTGGTTCGAAACCATTTCCAAGGCCTTCCGGGAGTCCCTGGAACTCGTCGGCATCCGACAGGAACTCGACCTTGCGGCCAGCGTGCAGCATTCGATTCTGCCCCGTACATGGCCGCAGCAAGAGGACTTCGGACTCTGGGGTTCGATGCGCTCCGCCAAGGAAATCGGGGGCGATTTTTACGACCATTTCCCGCTCGCAGGCGGCCGGATCGGCATCGTCGTCGCCGACGTGAGCGGCAAAGGCGTGCCCGCAGCCCTCTTCGGGATGGTTTCGAAGACGCTTATCCGTGCCACCGCATCGAGCGGCGGCGGCGAGCCGAACGAAACCATCGAGGTGGCCAATCACATTCTCTGCGAAGATAACGATGCCTGCCTGTTCGTGACCACGTTCTACGCGGTGTTCGATCCGGGCGACGGCACTTTGACCTACGTCAATGCGGGTCATCCCCCGCCGCTGCTGATCCATTGCGACGGCACCTGCGAGTTCATCCCCGCGACCGGCGGGCTGGCCCTGGGCATGGCTGAAGGCATCCCCTTCAGTCAAGCGACGATCACTCTTCGGCCCGATGACTGCGTGATCATTTACACCGATGGTGTCACCGAAGCCTTCGATGAGAGAGGCGAGGAATTTACCCCGGAGCGCCTGCCGCCAATCTTCGCGAACAGCCGTCCAAAGAGCGCCAACGACGCCGTCGAGCGGATCGTCAAGGCGGTCGATGCGCACGCCGGTGGCACGCCGCAGTCTGACGATATCACTTGCGTCGCGCTGCAGTATCACCGGGCCACCGGGACCTCGACCGGGGTGTCCCAGGTCTTAGCGGTGATGAAGCCATGAGCCGCGCGAAGATTTCGGCCGTTCCTGGCCGCTGCCTGGCGACCGTAGCGTTGCTGGCCATGACATTGCTGGCGTCGCCGTTCAGCCACGCCAACAGCCTGAACGACATCAAGGCGCGAGGCAAGCTGATCGCCGGGGTCAAAAAGGACGTTCCCCTTTGGGGCTACCAGGACCCCAGGTCGGGCGAGATTTCCGGCATGGAAGTCGACCTCGCCCAGAGCCTCGCCGATCGTATCGGCGTCAAGCTCGAAGTGGTTGGCTTGCGCAGCGTGGAGCGAATCGACGCCATCCAGTCCGGGCGCGTCGACGTATTGATCGCAACGCTGTCCGACACACCCGAACGGCGCGAACAGTTGACCGCGGTGATGCCGCACTACTATTCGTCGGGAGTCAACCTGCTTGCGCGCAAGGAAGAGAATTTCCGCGAATGGATGCAACTCAAGAACCGCAAGATCTGCGGCCGCCGCGGCTCGTTTTACAACCGCCCGGTTACGGTAAAATACGGCGCCGACATCGTCGCCTTTCATTCGCTGGACTGGGCGACGCAGGCGGTTCGTGACGGGCGTTGCAGCGCGCTGATCTACGACGACACCGCGATTGCCGCCCTGCTGCTGAAGCCGGAGTGGTCGCAAACGTTCGAGATGCCGATGACCACAATCTTTGCAACGCCCTGGTCGATAGCGATCGCCAAAGCCGAGGCGGGCGGGCCGCTCGACAAGGTGATTTCCTCGGCGATCATTACCTGGCATCGTGAAGGGCACCTGATCCGCATCGAACAACAATGGAAAATTCCGGCGACCGCATTTTTACGCAACATGCGCGCCGTCTGGAGCAAGAAGAGCCCGGACGGCAAATGGTTCTGTGGTTCCGAAATCACCGCGGCGACACCGCCCGAATGTCTGTAGCGAACGGGGAGAAACCGGTTATGCGAGCAATCTGCGGGGAGAAGGCATGAGAGGCGTCTGGAAATTGCCGGCGATCGCGATGCTGGTCATCGCCAGCGGCCAGCCTGCCGCGAACGGGCAGTATCCCCATCGTCCAGTGTTCCTGACCGCCGCCCCGGTTGAAACGTCCCCCGCATCGAGCACGACGCCCGCGCCCGCCAGGGTCGGTACCGGAGACGCGACGGGCTCTCCCCCCGCAGCCGCGCAGCCTGCCGGCGACGGCGCTGCACGCCGCAGCGAACGACTTGCACTGATCAAGCGCCGGGGGACCTTGTTGGCCGGCATCAAGACCGATTACCCGCCCTTTGGAACCGTCAACGAAAACGGAGTACCAATCGGGTTCGAGCACGACCTGGCCGAAGATATCGCCCGGCGCATCGGGGTGACGCTGACCAAGGTCACGGTTTCCTCCGCCAACCGCCTGCAGAAGCTCGAAGAAGGCGCCGTCGACATGGTCATTGCCACGCAGGGTGACACCGCCGACCGCCGCAAGATAGCAACCCAGATAGAGCCCAACTATTACTCTTCCGGTGTAACCCTGTTCGTCCCGCCTGACAGCCAGTTGCGCGACTGGTCCGACGTACGCGGCCAAAAGGTATGTGCGACCCAGGGTGCGTATTTCAATCGCGAAATGGCCAGGCGCTATCTACTCGATCTGCAGATGTTCGGCAATGCCCGGGACGCGAAGCTTGCGGTCCGTGACAAGCGCTGCGTCGGTTACATGTTCGACAACACGGCGCTGGCCGCCGATGTCCTCAGGCCTGAGTGGGCCGGATACAAGATGCCGCTCGCGGTTTCGCTGGTGACACCGTGGTCGATCGCGATCGGCCGCGGCGAGGACAAAACCGACTTCGAGGCACTGGTCAGCGATGCCGTCGCCGACTGGCACCGTACCGGGTTTCTGATCGAGCGTGAAAAGGCCTGGGGCCTGCAGCCATCGAAGTTCCTGCAGGACATGCGCGTGCGCTGGACTCAAAAAGGTCCCGACGGCCAATTCATCTGCCGTCGCTTCGCGGACGGCAGCATTACCCCGGAGTGCCGGAATCAGATCTTCCTGTCGGCGGCCGACGCGTCCGGCCTGCGCCGATTTGGATTGCAGTTCAAGGATCTCACCGGCATCGACCTGACCATCCTCTACGACACCTATGACAGATCCGCTTACTTCTCTGGTTTGCTGGTCACGCTGCTGTTGACCGTGCTGTGCATCGGCGGCAGCCTTGCAGTCGGGATACTGGGCGCGCTTGCCGCTGAGCGCAAGGCAGCTTTGCTGCGGCGGGCCACGTTGCTCGTCAGCGTGTGCGGGCGGATGACGCCGCCGCTGCTCCAGATCTACCTGGTGCTGGTTGGGGTCGGATCGCTGCTGACGGGGTTGGGCATCACGCTGAATCCACTGGTCGTCGTCGTGGCCTGCCTGAGCTACTACACCGGCTCGAGTGTCATGGTGGCCATGCTCGAGGCGGCCGGCGTGCGCCGCAGAACCGCGCCCGATTACCGGATCACGCTGCGGACGTTAGGGGAAATCATTCCCAATTCGAGCGGCCCGGTGGTCGCTGCGCTGGTCAATGTCAGCAAGGCAACCATGATGGGCTCGGCGGTCGCGGTGCCGGAACTGCTGAGCGCGGCCACCTCGATTGTCGCCGAGCACGGCAACGTCGGCGTAGTCATGAACGCCCTGCTGCTGACGTTCCTCGCGCTGATTTTCGTCGTCGTCAGAGTGCTCGGAAAACTCGAGCGTAAACTTGCCCAGGAAGTGGCCCAATGATCCCGTTCAAGGAAATCATTTGGGATCTGGTCACCTGGACCCCGTTTCTGGCCGGCGGCTTTGCCATGAACATCCTGATCTCGCTGGTCGCCATGATAATCGGCACTTCGCTCGGATGGGTCATCGCCAACATGCGGCTATCGACGTCACCGCGCGCCTACCGGGCGAGTCTGTACCTGACCGAAATCACACGCAATATTCCCACTTTCGTGTTCCTGTTTTACCTGGCGTTCATGTTGCCCAGTGAATTCACCGTCCCCTTTACCACCTCGATCGTCGGGTTTCCGTCGTGGCTGAAGGCTTCGCTGGCACTGTCGATCGCCGTCATCGGCTTCTGCTCGGACAACCTGAGCCCCGCGATCCGTCAATGGCGCAAAGGCGACCATGGTGTTGCCCTGCTCTTCATTCCGTCCTGGACCAGTTACGCGCTGATCATCGTCATGGCGTCGAGCACGGCATCCGTCATCGGTGTGTCGGAACTGGTCTCGCGCTGCAATACCGTGATCAACGCGACCGGGAAAACGCAGATCATGTTGCCCGTCTACCTGTACGCCTGCGTCTTTTTCGTCGGCTTTTGCTACCCGCTCAACATCCTGATGAAGCATCTGAAGACGGTGATCGGCCGGCGGCTGCAAGCTGGCTACCTTGGTACACCCAGCGTCAGTTCCATCTCGGGCGGTTGAGGCGGGATGTACCGCGTCGACCATGAGTTTCACACCTACACCTTCGTCAACCGGCCGAGCGGGGTCACCCTTGCCCTTGAATTGGTCAGCGAAACCCTGATGCCGCCATCGTTCTCGACGCAGATATTGATCGAGAACATGCCCATCGCGCAGGGCCAGTCGGTGCTGGACCTCGGCGCCGGGGCCGCAATCGTCGGCATTGCCGCCAGGAAACTCGGCGCCTCCGAGATCACGCTGCTGGAGATCGAAAACGGCGCCGACAAGGTCATGCAGATCAACGTGGACCGCAACCACGAGGATGTCGGCGAATTCGATTACGTGATCGGCGACCTTTACGCCCCGCTCGGGCGTCGCCGCTTCGACCACATCGTGGCGAATCCGCCCTCGATTCCGTCGCTTGGGGAGGATCTCCCCCGGTCCTATCGGTCTGGTCCGGATGGGCGCCTCCTGCATGACGCGATCCAGTTCCTCGCGCGGTACTATCTGAAAGCAAACGGCCGTCTGACCATCGTTCAGGGCTCGCTTTCGAACAGGGACCTGTCGCTCGCCAATCTCGCCCGGCTCGGCTTCAACTGCGCGGTGACCGGCCCCTTTGAGACGCCGTTCCGCGACTTCTATCCGTTTGACCATATCCGGAAACTCGCCGACGCAGGCCATGCCGAGTTCTTCCTGCGCGACGGCGTAGCCTACGAGAACCGCTATGTGATCACGGCTACCATCGGCGATGAATTCCACTCGCCGGTGATGCGAATCCTTGATGCCTCGCACGCCGGGTTCCGGATGCTGCCGCACAAGCGCATCGCGATGACCGTGCCGCTGGCCGCCGCGGAGCGTCAGGTCCCCGTCGAAGAGATGGTGAAGTGCATCCTGCTGAAGGACAAGGCGGGAAAGTTTGTGCTCGCCTGCCTGACCGGCGAGGCGGACCTCGACGTCCAGCGTGTCCGCGAACACGTCCCGGGTTATGCGCGGCTGAGTTTTGCATCGCCCCAGGAAATCACGGCCATCACCGGTTACGAACTGGGTTCGGTGGCGCCGTTTTCGCTCCGCGCAGCGATCCCGGTGGTAATGGATGAGGCGCTCGAGCGTTGCGAGCGCGTCAACATCAGCTCGGGCGACCCCCGCCTTGGACTCGAACTCGCTCGCACCGAATTGATGCGCTGTCTTGGCGACCGCACACACGTCGGAGTAATCCGCAAAAATGCAGCCTGAAGTCGAAATGATCTAGAATTACCGTTGCATCACCCCTGAAACGACGGGAAACCATAATTCATTTGTCAGGATACTGCCATGCAACTTATCGAACAGCGTGTCGGCGATGCTTTGCTGCTCAAAGCATCAGGCCGGATCGACCGCACTACCGCCGACGGCTTCAAGGGGGCCCTGCAGCCGCATCTCGAGCAATGCAAGCCGGGCGGCAATGTCATCGTGCTGGACTTCTCCGGGATCGATTACATCAGCAGCGTAGGCTTTCAGGTCTTGCTGGTGGCTCAGAAACGCGCGAAGGCCCAATACGGGGTCATCGCCATCGCGGCGCTTCAGCCCGGTGTAAAAGCGATATTCGAAATCGCAAATTTCTCCAAGGTTATTCGCTGCTATGACAGCGTGCGGGATGCGTTGGCCGAAATGTCTCCCGCGGCGCTTGCTTCCTACACGCACGAGGGCTGACCGGGCGTCATCGCCGCACCAGGGATTGAGCGTGGCGATGCGCAGCCCGTGGTCGCAGTCAGGCACGAGACTCCCCAACCTCGGAAGCGAATTCTCCGGCGCTCTTTCTTCGGCGCTGGTTGCAATCCCGCAGTCGGTCGTGGTCGGCATGCTCGCCGTGGTCCCGCTGGGGCCATCGTACGCGTATCTGGGAGTACTGGCGGGGCTGTACGCGTCAATCATCTCCAGTTTCATCACCGCCCTGCCACGCAGCGGAACCTGCCAGGTCGGCGGTCCGCATTCCTCGCTTTCGATCATCACCGCCTCCGTCATTGCGGGCCTGATGGCCGATCCGCGGCTCGCGGGTCCTGACGGCCCGGACATCGCACGCATCCTTGGCCTCGTGTTCATGTGCCTGCTCCTGGCGGGCCTGTTCCAGACCCTTTTGGGAGCGCTGCGGTTCGGCAATTTCGTGAAATACATTCCCTATCCGGTCGTGGCGGGGTTCATGAACGGAATCGCGGTGTCGGTGTTTCTCGCGCAGCTGCACCCCCTGCTCGGGGTGCCCGCGACGGTCATGTGGTCCGACGGGGCCGGCGCGTGGTGGGATGCATTCAAGCCCTACGGTCTGCTGATCGGTATGCTCACCTTGCTGTTCATCCGCATGTCTCTCGGGTTCGTCAAGTTCATCCCGCCCATCCTGACGGGTTTGATACTCGGCACGCTGACGTACTACCTGGCGCGCTCGCTGCTGGGCGAACCTGCCGTGGGGGGAACCATCGGCGACATCCCTTCCCGGCTGCCAGGCCCGGAACAACTGCAGAGATTCCTTGCCATCAGCTGGGATCGGAGTTTCATCCCACTGGCTGTGGAACTGGTGCCATCGGCCCTGCTGATTGCCGTGGTCAGCTCAATCGTCTCGCTCATGAACTCGGTGTCGCTCGCCAGTCTGACCAGAACGCGCCCCAACAACAACACGGAGCTGTTAATGCAAGGCCTGAGCAACATGGCCAACGCCGCATTCGGGCTGGCCCCCAGCGCCGGTGCCGGCAGCTGCAGCATCGCCAACTACAAGGCCGGCGGACGCACCCGCGTGTCGACCATGATCCACGCCATTCTGCTGCTCGCCGCGGTCACCAGCCTCGCGTATGTTCCCTGGGCAGGCTACATCCCGGCGGTCGTCATGGCGGCGCTGCTGGTGGATAACGCATTCTCGGCGATCGACGGCTGGAGCAGCGAGATCCTGAAACGGCTGCGGGGGCCGGTCCATTCCCGGCAGGACATGCTGACCAACCTGCTGGTGGTCGGCATCGTGACCACCGTGATGGTGGTGTTCAATCTCACGGC
>MERG01000054.1:1476-10372 GCA_001771985.1 Betaproteobacteria bacterium RIFCSPLOWO2_12_FULL_62_13 | reverse complement strand
CGGCGGGCCGGCGTCGCGCGGGACCAGGGACCGGACAGATCCGAATGCCGGGACAGGACTACGAGGTCACGGTCCATATCTCGCTGGAGGACGCGTTTCGCGGCACGGAAGTCGAACTGAACCTGACCGTGCCCGAGTATGACAAGGAGGGATTCCTTCGTCGCGTCCCTCGCGCTTTCAAGGTGCGTATCCCCAGGGGCGCGACCGATGGCCAAAGATTGCGGCTCGCCGGGAGGGGCGGCAAGGGGATCAATGGCGGCCGGGATGGCGATATGTATCTCAATATCGCGCTGCATCCGCATCCGCTTTTGCGCGTGAGCGGGCATGACCTGTATCTCGATTTGCCCTTGGCCCCATGGGAAGCGGTGTTGGGCGCGACCGTAGAGGTCCCGACGTTGGGTGGGCCAGTCCATCTGAAGGTGCCGCCGGATACCCGTGCCGGGCAGCAGTTGCGGCTGGCGAAGCGCGGACTGCCCAAACCCCATGGCGGAGAGGGCGATCTCTTTGCCATCGCGCAAATCGTTGTGCCCACCGCAACCAACGAGCGCGAACGCGCATTGTTCAAGCAACTTGCGGAAGGATCAACTTTCAATCCGCGCGGGCACTTTCAAGAGGAGATGAAAAGTGGCAGCTACACCAGTTAAAGTCGAATGGCTTACGGAGGACCATGAGTTCTCGCTCGGGGAACTCGAGGACCTGTCGGGCTTGTCCGAAGACGAGTTGCGCGAACTGGTTGCCTATGGCGCCATTACCCCTGTTGATCCCGATGCGCCGCAGTGGACATTCAAAGGGGGATGTCTGGTCACCGTCCGTACGGCATGCCGCCTCCGTATCAGCTTCGACCTCGATCTCCACGCAGTAGCCTTGGTCGTCTCGCTCCTGGACCGCATTCACGATCTCGAAGCGCAATTGGGCAGGCTGCGCGCGCAACTGCCGCATCGTATTCGTTAGGCGAAAGGCGCTCCGCGGCCTCGAATCCGCACGTCGTATGTCACCGCTGCAATACGCGACGCTAATGCACGCCGCCGGGGAGGGCTAGAAGATCGAGGGGTGGCCGAGCCTGGCTCAGGCAGCGCATCGAGAGAGGCCCTTGATACAGATCAAGCTTGCATACCGTCCAGCAAGCTAACCTCACCATTATATCCAGCATGATTCGTCAGCCGCACAGCGAGGCCGGGTCAGCGACGCCCGTTTCTGCGCCCGAGGGACTGACGAGCGCCCAAGCGGCTGAACTGCTGCAGCAATTCGGCCTCAACGCCGTGATACCGATGCGCCCGCGCGGCGCGCCAAGGGCCTCCTGGAAAGCCTGCCATCGCGCTTGGGTTTCGTTCCGTTCGATCCGAGCACCAAGCGTTCGGAAGTGTTGGTCCGGCAGGACGATCGCATCGCGCGCATCGTCAAGGGCGCGCCTGCCGCCGTGGCCGAAGTGGCCGGCGTGCCTTTAGAAAAAATCGCCCCGGAGGTGGAGCGGCTTTCGGCCGGTGGGGCGCGCGTGCTCGCGATCGCGAGCGGGGAAGGGGCGGGGTTTCGCATCGCGGGGCTCGTCGCGCTCACCGATCCGCCACGCCCGGATTCCGCCGCGCTGATCGCCGCGGGTCTCGGTCTCGCCGCGCTCCTCTTCCTGCTGAACAGCGCGGTGTTCTGGACCGCGGAGCACGTGCTTCAGCTCGGCGCCGCAGAGACCCGCACCCTCGTTTTCGTCTGGCTCGTGTTCGGCGTACAGGCCGTCATCTACGTCAACCGTGCGCGCGGGCACTTCTGGACGATTGCGCCGGGTCGCTTCGTGGCGCTCGCGACGCTGTTCGATTTCATCCTGGTGACGCTTCTCGCGACGCAGGGGTGGCTGATGGCCGCGGTTCCGGCGCACCTGGTCGGCGCGATGCTGCTCCTCGCGGCGGCATTCCTCATCGTTGCCGATCAGATCAAGGTCGCGGCGTCGCGATGGGCCGCCGCATCGTCCGGGCCGGGCACACCGCTCAAGCCCCTGGCAGCGTAGGAAGGAGAGACTCTATGCCCGATCCCCGATTCACGAAACCCTGGCACGGCGTGCCGCGGGAGGAGATTCACTGGAATCCGACCGTTATAGAGGAAGCCTGCATCGGCTGCGGCACGTGCGTCACGGGCTGCAGCCGCATGGTTTACCGCTTCGACTACGAGCGCAAGAAGGCGGTGGTGGTGGATCCGCTCAACTGCATGGTGGGCTGCACCACCTGCGCGAATACGTGCCCGACCCACGCGATTTCGTTCCCTTCGCTCGACACGGTATTTGCGCTCGAGGATCGCGCCGAGGTGCGCCACGCGATCGAGGACGATCTGCGCGGCCGCCGGGGCGAGCTCGCCTGGAGGGGCAACCTGCCGCATCCCGACCGGCTCGTTGAGCTGGTTGTCGGCGAAATCAGCCGGCCGACCGCGAAAACCCTGCTGGTGCGCCTGACGCCCAAGGTCAAGGGCGAATGCTTCTGCCAGTTCTCGCCGGGACAGTACGTGGAGGTTTGGATTCCGGACACCGAATATCTGTCCCGGGCCTATTCGATCAGCAACGCGCCGCGGGAAGACGGCAGCATCGATCTCCAGATCAGGCAGGTCGAGGGCGGGCGCCTGTCCGACTGGGCTTTCAACCGCATGAAATTCGGAGACAGCGTGCGGGTGCGCGGGCCGCTCGGCTCGTTCACGATGCGCTCGCCGGTAGACCGGCGGCTCCTGTTCGTTGCGGGCGGCACGGGGTTCGCGCCGATCGAGGCGTTGATCGAGCAGCAACTGAAGCTCGCTCCGCAGCGGGACATGGTCCTCGTGTGGGGGGTGGTGGACGAACGGGATTTCTATGAGATCGATCGTCTCGAGCACTGGAACTGGTCGGACAAGAGCTTGCGCATCGTGCTTGCCGCCGAGCGCGGGTTCGGCGCGTATGGCATTCCGCCGGGTATCACTACCGTCACGGGCACCGTGGTGGACGCGCTGTGGGCGCCAGTCATCGCGATCGCCGACCGCGACGCCTACGTGGCGGGGCCGCCGAAGATGCTCGCCGCCGTCGTCGCCCATTTGCGGGCCGCAGGAATCCGGGCCGAGGACATACGTGTGGATGTCTTCGGCGTGAGCTAACGCGGGGCAGACAAGGGATCACGTGAACCGCCAATGGAAGGAGCAAACTTTCATGACCAACTATCCGGAGCAATACGAGCAACTGCAGAAACTGGTGGCGAAGCTGATGATGGAGGCGCCGGGAACGCTGGGCGGCTTTCGCCATCTGCACAAGGAAAGCCAGGCTGAAGGTGCGCTGTCGACGAAGACCAAGGAGCTGATGGCGCTCGCGATCTCCATTGCGGGTCATTGCGATAGTTGCATTGCCTACCACGTCCACGATGCGCTCAAGGCCGGCGCCGCCAGGAAGGAAATCCTGGAAACGATCGGTGTCGCGATCATGATGGGCGGTGGCCCCGCTCTCATGTACGGCTGCGACGCGCTCGAGGCGCTCGATCAATTCGAAGCGAAGGGCAGGGCAGCCTAGGTCCATTGATTCACTGTTCGGTGTCACGTGTAGGTGACGATAGTACGCGCGCCCGTCGGCGGGTAGCCTTCGCGGCGCGGACACGTCGCGAGCAGTTCAGTTGATTTGGATCAAAGACGGGGCTTGCGGTGTCCGAGCTTTCATGGTTTAATAGTTCAACTATATTTGAACTATTAAACCATGCGAAAGACCAGCGCCGTAACCCTCTTCGAGTCCCTTGCCTCCGGTGTCCGGCTCGATATTTACCGGTTGCTCGTTCGAAAAGGCGTGGAGGGGATGGTGGCCGGCGATATCGCCGCCGCATTGGATCTGCCACCGACCAATCTCTCTTTTCACCTCAAAGCCATGACGCAAGCCGGTCTGCTCACAGTGGAGCAGGAAGGGCGGTTCCAGCGTTACCGGGCCAATCTGCCGTTGATGCAGGATCTGATCGCCTACCTGACCGAGGAGTGCTGCGCGGGAAATCCTGAACAATGCGCGATCCCGCGCCGTGCGAAAGGCACACTGCCCCGGACGCCTTCGACCGCAAAGACGGCCTGACCGATGAACGTACTGTTTCTCTGCACCGGCAACTCGTGCCGCTCGATCCTCGCGGAAGCCACGTTCAATCATCTTGCCCCTACCGGCTGGCGCGCGATGAGCGCAGGCAGCCGGCCTGCGGGGTACGTGCATCCGCGCTCGCTCGCGCTGCTCGCGCGCGAGGGTATCGCGACCGGGGGCTGCCGCAGCAAGTCCTGGGACAACCTCCCTCTGACGCCAGACATCGTGATCACCGTGTGCTCGAGCGCCGCGGGCGAGACCTGCCCTGCCTACTTGGGAACGGCGCTGCGCGCCCACTGGGACGTGGACGATCCGGCCAAGGCAACCGGCACCGACGCCGAAATCGACGCGGCCTTCGCCAAGGCCTACCGCATCCTGCGCGCACGGATCGAGGCGTTCCTCACGCTGCCGCTGGAAAGCATCCAAGACGACCGTGTGCGCCTGAAGGCGGAACTCGACCGCATCGGCGACCGGGTGTCGTGAACCGCCTCACAATCTTTCAAGGAGTCTGCAAATGAAAGCGATCCAGGTATTTGACCCGGCCCTTTGCTGCAGCACCGGCGTGTGTGGCGTTGATGTCGACCAGCAGCTCGTCACCTTTGCCGCCGATATTGACTGGGCGAAGAAGGCTGGCGCCACAATCGAGCGCTTCAATCTGTCTCAGCGGCCGCTGGCGTTCGCGCAGAACGCGGTGGTCAAAGGATTTCTGGAGCGCGCGGGCCAGGAAGGCTTGCCTCTGATTCTCGTTGACGGCGAGATCGTGCTGACGGGTCGCTACCCCAACCGCGGGGAGTTGGCGCGCTGGGCCGGAATTGAGCAGCGCGCGATCGAAATCAAGGTGGCCAGCAGTTGCTGCGGCGGCAGCCGCTGCTGCTGATGCGGGAAGCTGCACGCATGCGATTCCTCGACAACCCGCCACGATTCCTGTTCTTCACCGGCAAGGGCGGCGTAGGCAAGACGTCGATTGCCTGCGCCACGGCTGTTCAGCTCGCGGAAGGCGGAAAGCGCGTTCTGCTCGTCAGCACCGACCCCGCATCCAACGTCGGGCAGGTGTTCGGCATCGTGATCGGCAACCGCATCACACCGCTTGACGATGTTCCGGGGTTGTCCGCATTGGAAATCGATCCGCAGGCCGCTGCGCAGGCGTACCGCGATCGCATCGTTGGGCAGGTGCGCGGGGTGCTGCCCCACGATGTGGTGAAGGGCATCGAAGAGCAATTGTCGGGAGCATGCACCACCGAAATCGCGGCCTTCGATGAATTCACCGCACTGCTGACCGATGCCTCATTGGTGGCCGATCATGATCACATCGTGTTCGACACTGCGCCTACTGGCCACACGATACGCCTGCTGCAGTTGCCGGGGGCGTGGAGCGGCTTTCTCGAAGCGGGCAAGGGAGGTGCGTCATGTCTTGGCCCGCTTGCCGGGCTGGAGAAACAGCGGGCGCAGTACAAGGCGGCAGTTGATGCTCTGGCGGACGCGCATCGCACCCGCCTGATTCTGGTGGCCCGAGCGCAGCAGGCGACATTGCGCGAAGCAGCGCGCACGCAGGAGGAACTCGCTGCCATCGGACTGACTCAGCAATATCTCGTCATCAATGGCATCTTGCCGCCGGGCGAAACGGGCCACGATCCGCTTGCCGCCGCGATTTTCGGCCGCGAGAGGGCGGCGCTCGCCGCGATTCCTGGAGCACTCGAGGTCCTGCCTCGCGACGATGTTGCGCTCAAGCCTTTCAATGTGATCGGATTGGCGGCGCTGCGGCGGCTGCTCGTCGAGTCAGAAACGTCGCCCTCTCTTTCCGCTGCCGATCCTCAGGAGGCGCTCGACGCGCCCACGCTCGGCACGCTCATTGACGGCATCGCAGCGGATGGCCATGGTCTGGTGATGCTCATGGGCAAAGGCGGCGTCGGCAAGACTACCCTCGCTGCCGCCCTTGCGGTTGCGCTCGCCCATCGCGGATTCCCGGTGCATCTCACCACTTCCGATCCTGCCGCCCATCTGTCCGAGACGCTGGCCGGCATCCCCGACAACCTGGCCGTGAGCCGGATCGATCCGAAGGCTGAGACCGAACGCTACCGCCGGCATGTACTGGAAACGAAGGGCGTAAGGCTTGACGCCCAAGGGCGTGCCTTGCTGGAAGAAGACTTGCGCTCGCCCTGCACCGAGGAAATCGCCGTATTCCAGGCTTTCTCGCGCATCATTAGTGAAGCAGGCAAGAAGTTCGTGGTGATGGACACAGCGCCCACCGGGCACACCCTGCTCCTGCTCGATGCAACCGGCGCCTACCACCGGGAGATGACCCGGCAATTGGGAGCGACTGGACTGCGCTTCCGGACTCCCATGATGCAGTTGCAGGATCCCACGCGAACCAAGGTGCTCATCGTCACATTGCCAGAAAGGACTCCGGTCCTCGAGGCGGCGAGCTTGCAGGATGACTTGCGCCGCGCCGGCATCGAGCCGTGGGCCTGGATCATCAACAACAGCCTTGCGGCGACTTCCACGGTCTCGCCGCTCCTTCGTCAGCGCGCACACAACGAGCTGCCGCACATCGAGGACATCGCCGCCCATCACGCCAGGCGTTATGCAGTCGTGCCGCTGCTGCACGATGAACCGGCCGGCACGGATATTCTCCTGCAACTGGCGGGCGAACGCTCCCCAATCACCGAAACTACCCCGACATGATCGCGAAAGTCTTCCCGAAGGAGTCGTCATTCCATGTCCGCGCAATGTGAAGTCACCATCAAACAAGCCACCGGCATTTCGATGAGCATCTTCGAGCGCTATCTCACGGCCTGGGTATTCCTGTGCATCGTGACCGGCATCGTCGCGGGACAGATGCTTCCGGCTGCCTTCCACGCGATCGGCCGCATGGAAATTGCGCAGGTGAATCTTCCAGTCGGCGTGCTGATCTGGGTGATGATCATCCCGATGCTCATGAAAGTGGACTTCGGCGCGCTGCACGAAGTGCGGCAGCATGTTCGAGGCATCGGGGTCACGCTCTTCGTGAATTGGCTGGTGAAGCCCTTCTCCATGGCTTTTCTGGGCTGGCTCTTCATCCATCAACTTTTCGCGCCGTGGCTGCCCCCCGGCCAGATCGACAGTTATATCGCCGGCCTCATCCTGCTTGCCGCAGCACCCTGTACGGCCATGGTGTTCGTGTGGAGCCGGCTCACCGGCGGCGAACCGCTCTTCACGCTCTCGCAGGTTGCGTTGAACGACACGATCATGGTGTTCGCCTTTGCGCCGATCGTCGCGTTGCTGCTCGGCATTTCCAGTATCACGGTACCATGGGCGACGCTCATGACATCGGTGGTGTTGTACATCGTCATTCCCGTCATCATCGCCCAACTGCTGCGAAGCGCCTTGCTCAGGCAAGGCCAGGCCGTATTCGACGCGGCGATGGCGAAGATCGGGCCGTGGTCCATTGCAGCGCTGCTTGCAACGCTTGTGGTGCTCTTCGCCTTTCAGGGTGAAGCGATTCTCAAGCAGCCGCTGGTGATTGCGTTGCTCGCCGTGCCGATCCTGATCCAGGTCTTTTTCAACTCGTCGCTCGCTTATCTCTTCAACCGTGCGTTGGGTGAAAAGCACAGCGTGGCCTGCCCTTCGGCGCTGATCGGCGCCTCGAACTTCTTCGAGCTGGCAGTCGCCGCAGCGATCAGCCTGTTCGGCTTCGAGTCAGGGGCGGCGCTGGCGACGGTCGTCGGCGTGCTGATCGAGGTTCCGGTCATGCTTTCGGTGGTGAAGATCGTGAATGCGACCAGGGGCTGGTATGAGCAGGGGGCCGCAGTCCGGCGCAATGGCAAAGCGATCGGGCAAGCGCGGCAAGCCACGCCGTGACACGCATCCTCTTCCTTTGCGTCGCCAATTCGGCGCGCAGCCAGATGGCGGAGGGGCTCGCCCGGCACATCCTCGGCGATCGGGCCGAGGTGATGAGCGCCGGATCGCAGCCCTCGAAGGTCAATCCCTACGCCATCGAAGCGATGGCTGAAACCGGCATCGACATCGGCCATCATCGGTCGAAATCGGTCGACGTGATTGATACGCAGGCGCTCGACCTCGTCATCACGCTCTGCGCCGAAGAAGTCTGCCCGGTTCTACCGGGCCGCGTGCGCCGCCTGCACTGGCCGATCGAAGATCCGGCCAGCCCCGATCCGAGTCTCTCGCCCGAGAAGATGAGACATCGCTTCCGCGCGGCGCGCGATGAAGTTCGCGCCCGTATCGAGGCGCTGAAAGATGAACTCGAACGCTCCGGCGAGATGAACCTCGGGTGAATGGCGGGGGAACAATACCTCTGCCCCGAGTTCTTGCTGTTTCAGCAATTTTTTCAGCCGCAACGGTATCGACGCGATCGTTGCCGATCCTGCGGAACTTGTCTTGCGCGAGGGCGCGCTTTGGCATGGCAAGCCACGCACTGCTGCGTGACTTTGCACAGGCTGTCCAGCGCGCGGGGCGTGTTCCTGTTAGTAGCGGTTTCCTGTATCGCGCGAGCGAAACGTCTTTACCTGCACGCTCCTTGCTCGCGGATCGGGTACGTCTGTCAGTGTGCAGAAGGCGCGAGCCGCTTGCGTCTTGACCTCGGCGCGCGCTTTGACCCTGACAAAGCAAGGGCGCGTGCCGACCGCAGACGTTTCTTGATGGCTGGGTCCAGGCACGCCGCGGCCCGCTCCAGGTACCGGATAATCCCGCGTGTTTGTGCGTGCATCGCCGAAAGTGTCCTGTTACGCCCGTACGAGATAGTTACGCATCATGCCCATATCCTCGTGTTCCAGGATGTGGCAATGGTAGAGATAAAGGCCGGTATGGTCGGTGAATTTCATGAGCAGTTTGACCCGTTCGCCCGGCATGACCAGA
>MERG01000054.1:0-1382 GCA_001771985.1 Betaproteobacteria bacterium RIFCSPLOWO2_12_FULL_62_13 | reverse complement strand
GCTGGCATCGTTGGCGAATTCCCAAACCTCGAGCGTGTTGAGCTTGACGATTTCGTTTTCCGCCACTTCGTCCATTTTCTCGAATCTGCGGCCGTTGAGGCTGACTCGACCCATCCCCATCGCGGGACTGAACGTGCGCGGCGAACTACGGTTCACCGCATCTTCCAGCCGGTGGCGTGAAATATTGGAAAGTCTTACCGGCAGGGTATGGGGTTTCGCGAGCTTACGATCGACGCGAACCCTGAGCACCGGGAAGGCGCTGCCGTTGGCCATGGCCGCGGCGCGCATCATGCTCATCCCGGCGTTGAAAGGCAGGCTGCGCAATGTGATCTGGTCGCCCACACTGCGGTCCCTGAAGTCCATCCATAATTCCACCCGCTCTGCCGGAGCGAGGGTGACATACGGGCGCTGAACCGGCCGTTCCAAAAGTCCGCCGTCGTTGCCGATGACGGTTAACGGCCTGCCGTCATCCCAGGCGAGTTTGTAGATGCGCGAATTGGACCCATTGAGCAGCCGGATTCGGTACGCGGTGGTGGCCACCGGTTGCACGAAATCCGGCTGGCCGTTGATCAGGATGCGGTTGCCAAGAAAGCCCTGCATGCGCTCCATCATGTTCCTGGCGTAGAGGAGCTGATTGTTGCGGTCGAACAGGCGGTCTTGCAGCACCCACGCCAGATCGAATTCGTCGGAGGGGAGGCGGGCCGCCTTTTCTTCATCATCGCTCACGACGAAAAGCCCCGCCAGCCCGCGGTACACCTGCTCGCCGGTTCGGCCATGCGGGTGCGGGTGGAACCAGTAGGTGCCGGCCCGGTTGTCGATCTGGAATTCGTAGACGAAGCGTCGGCCGGGGCGGATCGCGTACATCGGATGGCCGTCCATCTTGTGCGGGAGATGCAGGCCGTGCCAATGGATGATGCTCTCTTCGTTGAGATTGTTGGCAAAGTGAATCCGGAGTTTCTGACCATTACGGACGCGGATTACGGGCAGCGCGGCGCCCGGCAGCATCTGGAATGCACTCGGGTCTCCTCTGATGACTTTGCCCTTGAACTGCCAGACGCGCGTGGGCGCCCCAGGCAGGAGGGGTACTTCGCCCGGGGTCGCCGCGAGTTCGATTTCGACATCCGGCTTGAAGGCCGGAGTGGCCTCCGAATCTGTGCCATGTGCCATCTCTGCTGAAAAGGTGGACTTTCCAACCGCAAGCAGGGCGCTGCCTGCGGCGATGCGTTGTATGAATTCTCTTCGGTGAACGTTGACCATGGTTCTGACAATCCTCCTTTGATCGAAACCACTCACAGGCTCAGGACTTGGCCGGCCGGAAAATCAGGAAATACTGATTTGGCAGGAAGGCGTGCTCCTGGGCGAGCGTGTAACCGGCGCTTTTC
>MERG01000053.1 GCA_001771985.1 Betaproteobacteria bacterium RIFCSPLOWO2_12_FULL_62_13 | reverse complement strand
CAGCAGAAACGACAGTAACGGCGGCACGGAACCCATGCCAGAAATCTAGCGCGGACTTCGTTCGAATTGTTGGACAGTACGCCTTTGTCCGTTTAACGGCGCGTTGATCGTCAAATGAGGCAATCCAAGGGCAGGCCTGTATTCCTATCCTTTCCCGGCGTAATCGGGAGTATTTGCGAGGTAAGCGGCGTTGCGTCCCGCCAGTCGGCCTGACGTAAAGGCCCAACCCAGATGATGGCCGTGTCCCTCGAGCATTACGCCGCCCAGTCCGACCGTTCCAGCGCCGAACAAACCGGGAATAGGTTGGTCGTTCTCGGCTAGGATCTGGAAACGCTCATTGATGGCGAGCCCGCCGTCCGTGCCCATCGCGAAGCAGCTCACCGGTCCCATGGCATAGAAAGGACCGACCTCGATGGTCATTGCATCCGGATCCACTGCGCCGTGTTTGATCTCGCCCGAAAGGGAGACGTTTCTTTTACCGATAGTCTCACATAGGATGCGTGGATCAGCGCCTATTTTCCGCGCAAGCGCTTCGATGGTCGGAGCCTTGTGGAATACGTCTCGCCGGCTTCTCTGGTAATCGGGAACATAGGCATAGGCGACACCGGGTGCTGTCGACACGAAGTGCGGAAACTTCGAGTATTTTCTTGCCAGCAGATCGTCGAAGACGATATAGGCGTGCTGGTCGGGCTGCTCGGCTAGCTTGAATTCGGGGCGGTCGAGCTCGTCGCAGAAGCGGTATCCGCCTTTGTTGACGAGAATCGCTCCATGCTTGAACAGGCTGGGCTGCGCCTCGAGAACCGTGGTCAGAAAGCTCATGATGAACGGACGCAGCAGCCACGCGGGCATGTAGTCGAGCGCCATTTCCATGAACATTGTCAGCACCCGCCATGGCGGCAGCGAGTGTACGAGCTTCCGCCGTTGAGGGGCAATGAATCGAATGCGCGCAGCAGCCATGTGGGAATTCACTACGCGCGCGCCAAGTTCCATGGCCATGAAATGGCCATCACCTGTGTTGGCGGGATTGCATGACGTCTTCATCATCGCTAGCTCGGGTCCAGCGTAGCGTCTCTTGAGCTCCTCCCCGGCACTGAAGTCTCCGCAGGAAAGCACTACACCTCCGCGCGCACAATATCGCTCGAGCGTGCCGTCATCGCTCACGCATTCCACGCCTTCGACGCGCCGACCGTTCCAGAGGATGCGCCTCGCGCGACGCTGCGTCCGAATGTCAACGTCGAGCGCTCGCGCTCGCTTCTCGAGCCAGTAACCATAGGCGCGCGAGTTCGGCAGCACGTTGTGCATGCGCGGCTTGCGATGCGGCAGTTCGAGCACCGGGCCGAATAACCGCACACCCATCGACTGCAGCCAACGGAGCGTGTCTCCGACGTTATAGACAAGGATGCGGCGCAGCGCCAGGTTGTCCTCGGTATGAAAGCCCTTCCAGAGTGAACTCTTCACCGCTTCGTTGAACTTGGTGCAGTCCTCGAAATGATCCTCCGGATTGTCCTTTATGCCCTTGCGAATCTGGTGCGGCGTGCACGTCGCCGTGATCGATCCGATCGACCGGATCGTGGATCCACCCAGATCGGGGTTCTTTTCGAGAAGAATGACCTCTCGCCCGAGTGTCGCTGCTTCGATGGCTGCGGCTAGCCCGGAGCCGCCACCGCCTACGACCACGACGTCGGCCACATACTCCGGCGCAGGACGTTCGGTCGCGGCCCGCTCCGTTTCTGAAACGCTGGAAGCGGCGTTCATCGGCCCCTGAGCGGCTGCGCGCTCAATGCCGCTGCGCACTGTTCTGTTCATCAGGGAATCACTTTGTCGTTCCGGAATCGCTCGAACATCCCCAGGAACATCTGCTCGCTGTCGATCACATCGCCGAACCCGCTCTGTCTTATTTTCACCATGTCGGTGATAAAGTCGTACTCGCACGCAAGCCGCGAGTTTGGCGGGGTAAACGAGCCTTGCACCCAGCTCGACGCACGCTCGAATGGAAACGGCCGAAGCCCGCACTTGCGAGTCATCGTGTTCCACAGAGGCTGCTTATCAGCTAGGAACTGCGCCAGCGAGTACGGCTGCGGACCTGCAAGATCGAGTTCGAAGAAGCGAGCCAGCGCCGGCCACAGGTATTTCCAGCGGAATATGTCGCCGTTGCCGACGTTGAACGCCTGATTCTCGCAGCCTGCCTTCGTCGATACCCAGATAGCCGATCGCGCGAGCAGCTCGGCATCGATCACCTGGATGAGCGAATTGAAGCAGGCGGCCGTACCGGGAAACCCGAACGGTCGACCTAGCTCGCGCAATAGGGAGCCGTAAATTGCAAGTATGGTAGCGAGATTCACCGGATTGCCAGCTGCGTATCCGCACACCGCAGTTGGCCGCACTGCGGTCCAGGTCCGGCGCTTGCCGCGCTGCCGCGCCGTTACCAAGTCTTCTTCGGCGTAATAGAAATCACCGCCGGGCACCCGAGGGTCGCTTTCCTTCGCTGGCGTTTTGAACGGTCCCAGATAGCTGCCGTAGTATTTCGTACCCTGAAGCAGATTGATGTTCGCAAAGTCAGGCGAGACTGCTTCGATCGCATCGAGCGTGTTCGCGATGATTGCGAGCCTCGCCTCGGGGTGCGCATCGTTCGCACTATAGAAGACGTGGGTTACGTCACCGCAGACGGAAAGCCCAAAGCGCGTGGCCTTGGCATCAGTCAAGTCAACGGGCACGTGGGTGAATTGCGCGTGGGGGCCGCCTCGCAAGCGCGGCGCACGTCGCGATACGCCGTAGACCCTCCACCCTGCCAGGAGCAATTGCTCGGCGAGGGGCGCGCCGGTGACACCCGTCGTGCCAATGACGACAGCAACGTCGCGGTTGTCCATCAATCGAGCCGGATGCCCACCGCCTTGATCACCCGCTCCCACCGTATCAGCTCATTTTTGAGGTACTTTGCCATCTCTTCCGGCGTGGTGCCCAGCGGCTGCGCGCCGGCGGCCTGAATGCGCTTGCGCACATCGGGCATCGCCAGGACCTTGGCAATTCCCTTGTGGAGGCGGCTGATCACGGCCCGGGGTGTTCCTTTCGGGACGACGACGCCATGCCATTCGGACACCTGAAAGTCGGGCTGACCAATGCCTTCAGCGATGGTCGGGACATCGGGCAGCGCGGGATGGCGTTTCAGGGTACTGATGGCCAGCGCCTTCAACTTGCCGGTTTTTATGTAACCTATCCCGGCGGAAATCGCGACGAACACCATTTTGACCTCGCCTGAAATTCCCGCAATGTTCGCGGGAGCGCCGCCTTTGTACGGGACGTGCACCATCTTGGCGCCGGTCACGTCAAGAAGAAGCTCGGTGACCAGGTGGCTCGCGCTGCCGTTGCCCGCCGATGCGTAATTGATGGTGCCCGGCTTCGCCTTGGCGAGCGCGAGCAGTTCCTGCAGCGATTTTGCCGGCATCGAGGGATGCACGGTCAGCACCATCGGCACGAACGCGGTCATGCTGACCGGAATCAGGTCCTTCTCCGTATCGAACGGCATTTTGCTGCGCAAGAACGGGTTCGCACCGAACGCAATGTTGGACGCCCCCAGCGTGTAGCCGTCGGGCTGCGCTTTGGCAACGATATCCAGACCGATGATCGAGCCCGCGCCGGAGCGGTTGTCGACCACGATCTGCTGGCCGAGATCTTCCGCCAATTGCGATGCCCACAGCCGGAACGTCACGTCTGTGCCGCCGCCGGACGGCCATGGAATGATGAGGCGTATGGGCCTATTGGGGTAATTCTGCGCGCCGGCACAGCCCGCGTAGACGAACGGCAAAATCATTAGCGCCGACAACAGGCGATGCAATAGGAATCGCATAGCTCGCACCCCCTCAAAAGGTTGACGTCTAAAAACAGGCCAACGAATTTCTTGACCATACGGGGTCATCAGTCCGTTTTGGATGCTTACTTTGTCAACTAACGACGCAATTTTGCTTTGGAAGGTCCCGGAAAGTCCCGTTGCAATGTGCCTTCCGGATCGTCATCCAGATTTGCCAACCCTTCAAGCGCTAGTCCGTAACCCTGCATTTCGAGCATTTGACGTCTCAGAGTTTGGACTAATAGGGTACGCGCATGACGCGTTACCAGCGGTGGTTTTTGGGCAAGCTGTTCGGCTAATTCCCATGCCCGAGGCAAGAGTTTTTCTCTGGGAAGGACCTCATTCACCAGACCGAGTGTTAATGCCTGCTGGGCCGAAATGGTCTCGCTGAAGAGCAGAAAATACCTGGCGCGATTCAGTCCCATCAAAAGAGGGTAGACGACATGCGCTCCATCGCCGGGCACAGTATCGCACAGCATATGACCGTCTTGGAAAGCAGTGTGCTCAGCGGCAAGAACAACATCGCAGAGAAAAATCAGATCGGCATGCTTCAGGGCAGGGCCATTGACGGCACAAATGACGGGCACATCAATATCGAGCAGGCTCATCTGCATATGCCTTCCCTTCCAATTGGATCGCTCCCACCCGCGAGGACTCCGCGGCGGCGACTTCCCTTTTGGCGGGGGGCCGGAAAAAGCATCGCCTGCACCCGTCCAGATTACCACCTTGTTTTCAACATCGCTTGCTATGTCATGAAAGGCTTCGCCGAGATGGTAATAGATTCCGGGATAAGCCTCAGGGTCATTGTAAACCCATTGAAGTGTGTCACCATTCGTATGGGTGATCATTTGAAGTATCCCGTTGCGCCGTTCCATGCGAATGCAAGGGTACTTCTGTGAATACTCTTCGAACGTTAGCATGATGGTTGGTTCTCCTTATATTTGAGCTTCTTGGAAAACTATTCTTGAAATAGGCGTCTGATGAGGTGACGACTTTACTGTACCACATATGCCCGCTCCAAGGGATGCGCGAGAAACTCGATGAGTTCGACAGGCTCGCCAAGCAATCGGGTGGTTTCCGTCAACGATTGGAGACGCGGATTGTCCATTACGTGCCCAGCTTGATGTTGCGCTAACCCAGATTGAAACTCGGGGCGCGTGGCTGTTCGTATTGCCGCCACTGGACTGGATTTCTCGGTCTAGAACCGTTACTTGAATCCCAATTCTTCCTCGTAGCCGAGGGCAAAATTTCGGGCTCGTCCAGCAGAAACCATAATCGCGTAGGCTATAGCTTCCCTCAACTCGGCTGGAGTGGCACCGCCATCCTTCGCGACCGCGAAGGCGTTGCGCAGTCAGGTGGGACAGCCCGCCACCACTGCGCAGGCTGCCCTGATCAACCCCTGCGTTTTTGGGTCCAGAACCTCTTCGTACTCGAAGTCGATCCTCTTCCCGATATTCTTCTTTCTCCCGGTTCTCTTTTTCATCATCCACCATCCGTTAAACGGCACCACCGATGCTGCTCACTATAGCAGACTGTTTCACCTGAGTTCCAACCACGACCGGGCAACGCTTTAAAACGCGGATGAGCTACCGTGGGAGTGGCGGGTAGCGGCCTGAGAGACCTACGCGGCCCCCGCCGCATAGGTCACCGCTGCTAGTTGCACTGAAGCGCCCCCCCGCGTGGACACCGACCGAGATTCGCGCGATGTGCGGCGAGCCTCTGCGTCGGTTCGATGGGTTGCTGCGGGGCAGCGTGCCTGCCTCACCTGCTGGCGCGAATAGCCCGTCGTGCGCACCAAGTAGCGCAGCACCAGACCCTTGTGCTTGCGCCCCAGCCGCCGGTAACCAAAGCGCTCGAGCACCGCCTCGAGGTGCGCGTAGCGCGCGTCCTCGCCCTCGGCGGGCAAAAACTGCACCTCCGCCGTTGCGTCCAGAAAATCCCGTAATTGCTCCAGCGAACAAAGTCGCGTCTCGTTCATGTCGATCACCATGTCCTGAATGATCCACCCAATCGCTTCGCTTCAGACTCATACCTCGTTGGAAATACGTCCCCCAGTTCAGACTCATACCATATTGGAAAAGACTGCTACCAAGGCTCGATCAACCGGCTGAACCGGCTCGGCGTCACCCCGGTCGGCATTCCGCTCGAGCGCGACGGCATGCGGATGGACGCGCTCGCGACCGCGCTCGACGATCTCAAGCGTGCTTGCGCCTGGTGAAAAATCATAATTGATTGCCTGGATTAAGAATAGAAGAAAGCGCGGATCACGATCAGTCGACATATCGCTGGCGTCCCACCGGGGATGAAGCCAGGCGCCATTGGGTCGAGGTCCTGAGTTTAGCCTGACGGCTGAGCAGCACCGAGCGGGAAGAACTGGATGTCGGGGCAGCAAACGATCCGTTTTGAAAGAGAGAACCGGGCCGGCGCGATCCTCCAGCACCCGGACATCCGGCCCGCCCGATATACGCCGTTGACTTACATGCGCCATTGGCGTATGATCCAGCATGGTATTCGTAGAAACGAGCATTTTTAGCAAGCTGCTGCCCGACTACCTGAGCGATGAGGAATATCGCGGTCTTCAGAACTTTCTCATCGAACGGCCGGACGCCGGCGCCGTCATTCAACGCTCTGGCGGAGTACGCAAAGTCCGGTGGGCTGCGGGCGGCAAGGGTAAGTCCGGCGGCGTGCGCGTTATCTACTACTGGGTTCGGGCCGACGACCAGATTTTCCTACTTACCCTCTACGGCAAGAGCGAAAAGGAAGACCTGAGCGCAGCGGAGCTGAAACGGATTGTCAAGCTGATCGAGGAACTGAAATGAGCAAACGCAACATTGGACAGGAAATCATCCAAGGGCTGGAAGAGATCAAGGCCTGGAAGCGCGGTGAATTGAAGCTAAAGACCCATACAGTCGAGATGCCCAAGGCCGCTGACGTGCCGGCGATTCGGAAGGAACTCGGACTTTCACAACCGGAGTTTGCCGGCTTCATGGGTGTCAGTCTTGGCACGCTGCGTAACTGGGAACAGGAGCGACGCGAGCCCCACGGCCCTGCCCGCGCCCTGCTCTTGGTCGCATCGAAACAGCCGGCCGCGGTGCGTGCGGCCTTCGAGGCTGCTGCGCCTGTTTCTCGTAAAGTGGCATACAAGAAACGCGCAACCCATGCCAGAAGAAAAGCGGCGTAGCTCAAGCGGCGCGTCTCGTACGGTCCTCGGCCGGCGAGCTGAGGTAGCCTTTGTGATTCTCACCGCCGGAGGCGGTGGCTTAACAGTTGGAGTTATCCCGGCGGTTGTCCAGCAAAAGCATGCTCATGAATGCTTCTGCGACCGTGGCACGAAAGATCAATGCCCCCGTCTACCACTGTCTGGTAAAAAGCTACACCCGATAGCAAGCATTCGGATACCTGCGCTTCGCCGCCTTGTTCCTTTACAAGAACCTGCCAGATACCGCCGCCACTGACTCCCCCGTAATTCTCCGGGCGGTTGAACAAGGGCGCGGATCGCTGTGCCGGACGCAATCTCAGCCGCGAGGCTACGGAGCGGGCCGTCCTCAGAACACTGGCCGACAAAGTGTTCACGCAGACGCGGGTCGAGATCATGCTGCGCGAATTGCACAAGCGCCAACGCGCCCGCACGCCCCGCGGAGGATGCGCGGCTGCAAGAGCTGATGCGGGAACTCAAGGAGGTCGAAAACAGGATCGCGCGTTTGTATGAGGCGGTCGAAAAAGGCGTCCTGCCGCTCGATACGACGCTCCAGGAGCGCTCGCAGAAGCTCCAGGCACGCCGGCAGGACATCCTGGACGCGCATGCCGAGCTGCGCGACGAACGGGAGGTTTCGGTCAATCGGCTCACGCCGGCGCACATTGCGAAATTCACGCGTGCGCTGAGGGCGCGGCTTTTGGATACCGCGTCCGGATTCGGCAAAGCCTACCCGAACCTGCTGGTCGACGAGGTGCGGCTCGACGGCAGCGAGCTGCGCATCAAGGGCAGCTACCGCGCCCTGGCGCGGGCCATCACGCTATCGAAAGAAGCGAAGCCGGATGCGGTGCCCAGCTTCGCGCCGGAGTGGCGTCCCCACGGGAAACCGAATCAACCCCGCCTATCGAGTGGGAGTCCGAAGCCGTCTTACGGCCGCGATGGCGCCGAGCGTCCTGATCCAGGCTGCCCCCCGGCGGCGTCCAGATAAGGTGGAAGCATCTGCCCGCGCAGGACCGTATCTGTCTCAGCGATGAGTTGCCTGGGCATGGAGCTTCAGACCCAGAGCTCCGACAACCTTGAGGATAGTATCGAAGCCTGGGCTGCGCTCGCCGGAAAGTGCTTTGTAAAGGCTTTCGCGGGATAGTCCGGCATCGCGTGCAACTTGTGACATGCCTTTAGCGCGGGCGATGTCGCCAAGCGCTTTGGCAATAAATGCGGCATCTCCATCCGCCTCTTCAAGGCAGGCCTCGAGATAGGCGGCCATTTCCTCTTGGGTTCTGAGGTGTTCAGCAACGTCGTATCGAGTAGTAGCGGTCTTAGCCATTCTGGTTACTCCGAAAGGTCACGAGCGAGTCGCAGAGCTGCTTTGATATCTTTTGCCTGAGAATTCTTATCTCCTCCGGCCAGGATAATGATCAGCTCTCGCCCCCGCTTTTTGAAATACACCCGGTAACCCGGTCCATAGTGGATTCGCAATTCCGACACACCTTCCCCGACTGGCGCAACATCGCCAGGGTTTCCCACGGCCAGTCTTTCGATCCTGGCTTGGACGCGGGCTCTGGCCTGAATGTCGCGCAGACCATCGAGCCACTGAGCAAAGTGGTCGGTTTTGCGAATTGCAATCACTGGAGCAATGTAGCCGCGTGGCTACATATTGTCAAGGGCCCCCACAAGAAGCCGAATCACCCCCCCCTGTCGAGTGGGAGTCAGAAGCCGTTTTGGGGCCGCGATGGCGCTGGGCGTCCTGATCCAGGCTGCGGCTCCCCCGGCGGCGTCCAGATCGGGTGGAAGCATCTGCCCGCGCAGAACTGCAGGCGATCTACATCTCCGGTGTCCCGAAGTACCGGTGCCTGCCGCGCCTTCCGAACACAAAATAGCCCCCGCGTATTGGGCCTCCGTCTGCTATCGCTCGGTTCCGCAAGCATGGCGCGCCCGCTAGGATGGGCACTGGCGCGAGGTTCTATCGGTCCAGCAGGCGTTGTCGATTCAGTGCGACATTCAGCCGGTTGGAAAGTTGATCAGAAGATCGTAGCTCGCATTCCCAAACAGTGATTACATGCCAGCCTAGCTTTGCAAGCTCCATCCTTACGCGACGGTCTCGCATTACGTTTGATTCGAGCTTCTTCAACCAAAATTGCTTCCTGCTTTTCGGTGTGTAGGCGAACCGACAGCCGTTGTGGCGGTGCCAAAAGCATCCATGAACTAGAATCACCGTTTTGTATCGCGGCAACACGATATCCGGTTTGCCGGGAAGCCGGGCCATGTGCAGTCTGAATCTATATCCCATTTTGTGGAGCATGGAGCGTACGACACGCTCCGGCTCCGTGTCACGTCCCCTGATGCGCGACATCACTTCCGAACGCTTGGCTCTGGTGAAAACGTCAGACATCGCAATGGCTATACAAGTAGTGTCGAGAAGAAGCCAAGGTTTGAAGTCTGCGGCGTCCCAACGAGTAGGGCGCGGTCGAGGAGACGGTTGCCTTCCTCACAGGAAGTCTCCG
The DNA here is from genome assembly GCA_001771985.1 of Betaproteobacteria bacterium RIFCSPLOWO2_12_FULL_62_13. Classification (GTDB taxonomy): domain Bacteria; phylum Pseudomonadota; class Gammaproteobacteria; order Burkholderiales; family SG8-41; genus DSOT01. The sequence continues at coordinate 151 of MERG01000053.1, read as the reverse complement.
GCAAGAGGCAGCAGCCGTGACACGCGGCGAGATTGGCATTGTCGGAACCCTGGCCGTTGCTCTCAATACATACCGGGTCAGAGGAACACCAAGCAGCGTGTTGAAGCGCACGACGGAGCGTGGCTTCCAAACGACCTGGGTTGCCTTGGCG
>MERG01000052.1:11612-47478 GCA_001771985.1 Betaproteobacteria bacterium RIFCSPLOWO2_12_FULL_62_13 | reverse complement strand
TTCGGGGAACTGATGGTTGACAAGCGCGGCGGGCGCCAGGGTTTTCCCCCGGACGTCTTGAACGACATTCTCACGCTGGCAAGGATTCACGGCAGGGTGCTGGAACTGCGGAACATGAAGCGTGACGAGAATGACGACCCGTGGGCGAGCGACCTCGCAAGGCGTACCTTGGCCGCCGAGCAGATCGAGTTCAACGTGAAGGGATTCGACCGCGCAATCCAACTGGGTAATGAGCGCGCGGTCAAGATTTTCCTGAAGGCCGGTGTCAGGCCCAACGACAAGGACGCCTCGGGATGGACGCCCCTTCTGAGAGCCGCGAGCCTCAACAGGACATCGGTAGCGGCAGTCCTGATCGAAGCGAAAGCGGACATCAACGTGCGTGACGCCCAGGGCTTCACCCCGCTGCACTGGGCCGCTTTCAAGGGATTCCCCGAAATGACCAAGCTCCTCGTGGAAAAGGGTGCGGATGTGAACGCGAAGAGCACCATGGGATTGACGCCAATCATGCAGGCCACGATGTGGGGCCATGACCGGATCGTCGGTTTCCTGCTGTCGAAAGGCGCGCACGTCAACGAAACCGACAACGAAGGCTTGACTGCGCTGCACACGGCTGTCTCCGATGGCCATCTGGCAGTGGTGAAGGTGCTCATGGCGGCGGGCGCAGACGCGAACGCAAAATCCGCCAAGGGGCTCACGCCAGCCGTCATCGCCGAGAGAAAGAAAAACCCGGCGATCCTCGCCGCTCTCTCAGGCTCGGCCTGACGTTCTCAGCTCAAGACAGAGCCGGCAACGGCCGCTTCATCGCGCCTTCAAAAGGCCCATTCGCGCCAGCCCCTGAGCAGCGGGAAATAAAGCCCGAGCCGGATCGGGCGGCGGTCCAGTTCGCGCACGAGCGCGGCATAACGCTCGAGCTGGGCTCGGTAGCGCTCCTGCTCGCGGTCAAGGAAGCCTTCGGGGTCGCCGCCCGCGTGTATGCCGGTCTTGTAATCCACGATCCAGCGCGTGCCGTGCTCGTCGACGAAAGTGCGGTCGATCGCCACGCTCACGATCTCGCCGGCCAGCGCGCCGGTGAGCCGCAGCTCCGAACGGGCTTCCGCTTGCGCACCCAGCACCCAACGGCCGCGCTCATCGGTGATGTTCGCGGTGAGCGCTTCCGCAACACGCGCGACGGCGCTTTGCATTTCCGATTGCGGCACGCCGAGCGGCGCCAGTCCGCATGCGAACGCGTCATGCATGCCGCCGATGCGCTGCGCGTTCCAGCGTTCCAACCCGTCCTTGGCGATCCACTGCAGGAAGCCGTGCACCACCGTGCCGACGTGCTTTGCGGTTTCGGAAGCCCAGGAGAATTCCACTTCGTCGAGCGGACTCCGCGCTTCATAGACGATCTCGGCGCGTGGCCGCCACGCGATTCCCGCAGGCGGCTTGGGCAGCCGCCAGCCGGAAACGAGCCGGCGAATCGCGTGCGGCGCGGCCGCACTTATCACAGCCCGCGGCTGCAGCGACGTTTCGACCTGGGCGATTGCCTGCTCGAACGCGGGCGCAACCACCGGCCACAGGTGCTCAAGCAGGGAGCGCGCCTTTGGCTTCGCAGCGCTACCCTCTTTCCATTGCACCTGCCCGATGAGATGGAGGCGGGATTTGGCGCGCGTCGCGGCGACATAAAGCAGCCGTGCCGCCTCATGGTCCTCCTTCGCCCGATCGAGTTCCCTGAGGTACTCGTAAATCGCGTCTTTCTCCGCGCTCGCCTCACGGATCGGCGCAAGCAGCAGATCGGAACCATCCCTCACCCCCACCTTCTCCCCTGAGGGAAGAGGGTGCCTGATTCTTGGGCGCTCAAGCCAGAGCAGCAGCCTGGGGTCGGCGCGCCGCGGGGAATAACCCAATCCCGGCAGAATCACGGTGTCAAACTGCAGCCCCTTCGCCTTGTGGATGGTCATGAGCTGCAGGCGCGCCGCGTCGGCGCCGGAATCCGGCAGTGCGTAAAGTGCGGCGACTCGCTCTTCCAGCGTATCCACGCGCGGGAGATCGCCACCTTCCTCGAGTTCCTCAAGAAGCCTGAGGAACACCTGCGCATCCTCGAGGTCGCCCGCGTCATCCGTGCAGGCGGGGCCGCCCAGCGTGAGCCAAGCGGCTTCCACCCAGCGCCGGAGCGGTTCGCGCCGCCTCCGGGCCAAGGCCTGTCCCAGCGCTTCGCGCACGCGGTTGAGGCGGCGCGTTCCATCTTCCGAGATGCGCGCGAGGCTTGCGCTATCGTTAATGAGGGTCCATAACGCCGCGTCGTGGTCAGATCCCGCCAACGCTTCGAGATCGGCCAGCGTGAGTCCGCACCACGGCGCGCGCAGCATGGCGAGCCACGCGACCCGGTCAGCGGGATGGACGAGCGCGCGCGTGAGCGCAGCCAGATCCTGCACTACCGGACGGTGGCCGAGCTGCTCGATTTCGATCGCCTGGAATCCGAGCCCCGCCGCCTTCAGCGCGGGCGCGATTTCGACGAGATGGCTGCGGCTGCGCACGAGGATGGCGATGCTCTGCCCCGGATCTTCGGCGCGTGTGCGCTCCACCAGCTCGGTCACCAGGCGCGCTTCCGCCTCGCGCTCCATTGCGAGCAGCGGATAAAGCTCCGGTGTCACGCCTTCTGTCGCGCCATCATCGGCAACCGAGGGTGCGAACGGCACTGCGCCGCTCGCAAGATCCTCCGCGTCGGGCAGCACCTGATGGAACGTGCGATTGAACCAATCGACGATCGCGCGGGTGGAGCGGAAGTTGACGGCGAGCCGCAGCGCGTCGAGTGCGACGCCGCCGATACCTTCGTGCCACGCGCGCACATAAAGCCCGACCTCCGCCTTGCGAAAGCGGTAGATCGACTGCATCGGGTCGCCCACCACGAACAGCGTCCTGCCGTCGTCTCGCTGCCAGCCGGCGGTGAGTCCCTGCAGCAGGTCATACTGGCTCCAGGAGGTGTCCTGAAACTCGTCGATCAGGAGGTGGCGGACGCGGCAATCAAGCGCCAACGCAAGGTCCGTGGGCGCCTCGGGCGCGCCTAACGCGCGCACCGCGGCCTGCGCCACCGCGGTGAAATCCACCTCGCCCCGCTCGCGGAACAGCACTTCGAGTTGCGCAACCGCAACCGGCAGGAGCCTCACCAGCCCCGCCACGATGCGCCACTGCGCTTCACTATACATCGAAGGCGGAAGCATCCGCGTGAACCGCAGTTGCTCGACGAAGGTGCGATGGGGTTCTGTCGCCGCCAACAATGCTTCAAAACGCGTCTTCATGTCCTTGCGCTGCCGGCGCTCCGCCCCTTTCGCGTCGCTCGGCGCCGGGAAGCCGACGCGGGCATCGGCCGTGCGGCGCACGCAGCCGCTCTGGTTGAGAAGCAGCTCGGCGATCGCGCGCCACGCATCGAGGTCTTCCGGCGCGGATCCTGGAATCGCCGTCACGCCGAGGCAGCGGCGGATCGGCGACGCTTTGCCTGTCGCTTCAAGGTTCTCCGCGGCATGCGCCGCGAGCGCGACAAGCTCCGCGCGCGCCTCCTCGGGAATCCGCGCAGCGAGGCTCGCCAGCGCGTCGCGCGTTGCATTGGCGAGCGCTGCCTCCAGCACTTCCCGTTCCTTGCCCTGCGCCTGGGTAACCGACCGGATCCACTGGTCACGCACCCCGAGCATGTCTGCAAGCAGTTGCTGCGCCCGCTCCGCATGGTTGTCGAGGTGCCTCAACAGGGTCGCGACGTGGCTGGACCATCCGCTGTCCGACCCGAGTCCCGCCAGCGTGCGTCGCGCGGCTTCCAGGTAGAGCTCATCTGCCTCTTCGAGCGTCTCGGGCTGTGCGCCGAAGCCCGAGAGCATGGGCAACTGGAGCGTGAGCCAGTGGCATAGCGAGTCGATGGTCTGTATGCGCAGGCGATTGGGGTTCTCCGCGATGTTCCACCGCGCTTGGCTGTCGCGGCTGCGCGCGCCGCGCGCGAGCCGCCAAGTGAGGAACTCGTGCGGCTTGGCCGGCGGCGTGTCATTTTCCGCCCGAAGCAACGCGTCGAGCACGCGGGCGCGCATCTCCGCGGTAGCCTTCCTGGTAAAAGTGATGGCGATGATCTCCTCCGGCGAGTCTACGCGCGCGAGCAACGCCAGATAGCGCTGGATCAGGAGCTCGGTCTTGCCCGACCCCGCAGGCGCCTGCACGATGACAGACCGCGCCGGATCGAGTGCCGCGCGCCGCGCCGCGGCGTCCTGCCCGCGCAAGTTTTCGAGATCGGCAGCGAACTCCCCTTCAGTCATCGCTGTTCCCCCCTGCCGCAACCGGACCCCGGTCCTTCAGCTCCTTCACACGACATAAGGCACCAAGCTCGCAGTACTCGCACGTACGCGGGTAATCCTTGGGCGCAACCTCCGCCCTGCCGGCAAGGTACTCGCGCGCGAGGTTTTCCAGCACCGCGCGCCAACCTTCGAGCAGTTCGCCCCAGCTACCGTAGTACGATGAAGCCTTTTTGGAGTCGGCGAGCGCAGGCACCCCAGGCAGCACCGCAGCCCTTCGCGAGAGCCCCTCGAAGCGCACCTGCCGCGCGTGCAATTGCGCGAAAGCGACCGCCGCAAGCTCCTCCCCACCGCCCGCGGCATAAAGCGGAAGCTGCGGCTCGTCGGGACGCTCGCCCAGCCAGTCCGCCGCGTCCACTTCGCGGCTGGTCTTGTAGTCGAGGATGACCTCGCTGCCGTCAGCGAGGCGGTCCAAGCGGTCGAGACGGGTCGATACCTGAACGCCCGCGACACTCACTGCACGCGGATCCTCCTGCACGAGCACCATGAATGGCGCGCGCTGCTTTTCGAGTTCGAGCAGGCGCCCGAGCAGGTCCGCCACCCTTTCGCGTTCGAGCGCTGCGAATGCTTCGGTCATGACATCGGGACGCTTCCTGCGTGTGCTCTCCACCGCCGAGGCCACAGCGAGCTTGATCGCCGATTGCAACCGCTCGCCGCTCGCCTTGCAGAGCGCTTCGTGCGTTTTCAGTTCACGCCACAGGTTGAAAGCCGCCAGATGAATCAATCCGCCGCGATCACGCGCGTCCAGCCCGACGCTCGCCGCCTCGAGCGCTCTTGCGCCCAGCCGGTGCACGGCGAATGCCCTGAACGGGCATGCGGCCTGATTCTGGAAGAACGTTGCGCCGCCGGTAACCCCGATTCCGGCGGGCAGCGCCGGCGCGCTGAAATCGGCAAGCTCTTCGCTCACGCGCGCGGCGTGGATCACCTCGCGCAGAAGCGAAACCGTGCGCGCCGCGCGCGGCGCTTGCCGGATGTCGCGCAGCAGAAAGCTCGCGCTGAGTTCACGGTCGCCTTCGCGCCGCGGCCACGACAGCCGCACCTCCGGCGCCGCGCCGAGCCAGAGCTTCATGGTGCGGCGCGCGTATTCGAGCTGCCACTCGGCGCAGGCACGCGGCACCTCGCGCGCGCGCTGAAGCGCGAGCGGCAAGAACGGATTGGGGCGCGGCGGCGGCGGCCACGTCTCGTCGGTCAAGCCGGTGACAAAAAGCCGGTCGAATTCGATCCCGTTCGCCTCGAGCACGCCCAGCACCTGCACCGGTACTTCCGGCGATTCCGGCTGAAACGTCGCGTCGGCGACGAAGCGCCTCAAGCGCGCAAGCGCTTCGTCGTAGCCGAGCCGCGGCGTCACGATATCGAGTGCGGAAAGCGAGGAAACGATCTCGCGCCATTTCCGGAAAGTCTGATAGTCCTCCGAATCGAGGGCGCGCTCGCCGGGCCAGCCGAATCCGGCCAGAAGCCCCTGAAAGGTAAGGCTCCACTGCGAGGGGGATTGTCTTGCCCGCCTGGCATCTCCGGCAAGCTTCGTCCACGAAGCGAGTCGCGCGGCGAGTTGCGGTGAGCCGGCCGGGTCGCGCGCGTTCTCACCGCGCGAGCGGCGCGCCAGTGCGCGCAACTCCACCAGCGGACGGCCGTCACGACGCAGCTTCGCGTCGAGAAGCGCGCGCGCGGCGAGTTCCTGCTCGGCGCCGGCGATAAAGGGGCTGCGCAGCAGCGAACCCGCATCCTCAAGCGCAAGCTCACCATGCGCCAACTTGAGAATCAGGAAAGCGGTATGGACGAGCGGGTAATCGGCGAGGAGCGGGCCGAGCGAGACGTTATAGGGACGCGCGCGCTCGCGGGTTCCGGCGAGGATACGCGGCGGATCGAGCACGTCGTCGAAAATACGGATGATGTCGCCGCGCGCCGCCGCGAAATCGGGCACGATGACGCCGATGCGCTGTGCGGGGTTGACCGAAAGCGCCGCCCGCACCTCCTCCGCCACCGCGACGAGTTCCACTTCGCGATCGTCGTACGCCGTACGTTCCGCGTTGCCTGCGCGTGATGGCGGAACGATCTCGGCCGCCTCCCAGCCGCGCGCGGCAAGCGCGTCAAGAACCGTTCGACTCTGCGGCGTGAGCTGATCAAAGCCGTACAGAACCAACGCGCGTGGCTCAAGCCCGGCCCCCTTCTCCATCACCTCGACCAGGGCATCGGGAAGCCGCGCGGCATCGAGCCAGCGATTGGCACGCATGAGATCGCGAAGGCGCGCCGCCCAGGCAAGGTAAGCCTGGCCATCCTCATCAAGCACTGAGCGGTACTTCGCAAGCTCGATGCGATAGGCGTGTTCGATCTCCCACGCTTCACGCGCGGCGCGCGCGGCGGCGGTCGGATTGAGCAGCGTCGATCCATAAGGCGAATCCTGCAGCACCTGCTCCCACAGCGCGGCCTCCTGCTGTGGATTAAGCTGCGTTGTGCCCGGAGACAGGCGCGTTAGCTCGGCGTAGGTTCGTTCGAAAAATGCGGCGAGCGGCAGGCAATCGGCCGACGGCCAGGCCGCCTTGCCGGAAGCGAGTTGCGCGAAGTCGAAGTCGCGCTTGACATGGGCGGCGAGGCGGCGGTTGGGCGTGATGACCGCGGACCCGGCTCCGATGCGCTGCGCCAGGTCCGCCTTCATCCCTTAACCGCCGCTTGCAGTGAAATCACTTCTCCAGAAGGTGTTCCTTCTCTTTCACTTTTGCCCATTCAGAGGCGTATCCGCGTGGAGCGTGGAGCAGGGGCCCCTCTGGGGATGCGACCGCGGAACGCGGACGATGCCGACATCCGATAACGCCTGCCTACTTCTCAAGCAGATGCTCCTTCTCCTTAACTTTTGCCCATTCGTCGGCATCGGCCGGCGCATCCTTCTTTTCGATGATGGCCTTCCAGACCTTTGCCAGTTCGGCGTTGACCTGGGTCCAGTGGCGCTGGTTGTCGGGCACGTCGTCCTCCGCGTAAATCGCTTCGACCGGACACTCGGCGACGCAAAGGGTGCAGTCGATGCACTCGTCGGGGTCGATGACGAGCATGTTGGGGCCTTCACGGAAGCAATCTACCGGGCACACATCAACGCAATCGGTATATTTGCATTTGATGCAGCTCTCGGTAACAACGTAAGTCATAGTATTCCTTCAGGAAATTGATTGACCCTTGAATTGGCGGCAGAAGCTCATATTTTAACAGAATCGGTGCGCCGGCGGCCCCGCGAAGTCCATTGCGCTTCCCAATATCCGAAAATTTGGTTAGCATGAGTTCCACAAGTCCTCGTTGCCACCTTTTCTGTGGCGGTTTCCGTCCAATTGTGCCAAGGCACTGCCCATGAGCGAGCATATTCATTACGTTACTGACGATACTTTTGAGCCGGAGGTGCTACAGTCGCCCACGCCAGTCCTGGTCGATTACTGGGCGGAATGGTGCGGCCCGTGCAAGATGATCGCTCCGATTCTTGACGAAGTTGCAAAGGAATACTCCGGCCGGCTGAAGGTGGCGAAGCTCAACATCGACGAAAACCAGGCGACACCGCCCAAGTATGGCATCCGCGGCATCCCGACCCTGATGCTTTTCAAGAACGGTGCTGTGGAAGCAACCAAGGTGGGCGCGCTTTCGAAATCCCAGTTAACCGCTTTTATTGACAGTCATATCTAAAACCGCTACCCTTTTCACCAGCGTCTGAACCAGGCTGCCCCGATACAGAAAACGCACGGTTCAGGCGCGGGTGTCGTTCCTCCCGATTCTTTTCCCTGGCTTCATCCGCATGTAGCGCCACCACTCTATGCATTTATCCGATCTGAAAAACCTCCACGTCGGCGAACTCGTCGACATGGCCGTGAAGAACGAAATCGACGGCGCCAACCGGATGCGCAAGCAGGAGCTGATTTTCGCCCTGCTCAAGAACCAGGCGCGCAAAGGTGAAAGCATCTACGGCGGCGGCACGCTGGAAGTGCTGCCCGACGGTTTCGGGTTTCTGCGCTCGCCCGACACCTCGTACCTCGCCGGCACCGACGACATCTACGTCTCGCCCAGCCAGATTCGCCGCTTCAACCTGCACACCGGAGACACCATCGAAGGCGAGATCCGCACGCCCAAGGACGGCGAGCGCTATTTCGCACTGGTCAAGGTCGACAAGGTCAACGACGAACCGCCTGAAAACTCCAAGCACAAGATCCTGTTCGAGAACCTGACGCCGCTGTTCCCAACCGAGCACCTCAAGCTCGAGCGCGACATCAAGGCGGAGGAAAACATCACGGGCCGCATCATCGACATCATCGCGCCGATCGGGAAAGGCCAACGCGGGCTGATCGTCTCGCCGCCCAAGGCGGGCAAAACCGTGATGCTGCAGCACATCGCGCACTCGATTACCGCGAACCACCCGGAGGTCGTGCTGATCGTGCTGCTGATCGACGAGCGGCCGGAAGAAGTGACCGAGATGCAGCGTTCCGTGAAAGGTGAAGTGGTTTCCTCCACGTTCGACGAGCCGGCCACCCGCCACGTGCAGGTTGCGGAAATGGTGATCGAAAAGGCCAAACGGCTCATTGAGCACAAGAAGGACGTGGTGATCCTCCTCGACTCGATCACCCGGCTGGCACGCGCCTACAACACCGTGGTGCCGGCTTCGGGCAAGGTGCTGACCGGCGGCGTCGATGCCAACGCCCTGCAGCGCCCGAAGCGCTTCTTCGGCGCCGCACGGAACATCGAAGAGGGCGGCTCGCTTACCATCATCGCCACCGCCCTGATCGACACCGGCAGCCGCATGGACGACGTGATCTACGAGGAGTTCAAGGGCACCGGCAACATGGAGATCCACCTCGACCGCCGCATGCACGAAAAGCGCATCTACCCGGCGATCAACGTGAACCGCTCCGGCACGCGGCGCGAAGAGCTGCTCATCAAGCAGGACATCCTGCAGAAGATCTGGGTGCTGCGAAAGCTGCTCTACCCAATGGACGAGCTAGAAGCCGCGGAATTCCTGATCGACAAGCTCAGGGCAACGAAGAACAACGCGGATTTTTTCGACTCGATGAGACGGGGTTAGCGAACCCATTCGCCTCACTTCGATACAGCGCTCTGGAACGAAAAAATCCCGCCCGCCTACGGCTCCCTTCGGTTACGAATCTGAAATTGCGCGCGTACTGGCTCCAAGGCATGCGCTGCAGCCACAACAGGTGCCAACTCATTCTTTGAACTCCTCGCCAATTCAAGACCTTGGCATCCGCGTCCGCGGGGTGGCGGAGCCGAGTCACGCAGGAATAACTTGCAGCATTTTCCTGTTTACAGCAGTTGAGGGACGGCGCAAGGCGTATGATTTTCGGTCGTCGTACCTTGGGAGTATGTCGGACTAAGCTGCGACAAACTCTTAACCAACCTGAAGGAGCGATCCATGTGGCGATTACTGCTGTCCGCATTGGTGCTTGCTGGCTGTGTGCAACTGCCGCCAAGCCCGCAGGATATTCAAGCCAAGAAATTTGAAAGCCTTCCCGACAAGGCGGTGATCTACATCGTGCGCAGCAAAGTGGATTCAGTGTTTGGCGGGACGCTTTGGCTCGGCGACCGCGCGCAGATCACGACCTATGCTGGTACCTATTACCGCTGGGAAGTGACACCGGGTTCGCATCGTATCGCCGCGTATGCTCCGTCGAATGCGTCTGTCACCGTGCAAACCTCGGCGGGAAGGGTTTATTTCGTGCAGCACACCGTATTTGGGGACCTGCGCGCCGGCCCGCTAGTCAGCTTCCTGGAGCAGATCCATGAACGGGACGGTCGCGTGCTGGTGGCACAGGCCCAATTGCTGTAGCACTCTTGGGGCGTTTTCGCGGCCCTCCGGTTTGCGCGCCTCACTCCGAGATCAGAGCCCCTAGACGAAAACCACGTCCGGCAGGCCGTACTGCGTTGCGAACCGACCGGCGCACGTAGCGGAGGCGCCGTTATAATCGGCGTATGGCGCGCTCTTGGAGTATTTTTCCGTGCTGGTCATCCTCACAAGACTGCCGGCTTTGATCCTGCCGCTCACGCTGCTGGGCGGTTGCGCGTCTACCCCGCAAGCCTCGCCTGTGCGTGACGGTGAGGCGAAACAATTCGTCTCGCATCCGGCGACCGCCGCAATCTACGTCTACCGCCATGACCGGGGCGGAAACGGGGCCGACACCGTGCTCTACATGGACAACCGTCTGATCGGCGCCACGCTCCCCGGCGGTTTCTTCCGGGTTGACGTGCGTCCAGGAAAACACCTTTTGCACGGAGTCGGCTACGATGCGGGCCGCATCCAGGTCGAAGTGCGCCCCGGCGAAATCTACTTCGTGTCGCTGAATGTGCTCAGCGGGTATTCTCACTTTGCGCTGACAGATGCACGGATCGGACGTCGGGAACTGCTCGCCTGCTGCGTGCTGCTGGAAAACTGGGCGCCGGGACAGCGGCCCTTGCTTCGTTGAGTGAAATCGTTGATAATTCGCGCGTTTCCATATCTCCCGAGACGGGCCCGGCCGCATCAAGGAGCTCCCATGAAAGCGAAAATTCACCCTGGATATAGAGAGATAACGGTCACGTGCAGTTGCGGTAACTCGTGGATCACCCGCTCGACGCTCGGTAAGGACTTGCACGTCGAGGTATGCTCGGCCTGCCACCCGTTCTACACCGGCAAGCAGAAAATCGTTGACACCGCCGGTCGCGTCGAGAAGTTCCGCAAGAAATACGCGAGCAAGGCTACGCCCAAACCCAAATCCGCCGCTGCGTAAGCTTCATCTCACCCAAGAAAGGGCAGCTTCGGCTGCCCTTTTTTCCTTATTGGCGCCGATTATTGCGGGTGCACGCCCGACAGCACTCGTGCGCCAGCCGCAACACGAACGAGCGCATGTCTTGGCGGTCGGACTTTAAAAAGCCGCGACGACGCCGTCGCTCCGCGGGTCCGCCCCGCCTTCCAGCACGCCGTTCGGGTGCCGGATGATGGCGCCCGCATGGCCCACGGCCTCATCGTAAGGCTGGAGGATCTCGACCTCGTGGCCCCACTCGCCGAGCGCTTTTGCGATGCCGGCGTCGAAGCGCGACTCCAGCTTGAGGGTATCGCTCGGCAGTCCCCAGGCGCGCCCCAGCAGCCAGCGCGGCGCGTTCACTGCTGATTGCGGGTCCATGCCGAAAGCGACAGTACGCGTGAAAACGGCGCATTGCGTCTGTGGCTGACCGTCGCCGCCCATGGTGCCGTAGATCATGACACGCCCGTCCTTGAGGCGCGCCAGCGCTGGATTGAGCGTGTGAAACGGCTTGCGGCCCGGCTGGAGCGCGTTGAGCGCCTGGCGGTCGAGCGAAAAGCTGCAGCCGCGGTTCTGCCAGTTGATCCCCGTATCCTTCAGCACGATCCCGGCACCGAATTCGTGATAGATGCTCTGAATGAACGACACCGCACGACCGGCACGATCGATGACGCCCATCCACACGGTGTCAGAAGGCGGGCGGCCCGGGCCCCACGGAACGGCTTTGTGCCGGTCGATCTTGACGGCAAGTTCGCGGATATGTTCCGGCTTGAGCAATTCACGCGGGTCGACGGTCATGTAGGCTGGATCAGTGATGTATCGGTCGCGCACGCGAAATGCCTGTTTGGTCGCTTCCACGCACAGGTGCACGTATTCGGCGCTGGCGGTACCGGTGCGCTGGATCTCCAACTGATCGAGAATACCGAGGATCAAGAGCGACACCAGTCCCTGCGTGGGCGGCGTCATGTTGTAGAGCGACCCGGCGCTGTGAGCAAGTGCCAGCGGGTCGGTGAGCCGCGCCTGATGCGCGGCAAGGTCAGCCGCGCTGATGGGGCTCCCGACGCGCGCCAGGTCTTCGGCTATCGAGCGCGCGAGATCGCCCTGGTAGAAATCATAGGTACCCATCCTGGCGATGCGCCTGAGCACCGCCCCGAGGCGTTTCTGGGTGAATAAGCTGCCCGCCGCTGGCGACTTTCCACCGACCAGAAATGTCTCGGAGAAACCCGGCTGCGTCGCGAGCTCGGCCTGCCTGGTCGCCGTGCTGGCGGCCTGGCTCACCGTGACCGCGATACCGTGTTCGGCATAGTGGATCGCGTCCTCGAGCAGGCGTGAAAGCGGCATGCGGCCCCGAAGCGCACGGCGCGAAAGCCGATAAGCCGCACCCCAACCCGACCCGGTGCCCGCCACCGTGTTGGCAGCGACGGCGCCCCGGAACGGAATACTCGCTTCGATGCCGCGTTCGCGGTACCACTCGATCGAAGCCGCCGTCGCGGCCGCGCCGCAGGCATCAATCGCGCCGGGCGCCTTGCCGGGCACTGAAATCAGCCAGAAGCTGTCCCCGCCGATCGAGTTCATATGCGGATAGACAACGGCAATGGTCGCCGCGGCGGCGATCATTGCGTCCAGCGCGTTGCCACCTTCGCGCAGCACGGCGAGGGCGGACTGCGCGGCAGCCGAGTGAGGCGCAACCGCCATGCCGCGCGTGCCGCGAATGGAATTGTTCATGCGTGGGTGACGACTTGCAAAAACTCAATTCTACGCGATGCACGAATTGAGCAGCGCCGAACGCGGATGAGGGCGTCAATGGACGCGACTTGCAGGATTCCTCAGGATCAACAGAACCGGATAACAGCAACAAATAGCGCGCGTTGAGCGGCAGTCAACCCGTCCGCTCCAACGCGCGCATTCAAAACGGCGCGCTTGCGTGTCCGCTCTAATAGGTCTTGTAGGGTAGGTACTTCCCACTCATCGTGATCTTGACCCGATCGCCCTTGGGATCGGGCTCGCGAGTGAGATCCATCTTGAAGTCGATGGCGCTCATGATGCCGTCGCCGAACTCCTCGTGAATGAGCTCCTTGAAGGTAGTGCCGTAGACGTTGACCAGCTCGTAGAAACGGTAGATCAGCGGATCGGTGGGCACCGCGGTCGGAAGCGATCCCTTGTACGGCACTTGCTGCAGCAGCAGTAGCGCGTCTTCCGGCAGCCCGAGGAGTTTGCCGGCAGCCTCGGCCTGCTGCTTCGTCATCTGCATCTGTCCCAGCAGCGCCGCCGTCGTCCATTCCTTGCTCTGGCCGATCGCTTTCGCCATCTTGGTCCAGGTGAGCCCCTTCTTGATCTTCGCCATCACCACCATTTCGGTGACATTGGCGCGCGTCATGGGTTTGGCCATACTCGCCGCAGCGAGCAGCGCTTCGGGTGCATCGGATTTTTTCATCGGTCTCTCCTTCAGTTGAGTTGTGAGTTACGAGTTGCGGGTTTCGAACTCTAGTGAGTGACCACCACCGCCATCGGGCGCGAGCTCGCCAGCGGCCGCGGCGCGGCGTGCGCGGCCGCCTCGGCGACTTCGCTCAATCCCGGAGCGACGAGCGGCGGGTTGCGCGGGTCGTAGTCGCCGGCGGCCGTTTCCCGGTCGAACGCACGCGAGCGGTCGACGAGGAACTCGATCAGGTGATTACGAATGCGATAGTAGTGCGGATGCCGGTGCAGATCGTGCCGGCTGCGATTGCGCGGCAGGGTGTTGACCACGATCTCCGCGATCTTGGCGTGCGGCCCGTTGGTCATGAGGATGATCTTGTCCGCGAGCAGGATCGCTTCGTCGACGTCGTGAGTGATCATGAACACGGTCTGGCGCGTCTCGGCGCAGATCCGCAGCACCTCCTCCTGCAGCATGCCGCGCGTCAGCGCGTCGAGCGCGGAGAACGGCTCGTCCATCAGCAGGATCTTTGGCTGAATCGCGAGCGCGCGCGCGATGCCGACGCGCTGCCTCATACCGCCGGAAAGCTCCGCCGGACGCTTCTTCTCGGCGCCGGCGAGGTTCACGAGATCGATGTATTTCTGGCAGTGGGTGCGCATTCTCGCCTTGTCCCACTCGGGCCAGCGGGAACTCACCGCAAAAGCGATGTTCCCCATGACAGTCAACCACGGCAATAGCGCGTGGCTCTGGAAGATCACGGCGCGATCGAGGCTTGGCCCCCGGATCTCGCGTCCACCAACGAAAACGTAACCGTCGGAGGCTGGCTCGAGTCCGGCAAGGATATTGAGGATCGTCGTCTTGCCGCAGCCGGAATGACCGATCAGGCACACGAACTCGCCCTGCTCGATCGCGAAATGAACGTTCTCGAATACCGTGGTTTCCGCGCCGTCGCGCCCGCCGAAGCGCTTGGCGATACCTTCGATCTTGATCAGGTGATCGTTCATGACCAGAATCCGTGAAGCGTGAACGGTAAACTGTGAACGGTACGATCCGCTTTCCGGGTTGTGGTCGCCCTCACTGTTTGCTGTTCACTGTTCACCGTTTACTCCGGAAAGGTCACCAGGCGCGTGAGCCGCGCGAGGATCTGGTCGAGCGCCATGCCGACCAGCCCAATGGCGAGGATCGCCGTCAGGATGTTGGTGATCGAGAGATTGTTCCACTCGTTCCACACGAAGTAGCCGATTCCGGTGCCGCCCACCAGCATCTCGGCGGCGACAATCACCAGCCATGCGATGCCGATTGAAATGCGCATGCCGGTCATGATGGTGGGCGCTGCCGCCGGCAGGATCACGCGGAACGCTTTCCTGAAGGGCCCGACTTCGAGTGTTCTTGCGACGTTCAGCCACTCGTGGCGCACCGCAGCCACGCCGAATGCGGTATTGACCAGCATCGGCCACAGCGAGCAGATGAAGATCACGAATACGGCCGATACGCCGCTGTCCTTCAACGTGAACAGCGCCAGCGGCATCCAGGCGAGCGGCGAGATCGGCTTGAGCACCTGGATGAACGGGTCGAGCGCCCGGTAGACGAGTGGCGACATGCCGATCAGGAAACCGACCGGGATAGCCACCAGCGCCGCGAGAAGGAAACCGAGGAGCACGCGCGCAAGCGAATAGGCGAGCTGGACGCCGACGCCCTTGTCGTTCGGCCCCCGGTCGTAGAACGGCTCTTGCAGGTGCGTCCAGATCTTTGCGGCCATATCCGCCGGTGTGGGAAACGCCGTCTTCTGTCCGGTGGCGGCCGCTGCGCCCACGAGCTTGGCATATTCAGGGTCCACCGTCTGCTGACCCACGGTCGGGAGCGTCGCTGCGTGCCATACCCCCACGAACAGCAGGAACAGCAGCAGAGAAAGTGCCGGCGCGCGCCAGGTTGCGAAGCCGCGCATGCTCATGCCGCTCTCTTGATCGCGAAACTGGCGAGGTAGGCGTCCGGCTTCGCCGGGTCGAATTCCTTCTTCATCACCGTGAACTTCTTGGATGTGGCCGCTGGCGGCGCGAGCCCTAGCTCTTTCATGAGCTTCGCCGTGTCGGTCGCGAGAAACACCTCGCGTGCGACTTTTTCGTAGCTGAAATCGCCCTTCACCTGCCCCCAACGCTTCATCTGGGTCAGGATCCAGACGGCGAACGAGTGCCAAGGGAACGGATCGAAGTCAATGCGGTCGGGCACTTTTCGCACGTTGCCGAGCCCGTCGGCGAAAGTTACGGTCAGCACCTGCTCGACTACGGTCACCGGCTGGTTGAGATAATTGGCGGGCGCGATTGCTTCCGCAATCTGCTTGCGGTTCTCCGGTTTGCGCGCGAACGCGGTCGCGTCGATGATCGCCTTGAGCAGAGCACGGTAGGTATTCGGCGTCTGGGTGACGAACTCCCTGCTCGCGGCGAACGCACAGCACGGGTGCCCTTCCCAGATGTCTTTCGACAGCGTATGAATGAAGCCGACGCCGTCATAGACCGCACGCTGGTTCACCGGGTCGGGCGCCAGAAAGCCGTCGATGTTGTCCGCGCGCAGGTTCGCCACCATCTCGGGCGGCGGAACCACGCGGATCTGAATGTCCCTGTCCGGATCGAGCCCGTACTCCGCCACATAATAGCGCAGCAGGTAATTGTGCATCGAGTAATCGAAGGGCACGGCAAACTTGAAGCCCTTCCACTGTTTCGGGTCGCGCTTCTCCTTGTGCCTGATGGCGAGCGTGATCGCCTGGCCGTTTATGTTCTCCACTGCAGGCATGGTGTAGGGAATCGGCTGCGCGCCGGCGCCGAGCGTAATCGCGAGCGGCATGGGCGAGAGCATGTGCGCGGCGTCGTACTCCTTGTTGAGCGTTTTGTCACGGACCACCGCCCAGCCCGCGGTTTTCACCACCTCGACGTCAAGACCGTGCCTCGAGTAGAAGCCCATCGGGTGCGCCATGATGATCGGTGTCGCACAAGTGATCGGAATGAAGCCCACTTTGAGCTTGGTCTTTTCGATCTTGCCGGCGTCCTCGGCAAAAACCTCCTTGGCGGCACCCACCGGGAAGAAGGTCGAGATAGCCGCCATCGCGGTGCCTGCGCCTACCGCCTCCAGAAACCGGCGGCGCAGCGCATCCTGCGGCAACAGCGCGCGGACAATTGCCGACTCAACTGCTCGTCCGGCAAGCGACTCGCCGTCGCCGTTCGACGCCTCCAGGTCACGCTCATGTGCTGCTTGCGTGGCGTGGCGGCCGCAACTGCAATGGCAGGACAGCGGCACGTTCGGGTCATACGGATCGTTGAATGCTGACATCATGATCTCTCCAGTCCTTTAGGTTTCCGATGCCGTGTCCCAAGCAGGATGCATACCAGCCCGCCGCGCCGCATCCGAACCGGCTGCAGCGCGCAATCCCAGCGATCTGTTTTTTCTGGATTATTCCTCTGCCCACGACGTTCGCGTGCGCCGCGCGCCGTGTCCACCGCGGCTCGTGCCGCATGTTGTTAGTGCGCAACGCACAGAAAGCGGGCGCGCGGGAAACCGCTCATGCTGGGCGTAATCACCGCAAGGGCCGGACTGACTGGTGCGGGAGCTCGCGTATGCTGCCCGCGATGCCGGTCTCGCTTCAGGCGACGCACGCGAAATGCGATAATTCGCGCCATCTCCCCCACAACAACAACCAAAAGCGTCGCTAACATGCACGCCGATCAGCCTCTTCACCGATGATTTCCTTTCGCCATGTCCTGGTCGCGGTTTTGTGCCTCGCGTGGATTCTCCCCGGTTTGATCGGTCACGATCCATGGAAGCCTGACGAAGCCTACACCTTCGGCGTGGTCTACCAAGTCTTGAAGGGCGGGTCATGGATTGTGCCTGCGCTCGCCGGCGAAACCTTCCTCACCGAGCCACCGCTCTTTCACCTCACTGCCGCAGCGAGCGCGAAGCTGTTTTCGTGGCTGCTGCCGCTGCACGATGCTGCGCGCCTTTCGAGCGGGTTCTACATGGCGCTCACATTTCTCTTTTGCGGGCTGGCGGGCCGTGAACTGAACGGCGAGCGATACGGCACCCTAGCCGCGCTGCTGCTTCTGGGCTGCTTCGGACTGGTGCTGCGCAGCCATCAGTTGATCAATGATATTGCGACGCTCTGCGGCTTCATGATCGGGTATTACGGGCTTGCTCTCGCGTTGCGCCGCCCGCTTGCGGGCGGCCTCTGGCTTGGCACCGGGCTGGGGATCGTGTTCATGACTCAGGGGTTGCTGGAAGCGGGTATCCTCGCCGTGATTGCCGCCGCGCTGCCTCTGGCCCGCGCCTGGCGGTGCCGTGAATACGGACTGGCGCTTGCCGTAGGACTCGTCGTGGCGGTTCCCTGGATCGTTCTCTGGCCGGCTTTGCTTTATGCGCAATCGCCAGCATTGTTCGAGGAATGGGTGTGGGCAAGCAACATTGCCCGCCTGCTTGGCGGTCGTCCGGAGGCCGGGCTCATGTACTATCTGCGCATTCTGCCGTGGTATGCGTGGCCGGTGTGGCCGATTGCGGCGTGGACGCTATGGCGCGCACGAACGACCGGGTTCGACAAGCCCGCGGTCGTGTTGCCGGTGTTCGGCTTCGTCATCACGCTCGCCATGCTCAGCGCCGTTTCCGACGTACGCGAACTCTACGCCCTGCCTCTGTTGATCCCGCTTACGCTGCTCGCCACCCCCGCCGCCGATACGCTGCGCCGTGGCGCCGCCAATGCCTGGTACTGGTTCAGCGTGATGGGCTTCAGCTTCTTCGTGATCGTTGCGTGGTTTTACTGGACCGGCCTCGAACTCGGCGTGCCGGCAAGGTTGCACGCACATCTGCATCGGATGCAACCCGGATACGAGCCCGGATTAAGGGCCTTGCCGTTCCTGCTTGCCGCTGCCTATACGCTGGCCTGGTTCGGCGTACTGATCGGATTCAGGCGCGGCCCGGAACGTCCGGTTTTCACGTGGGCAACCGGCATTACCACGATCTGGGCGCTGCTCGCCATTCTTTTTATCGGCTGGGTCGACACCGGCAAGAGCTACCGCTCGATGGTGGCATCCTTGCAGCAGGCGCTCCCCGGGAAATACGACTGCATTTCGAGCAAGGACCTGGGCGAGCCCCAGCGGGCAATGCTGCACTATTTCGCTGATATCGTCACCTACCGCGAAGAAGTCAAGGAACGCCGGCGCAAATGCGACCTCCTGCTGGTGCAGGGCCATCCTCGTTATGAGGTGCCGCCCCGCGGCTCATGGCGCAAACTCTGGGAAGGAGGACGGCCCGGCGACAAGGACGAGCGCTACAGACTTTACCGGAGAACCGCCCGGTAAAGTCTGCATAAATGCGCCGCACTCGCGACGCATTTGCTGTGCCGCACAAATTCTGCTCGACAGGCGGCGGGCGGGGGGCTTAAACTGACCCTCCCGGAACGGCTCGGCAGCACCCCAATCTTGCCATGAAAAAAGTGTCAAATCAGCGAGTTAAGGAGACGACCATGAACAGCGGACGTGAAGTGGTGGTAGTGAGCGGCGTGCGGACGGCAATCGGCGACTACGGCGGGGCGTTGAAGGATTTGGCGCCAACGGAGCTCGCGGCACAAACAATAAGGGAAGCGGTGAAGCGTGCGAAGATCGATCCGCAGCAAGTCAACCAGCTCGTGTTCGGCAATGTGATCCACACCGAAGCCAAGGACATGTACTTCTCGCGCGTCGCCTGCCTCAAGGGCGGTTTACCGCAGGACACCACAGCGCTCACCGTGAACCGGCTGTGCGGCAGCGGTCTGCAGGCGATTGTGAGCGCGGCCCAGTCGATTCAGCTCGGCGACGCCGACGTGACGGTGGGCGGCGGCGCGGAATCGATGAGCCGCGGCGCCTATATTCTGCCCACGCTGCGCTGGGGCCAGCGTATGAATGACGGCGGCGTGGTCGACATGATGGTCGGCGCGCTCACCGACCCGTTCGACGCGGTGCACATGGGCATCACCGCGGAAAACATCGCCGAAAAATGGAAAATTACGCGCGAGCAGCAGGACGAGTTCGCGGTAGAAAGTCATCGGCGCGCAATCAATGCGATCGAGAAAGGCAATTTCAAGGACCAGATCCTGCCGATCGAACTGAAGACCCGAAAAGGCACCGTGGTGTTCGACCGCGACGAGCACCCGCGCGCGGACGCCAGCGTGGAAGGCATGGCAAGGCTGCGTGCCGCGTTCAAGAAGGACGGCACGGTGACCGCAGGCAATGCCTCGGGCATCAACGACGGCGCCGGCGCCGTCGTCCTGATGGAAAAAAACGCTGCCGCGAAAGCGGGTTTGAAGCCAATGGCGCGGCTCGTATCCTACGGCCTCGCCGGGGTCGATCCCAAGATCATGGGCATTGGCCCGGTCCCGGCGTGCCAGAAAGCGCTTGCCAAGGCCGGCCTCAAGGTCGAGGACATGGACGTAATCGAATCCAACGAAGCGTTCGCCGTGCAGGCGCTCGCCGTCTCGTGCGACCTCAAATTCGATCCCAAGAAGACCAATCCCAACGGCGGGGCCGTGGGACTGGGGCACCCGATCGGCGCCACCGGCGCGGTCCTGACGGTCAAGGCGCTCTACGAACTGCGGCGCATCGGCGGCCGCTACGCGCTGGTGACGATGTGCATCGGGGGCGGCCAGGGCATCGCTGCGGTATTTGAGCGCATGCACTGAAAACCAGGTTCGAGGATCCAGGATTGAGGATTGAGAGGGACGCTGCCGCCCCTTTCCTTTCCTTTCCTTCCGTTCCCTCGATCCTCAGTCCTCAATCCTCGCTCCTCAGGCGAGCAAGCTCGCCGAGGCACAGGTGCGTGAACGCCAGCCCGCTCAGGACCGGCACCACCAGGTTGACTACCGGCACGTAATACAGCAGTGCGAGCGTGAGCCCCAGCAGGTAGAGATTGCCCCTGGTGCGCGCAAGCACCTCTCGATATTCATCGCGGCTCGCGTGTTCGGCAAGCGCGTCGTAGCGGAACAAGCGCTGATTGAGGTAGGCCGAAGTCAGCGGCGGGAGCAACAGAGCAGCAACGCCGGTGAGCCACAACGGCAGTGTCGCGATCCACAAGAAGCAAAACGCCACGATCCCGGCCGCCGCATTAAGCACGCTGCCGATCAACGTGCCGCCTGAACGCCGGTCGAGGGCGGGGAAATATCGGCCGCCGACATGGGTCACGATCGCCGGCATGGCCACGGCTTCGGTGATCACCAGCGCCGTGACGAGCATCGCGGGCGCGACGAGCACGATCACGCCGAGAGCAGAGAGCGCCTGAAGCAACCAGCCGGCGCCGATGCCCTCCAGCCAGCGCCCTGCGACCGTGCCGGCGGCAAGACCATTAAGCCACGCCGTCCATTCATTCCAGAAGAGCAGAGACAGCGCAGCCCAGATCGAAATGGCTCCGAGCATGGGCAGCAGAACGATCGCGAGTATGCGCGGCTCGCGCAGGTCGCGCAGGGCGCGGCCGAGAGCGGTCAAAACACGCGTCACGGCCGCTTTACACCCATCTCAATGCCGTCGACGCGCCGAGCACGGAAAGTTCCCTGCGTGTGCATGCGGCTATTTTAAGCTCGCGGGAATGCGATGGTGCAGGCGCGCACGCGGCCGAGGCGAAGGGACAGTAATCCCGATGAAATAGTTCAGAGGTAGCGCGCCGAAACGCGGAGCAGGGGCCCCGCTTGCGGGGATGCGACCGTGCAGGCGCGCACGCGGCCGACGCGATGGGGCAGTAATCCCGATGAAATAGTTCAGAGGTAGCGCGCCGGAAAAGGTAAAATGTCTTATCCGGCAAATGGCCCATGTCTTCATCGAACCCGCGCACTGATCGGCAATGACCGGCTCCCGCACCCAGCTGCCCGCCTGGCAGGCGCTGCGCGAGCATCATCGCGCGGCCCAGGGGTTCCACCTGCGCGAACTGATCGAGCGCGACGCGGCGCGCTACGAAAAATGTTCGTTCCGGTCCGGGGGAATTCTGTTCGACTACTCCAAGCACCTCGTCACGGACGAAACGCTGCGCCTGCTGGTCGAGCTTGCACGACAATGCGACCTGCCGGCGTGGATCGAGCGCCTTTTCAGCGGCGAGAGAATCAACACGACTGAAAACCGCGCTGCGCTGCATACCGCACTGCGATCGCAAGAGCCGGTCGTGCTCGATGGAAGGAACGTTGTGGCCGATGTCGAAGACGAACTTTCCAGAATCCGACGCTTCTGCGAGGACGTGTGGAACGCCAAGCGCCATGGGAGCACCGGCCGCGCCTTTACCGATGTGGTCAACATCGGCATCGGAGGGTCCGATCTTGGACCGGCGTTCGTGACCGAAGCCCTTGTGCCATACGCGAGACCGCACCCCCGCCTGCATTTCGTATCCAATGTGGACGGCGCGCATCTGTCGGGGGTGCTAGGGGATCTTGATCCGGAGACTACGCTGTTCCTCGTTGCCTCGAAGACCTTCACCACTCTGGAGACACTCGCCAACGCCCGCTCGGCCCGCACCTGGCTCGCGGCCAAGCTGGGCGGCGGAACTGTCGCACGACACTTCGCTGCGATTACCGCAAATCCGGCGGCCGCACGCGAGTTCGGCGCCGACCCGGACGCCGTGTTCGAGTTCTGGGACTGGGTCGGCGGAAGGTATTCGCTGTGGTCAGCGGTCGGCCTGCCGGTCGCGCTCGCAATCGGAGTGCAGCATTTCGATGCGCTGCGCCGAGGCGCGCGCGAAATGGATGAGCACTTCAGACGCGCACCGCTCGAGCGCAACGTTCCGGTGCTCGCCGGCCTGCTCGGCGTCTGGTACATTGATTTCTTCGGCGCGGCGGCGCACGCCGTGCTGCCCTACGACCAGCGGCTGAAACGCCTCCCGGATTACTTGCAGCAGCTCGAGATGGAAAGCAACGGCAAGCGTGTGACGCGCGATGGCGCCACCGTCGACTACGCCACCGCGCCCGTGATCTTCGGCGCTGCCGGCACCAACGGCCAGCACGCGTTCTACCAACTGCTGCACCAGGGCACGCTCCTCATTCCCGCCGACTTCATCGCCTGCTGCCGGCCGCATCACGCTCTCGAAGGCCACCATCCCGCGCTGCTCGCCAATTATTTTGCGCAGACCGAAGCGCTCGCCCGCGGCAAGACCACCGCCGAGGCCGAAGCGGAAATGCGGGCACGGCGAATGACCGAAGATCACGTCGCGAAACTGCTGCCGCATCGCGTATGTCCGGGCAACCGGCCGACGACCTCGATCCTGCTTGATCAACTCGATCCGCACGCTCTGGGAGCGCTCATTGCGTTCTACGAGCATAAGACGTTCGTGCAAAGCGTGATCTGGAACGTCAATGCTTTCGACCAGTGGGGCGTGGAGCTCGGCAAGGAGCTCGCTGGACGGCTTCTGACGGAACTGGAAGGCGAGGCGCCGGTCTCATCCCACGACGCTTCGACCAACGGGCTCATCAACCACTTCAAGGCCCATCGTCAACACCGATAGCCGCAACCAAGGAGGAAACATGAACGACGAAGCGCTCAACATGAGCATCCGCAAGTTCCTGAAAACCGTTGGCGTCAATTCCCAGCTCGCGGTCGAGAAGGCCGTGCACAAGGCGATTGCCGACGGGAAGCTCAAAGGCAGCGAGTCTTTTCCCGCAACGATGACGCTGAAGGTCGGCACGCTGAATCTCGACGTGAGGTTCGACGGCGAAATCAAACTCGAGTGAGTGGTGAATAGTAAACACCCGGTAGACCGCGCCGATGAAGAGGAGCCAGAGGATGACGAGCGTTATCACGCCCCCGCGCTGCGCGCCGCGGGCGGAAGGAGGAAGGATGAAGAAAAGCATGAAGCGATTTTGATTCATCCCTCATCCTTCATCCCTCATCCTTCATACTTTCAGAAAGTGTTCGCGGTAATACCTCAGCTCTTCGATCGACTCATAGACATCGGCGAGCGCTTCGTGCTTGCCCTCCTTGGCGAGCCCCGCGATGATGTCCGGCTTCCAGCGCTTGGCCAGCTCCTTGAGCGTGCTCACGTCGAGGTTGCGATAGTGGAAATACGCCTCCAACCGGGGCATGTAGCGTGCAAGAAAACGCCGGTCCTGGTGCACGGAATTGCCGCACATCGGAGATGCATTGGGCGGCACGAACTGGCCCAGAAACCCGATCATCTGCTCCTCGACGCCGATCTCGGACAGAGCGGACGCCCTGACCCGCTCAATGAGCCCCGACTTGCCGTGGGCTGACTTGTTCCATGTGTCCATTGCGTCGAGCAAGGCGTCGCACTGATGCACGACGAGCACCGGCGCTTCGGCGAGCGTCTTGAGCCGGGAATCAGTCACCACGACGGCCACCTCCAAGACCTTGTCGAGGTCGGGGTTGAGCCCGCTCATCTCCATGTCGATCCAGATGAGGTTGTTCGGGTCCTGTGCCATAATTATTATCGGGAATCGGCGTAGCTATTGTGTCACAATTTCCGCCGCACCGTTAATTCTACCGTATGATGACTTTCGGCTTGGTTTTCCTTGCGGCGCTCGCGCTCGCCACCTCCGTCAGGCTGTGGCTCGCCTGGCGCCATATCACGCACGTGCGATTGCATCGTGCCGCGGTGCCGGCTGAATTCGCAGGTGAGATCACCCTCGCCGCGCATCAGCGAGCCGCCGATTACACGTGCGCCAAGGCCCGGCTGGCGATGGCGGGCGTCACGGCGGAAGCGGCGATCGTGCTTTGGCTCACGTTTGGCGGCGGACTGCAAGCCATGCACGAGATCACTGCGAGCTGGCTGCCCGGGGGAATCGGGCGGGGTCTGGCATTGATTGTTCTCGTGACGGCGTTGATGACGGCGGCCGAGCTTCCGTTCGGTCTCTATCGCACTTTCCGCATCGAAGAGCGTTTCGGGTTCAATCGGATGACGCTCCCGATGTTTTTCATCGATTTGGCGAAGTCGGTGCTGCTCGCGGCCGCGTTCGGCATCCCGCTTGTGGTCTGCATACTGTGGCTGATGTCGAAGACGGAGACCTACTGGTGGTTCTACGCCTGGTTCGTGTGGGTCGGGTTCAACCTGTTCATGCTGGCGATTTACCCAACCTGGATCGCTCCACTGTTCAACAAGTTCTCGCCGATGCAGGACGCGGAGCTGAAGGAACGCGTCGAGCGCCTGCTCACGAGGTGCGGCTTCAGAGTAAAGGGGCTGATGGTGATGGACGGTTCCAGGCGCAGCAGCCACGGCAACGCCTACTTCACCGGCTTCGGCAAGTCCAAGCGCATCGTGTTCTTCGACACCCTGCTCTCCCGCCTGAACCCGGCCGAAGTCGAAGCGGTGCTCGCGCACGAACTCGGCCACTTCAAGCTGCGCCACGTCGCCAAACGCATGACATGGATTTTTGCCGTCAGTCTCGGCTTCCTCTGGCTGCTCGGTTACCTGATGGAGAAAGAGTGGTTCTTCCACGGGCTGAACGTGAGCGCGCCGTCCACCGCGATGGCGCTGATCCTGTTCTTCATCGTGGTACCCAACTTCACCTTCCTGCTGCAGCCGCTCGGCGCCATGTACTCGCGCATGCACGAGTTCGAGGCCGACCGCTACGCGGCGCAGAATGCCTCGGCGAAGGATCTCGTATCGGCCCTGGTGAAGCTCTACAGAGACAACGCCTCGACGCTCACGCCGGACCCGGCGCATTCCGCCTTCTACGATTCGCATCCGCTGGCGCTCATCCGCATCGCGCGGCTGCAAAAGGCGTGAAGGGTGATTGGTGAATAGATGACCGGAGACGATCATGGATGCAGATGACCTTGCCCATAAGAAATGCAAACCATGCGAAGGCGGTGTGGCGCCGCTCGACCCGCAGGAGATCGATCGCCTGCTCAAGCGCATCGACGGCTGGGAATGTGTGAACGGTGTGATTGCGAAAACCTACAGCTTCAAGAACTACTACCAGACGATGGCGTTCGTCAACGCCATGGCCTGGATTTCGCACCGCGAGGATCATCATCCCGACATCACCGTCGGTTATAACAAGTGTCGCGTCGAATATTCGACGCACGCGATCGGGGGTTTATCCGAGAATGACTTTATCTGCGCGGCAAAGATTGATGCGTTGTTTGCGCTATAGAACCCGACGATCGACCCTCGCCGATCAAGACAATGTTCAGCGCTTTTCCACGTTCACCGGCAGGTCCGATATTTGATGGCGGGCAGGAAGAACAAGAGCCCCGCCGCTTGGCTCGAAGGCTCGATCATCGCGAGCTACGGGCGACGTTATCTGGTCGAATTCCCGGACGCTACCGTGCTCGATTGCGTCACGCGCGGCAAGCGCGGCGCCTTGGCGTGCGGTGACCGCGTCTCGGTCGCACCGAGTGGACCCGGCCAGGGTGTGATCGAAGCGGCCGCGCCGCGCACGACGCTGCTCTACCGCAGCGACGCCTTCCGCCAGAAACTGATCGCGGCCAACGTCACGCAAAGCATCATCGTTGTCGCGGCGGCGCCAAGCTTTCACGAGGACCTCGTCAACCGCTGCCTTGTCGCGGCCGAGCACGGCGGCATGGCCGCGTTGATCGTGCTCAACAAGACCGACCTGCCGGAAAGCGCTGCAGCGCTCGAGTCGCTGGAGCTCTACCGCAGGCTCGGCTACCGCGTGCTCGCGCTCAGCGCCAGGCGCGACGTGCGGCCGCTCGTGCCGCTGCTCCGTGGCCAGGTAACCGTACTGGTCGGGCCGTCGGGAATGGGCAAGTCGACCATCATCAATCGCCTGCTGCCGCACGCAGCGGCGCGTACCGACGATGTCTCGCGCGCGCTTAACTCAGGCCGGCACACTACCACGCACGCGCGGCTCTACCACCTCGATGCCGCGAGCCACATCATCGACTCGCCCGGCATGCAGGAATTCGGACTGCATCAGCTCACCATCGATGAAGCCGCTCATGCGTTCGTAGAATTCCGGCCCTGGCTTGGCCGGTGCCGTTTCCGCGACTGCCGGCACCTGTCCGAACCGGATTGTGCGATTGCGTCAGCCTGCGCCGAGAACAGGATTTCGGAACGACGCCTCGCTTCCTACCGCAGCCTGGCGCAGGAACTCGCGAAGGGAGAAAAATACTAGTGCTGTTCCAACTATGTCGAGTTATCGGTGATCCGCGACCCAAACACGATATTCAGCCGAAGGGCTCTCGCAATCATTAGGCCAATCAAGTTGGAACGGCACTAGCCCAGGGAGTGCGCAATGGTGACGAGCAGCACGAGGAACAGCCACAGCACGAGCGCGCGCCAGATCAAGCCGACGGCGCTTTGCATGTAATCGACGTCGGCTTCCTCGCCGGTCCCCATCTCGGGGCGATACTGCATGCTGCCGTGTTGGTGCAGAGTGTCACCGAGGCGCACGCCGATCGCCCCGCCGCCGCTCGCCACGATGATGCCGAGCGAATGCATGGTCCAGGACCGGGCCTGAGTGCGCCAGCAGTACACCGCATCCTCGAAATTGCCGACGATCGCGAAACTTGCGGCCGTGAGCCGTGACGGCAGCCAATCGAACCAGAAGAAGAAACGTTCGGCAAAACGCCCGAAGTCTCCGGACTCCGGATCGCCGCGCATGCCCCATCTCTCGCCGAGCATTGCCGCCGCGCGATAGAGCACGGCGGCGGACGGCCCGAGCACGATGAAGCAGGCGATGGGGCCGAATACGTGCCGGTGCGAGCCGATCAACCCGAGTTCGATCGCCACGCGTGCGATTTCGTTGGCGCCGAATTCGGCTGTGGCCTCGCCGCGCCACTTGCCGAGAAATTCGCGCGCTTGATCGAGCCGGCCTTCCTGCAGGGCCAGAATGATTTCGGTGAAATAATGGCTGAATTGCCGAAATCCCATCGTCACATACAGCACCGCGATATTCCACAGCCACGCGAGCACCGGGCTCATGCCGGCAAGCAACAGGGACACGGCAAGCGTAGCCACCACCACGGGGAGCACCGCGAGCAGCCAGGCGATGATGCCATGACGGTATTGCCCCCCGTTGAAGTGGCGGTCCAGTCTTGCTGCATAGGAGGCGAACGACACGTAGAGGCGGTTACCCCGCCGCAGCGGACGCACCTGTTCGATCAAAAGCGCGACGAGCAGAGACAGGAACTTCATGAACGGTGACTGGTGATTGGTGATTGGTGACTGGTGAATCGAGCAAGGTGTTTGCGCCTACGACTCACGAATCACGAGACACGAGTCACGGGTCACGGTGTTTTAGGGTACCGGATTCCGGTGATTTCGACTTCGGTGTCGCCCGCCGGGCGGCGCCAGCTTACGACGTCTCCGACTTTCGAGCCGATCATCGCCTTGGCAAGCGGCGACGCCCAGCTGATTTTCCCGCCCGCGACGTCGGCTTCATTGTCGCCGACGATGCTGAATCGATGCTCCTTGCCGTCCTCATCGGTGATCTTCACCTCCGCACCAAAGTGCACCTCGTCCTGCGGCTGTCCCGCCGGATCGACGACCACCGCGCGCTCGAGCTGGGTGTTGAAATACCGCAAATCGCGCTCGACCTCGCGCAGTTTTTGCTTTGCGACCGAGTCTTCTTCCGACTGCAACTTGAGCTGGTCATGGCGCTCGTTCAGTTGCCGCACGCGCGCCTGCAACTGCTCGAGCCCGTGCGGGGTGACGTAATTCGGGTGCGCGGACAACGGCCGCTCGGGCAGTTCGCCCGCAACCAGATCGTCATCGCTCTCTTTGACAAATGCCCGGCTCATGACCGCTCTTCACTCACAGGTTGAACTGCCTTTATACCGGCTGGCGCCCAGCATGGCAACACCTGTCGTCGCCCGCTGCGACCGTTGGCGGACAGCGCAAGATCATGCCGCCACAGGGTCCTTCCCTGGGTCAGCCGCTCAGCCGCCACTAATCGGGCCTCCCGAAGCAGGGCGCGCGCGGAGGCGCTTCCTGTCCGGCGTAGCCGAGAAAAGAAAGTAGATCATCCTTGCGCGCCACAGTGTCCTGGTAACCAAGTTGAATCAGTGCGCGGCAGTAGGATTTCTCGAACAGCAAATAGGACAGCAGGTTGGAACCGCTGCGCTTCAACGCGCCGACGGTGTAGAGCAGCGTGCGTATGGTGCGCGGTAAATCGCCGGCGTGTTGGGAGGCGATTTTCTCCAGCTCGTCGCTGGGCGACAGCAGCCTGAAATCGACGTGGTGCAGCGGATAGTTCGCCCGTTCCAGCTCCTCTTTGGGGATGATCTCGACGGTGCGGTTGATCCGCTGCAAACGTTCGAGATCGACTTCGAGACTGTCGAGAAAGATGCTGTTCAACGCGTGGCCGGCGATCTGCGCGAGGGAAGGATAGGCATCGACCTTGCTGCGCTCCACCTGCCGCTGCTGCAGTTGGCGGCCCATCCCGATTACGAGCAGGCGGTCCGCGCCGAGGTGTAGCGCGGGGCTGACGGGCGCGATCTGGCGCATCGAGCCATCACCAAAAAACTCGCGGTTGATGTGCACCGGCGGGAAGATGAACGGCAGCGCGCTTGAAGCGACCAGATGCTCGACGGTGATCGGCGTCGCCACACCGATGCGCCGCGCGCGCTGCCAGGGTTGCAGCCCCGACTGCCCCTGGAAAAAACTCACCGACTGCCCGGAGGTGTAGCCGGAGCAGGTTACGCTGTATGCGATGAGATCGCCGGTGTCGATGCAGCGCTGGATCGCCGAAAAGTCCAGACGACGCCGGAGCAGCTCGGCGAGCGGGGAATTGTCGAGCAATGACACGGGCTTCCGCGTGAAGGCGCCACCGGTGAGCCCGGCGAACAGCCAGCGCGAACTGTTGCGAATCACGCCGATCGGGTCGGCGCGGTAGACCTGGCCCACTTGGAAGTTCCTCCACACCGCCATCAGGCGCCGCACACCCTGCCGGAAATTCGAGGCGGCCGCCGCCAGCACCGCGGCGTTGATGGCGCCGGCGGACGTGCCGCAGATGATGGGAAACGGATTGCGGACTCCGCGGGGCAGCAGTTCCGCCAACGCACGCAGCACGCCGACCTGGTAGGCGGCGCGGGAGCCGCCGCCCGTCATGATGAGTGCGATCTTCGGCGCTTCCTTCATCGCAAGACAGGCCTCGACGCGGCCTCCCCGCGATGCGGTTCGAGATAGAGCGCCTGCACCGCCGGCCCGAGCAAGGTGACGCTTCCGCCCAGGCGGTTGTTGCCGGTATCGCTGAACTCGAAGCGATAGACTCGCCTCAGGGCCAGCGTTCCGCTGCTCGCACGCTGCGGCCGGAACGAAGCCAGCGCCACGGTGTCATCGAGCAGCTGAACGCCCTCGGCGATGCAGGCACGCCGCGCGGCCTCAACCGCCGTTTCCCGAGCACGCAGGCTGAATAGCCACAGCCACGCCATGCCGGCAAGCAGCACAACGGCAAAGATCTCGAACATCATTTCCCTCGACGCCGTCAACCCCTGAGCATGCGGCACAGGCTATACAACATGCCGGCGGTGGCGCCCCAGATGTAGCGTCCATCGAAGGGGATCGCCATGTAATGACGGTGGCGGTCGCGGAAACGATACTCCCGGCGCTGATAATTCAAGGGCTCCAGAAAATATGCGAGCGGCGCCTCGAACACGGTGTCGACCTCAAACGGGTCGGGCTTGAGTTCGAATGGCGGCTCGATCCAGCCCACGACCGGTGTAATCCGGAAACCCGATGGAATCTCGTAGTCGGGAAGCCGGCCGAGCACTTCGACCTGCGTCCGTCTCAATCCGATCTCCTCATCGGTCTCGCGCAAAGCCGTATCCTCGCGGTTCCTGTCGGATGACTCGACGCGGCCTCCTGGAAAACTGATCTGACCGGCGTGATCAGCGAGGTGTGCGGTGCGCTGGGTGAGCAGCACGTTGACCGCGCCGGAATGGGGTACCAGCGGCACGAGCACCGCTGCCTCCGTGACGCGCACGCCCTCCGTCAGCGTGATGACATACAGGTCTTCAGGTTCCGGTGGCGGAGCCGGGCGCGCCAGACGCTCGATAACGGTGTCCCGCGTTATCGGGAATAAGTCGGCATGCCTTTGTGTTAATGGATTGTAAGTCATTCCAGGATGCGCACAAGATGCTGTTGTTGTTGGGGATTTTACCCTGTAGTGGGCGCGAGCGCATCCACGGCGAAACAGGTTATGTGCCCTGCGAGCGGGGTGGCGCCCCGCTTTTCACTAATAACCGTTGTCCAACCGACAAGAGGAGAAAGAAATGAAGTTCCGCAGTATCATGATCGCAGCAATTCTTGCATTCGCCAGCAGCACGGCGTTTGCGTTCCAGTGTCCAAAAGACATGAAGGCGATCGACGCAGCGTTGCCGAAAGCCAAGCTCTCCGCCGCGCAGATGGCCGATGTGAAGAAATACCGCGCCGAGGGGGAGAAATTGCACAAGGCCGGCAAGCATAAGGAGTCAGTCGATACGCTCGCCAAGGCCAGGAAGATTCTCAGCATGTAAGCGCGAGCCTCACGATTCGCTATGGACCCCGCCGGTGAGGCGGGGTTCTTTTTTGCCGTTCACCGCGCGCTGTTCACCGTTTACCAGGGAATCGGCTTGCGGTCACGGAAAAATCCACCCGAAGGGCCGTCATCTGGCAACGTCGCGAGCCACACTGCGGTATCGGCGCCCTGCTCCACCGTGCGCGGCGCGTTGGGCCCTCCTATGTCGGTCTTGACCCAGCCGGGACACACCGAATTGACGAGGATGCCCGTTCCGTTGAGTTCAGCGGCGAGCGTGCGGGTCAGCACGTTCAGGGCAGTCTTGGAAACACGATAGGCAGGCGTGCCAACGCCCATATCCGAGAGCTGCCCGAGCCCGCTCGACAGATTGACGATGCGCCCGTAGCCGTTCTTCTTCATCAGCGGCGCGAGCGCCTGCACGAGTTGCAGCGGCCCAAAGAAATTGGTCTCCAGCGTGTCGCGGAAAGTCTTGGGCTTGGCGTCGAGCAGGCGTGAACCGCGCGGATCCAGGAGCACGCCGGCGTTGTTCACCAAAACGTCGAGCCTGCCGTGACGCTCGGAGAGATAGGCGGCGAGCGCTCTGATGCTGACGGGGCTCCTGACGTCGAGCAGGTGGTAATCGACCACAACGCCGTCGTCACGCAGCGCCTTGACCGCGGCGCGACCCTTGGTCGCACTGCGGCTCGTGAGCACCACCATCAAGCCTCGCCGCGCGAGCTGACGCGAGATTTCCAAACCAATGCCGTGATTAGCACCGGTCACGACCGCGATGCGCGATGCGTCCGCCATGTCACCTCAAATTCGATTCCCGCCTTCACGGGAATGACAGCCCCTCGTTTTCCTCTTTGCTTGACGTTCTTGGCGTCCGAGGATCGAGTCCGGGGCAAGCTTGACGGCAAATCTAACGCTTGCTTTTCCCGGACGGCGACTTGGTCTTGATGCCGACCATGTCTTCGGGCCGCACCCATTCGTCGAATTGCTCGGCAGTGAGATAGCCCAGCTCGAGCGCCGATTCCTTGAGCGTGGTGCCTTTCTTGTGCGCATTCTTCGCGATCGCCGCGGCTTTCTCGTAGCCGATATGAGGATTCAACGCCGTCACCAGCATCAGCGAATCGCGCATCAACTGATCGATGCGTTCGTAATTGGGCTCGATGCCGGCCGCGCAGTGCTCGTCAAAGTTCTCGCAGGCATGAGCGAGCAATCTCGCGCCATGCAGGAAATTGCGGATCACCAGCGGGCGGAACACGTTCAACTCGAAGTTGCCGGAGGCGCCGCCGAGGTTGATCGCGACATCGTTGCCGAACACCTGGCAGCACACCATCGTCATCGACTCCGACTGCGTCGGATTGACCTTGCCCGGCATGATCGAGCTGCCCGGCTCGTTCTCGGGAATGGCGAGCTCACCGATCCCGCTTCGCGGCCCGCTCGCGAGCCAGCGGATGTCATTGGCTATCTTCATGAGGGAGGCGGCGAGCGTCTTGAGCGCGCCGTGAGCATGCACCACCGCGTCGCAGGAGGCGAGCGCTTCGAACTTGTTGGGCGCGGTGACAAACGGCAGTCCGGTGAGCTTCTTCAGTTCCGCCGCCACCTTCACCGCGAACTGGGGATGGGCGTTCAGACCCGTGCCGACCGCGGTGCCGCCCAACGCAAGTTCGTACAGGTGAGGCAGCGCGTCGTCAATGTGTTTCAGACCGTGGTCAAGCTGCGCCACGTAGCCCGAAAACTCCTGCCCCAGCGTAAGCGGAGTGGCGTCCTGTAGATGGGTGCGGCCGATCTTGACGATGCGCATGAAGGCCTTCGACTTCTTGTCGAGCGTGTCGCGCAGCCGCTTTACCGCCGGCTTCAACCGCTTCTCGAGAGCGATCACCGCCGCGACGTGCATGGCGGTCGGATAGGTGTCGTTCGACGACTGCCCCTTGTTCACGTCGTCGTTGGGATGCACCAGCCGCGCTTCGCCGCGCTCGCCGCCCATGAGTTCCGAGGCGCGGTTGGCAAGCACCTCGTTCACGTTCATGTTGGTCTGCGTGCCGGAGCCGGTCTGCCATGTGACCAGCGGGAAATGTTCGTCGAGCTTGCCGGCAAGCGCTTCGTCCGCGGCATTGACGATCGCCTCCCCTTTTTTCTTGTCGAGCGCCCCGAGCGCCACGTTGACGGTGGCGGCAGCCTTCTTCACCAGAACCTGGGCGTGCACCACCTCGATGGGCATGGCCTCACCGGGAAAATGGAAATGATGCAGGCTTCTCTGGGTCTGCGCGCCCCACAGCTTGTCGGCGGGCACCTCGATCCTGCCCATCGTATCGTGCTCGATGCGTACGTTCTTTTCCATAAAGCCTCGGTAGGGAATAGGGAATAGGGAATAGGGAATAGCAAAAAACGCCGCTATGCGGCCGGATAGTCACCATTCACCATTCACTATTCACCATTTACCGCTAGGAGTTTGCGGGGCCAAGTCCGACAAACTCCTAGAGCAAGCACTTCTGCTCGCCGCGCTGGGCGCCGGCGTCGACCACGGTGAGCGCGGTCATGTTGACGATGCGCCGCACCGTCGCGCTCGGGGTCATGATATGCACGGGCTTCGCCGCACCCAGCAGGATGGGCCCGATCGTGATGCCATCCCCCGCGGCGGTCTTGAGCAGATTGAAAGCGATATTCGCGGCGTCGAGCGTTGGCATCACCAGGAGATTCGCCTCGCCCTTCAAGCGCGAACTCGGGAACACCCCCATGCGGATTTCCTCCGACAGTGCGGCGTCACCGTGCATTTCGCCCTCGACCTCCACGTTGGGCACGAGCTTTTCGATCAACGCCAGTGCCGCGCGCATCTTCTGTGCGGTGGGCGTGTCCGCTGCGCCGAAGCTCGAATGCGAAAGCAGCGCCACCTTGGGTGTCAGACCGAAACGCCGGATCTCCTCCGCGGCGAGAATTGTCATTTCTGCGATCTGCTCGGCGCTGGGATCGAAATTGACGTAGGTGTCGCAGATGAACACGGTGCGTTTTGGCAGCAGCAGCATGTTCATCGCCGCAAAATCATTCACGCCCGCGCGCTTCCCGATCACCTGGTCGATAAAACGCAGATGCCCGAGATACCTGCCGAGCAGCCCGCACAGCATCACGTCGGCCGCGCCCGTATGCATGAGCATCGCTCCAAACAGCGTTCGACGGCGGCGCATGTCGAGTTTGGCGATTTCGGGGGTGACGCCTTTGCGCTCGGCGAGCCGGAGATACTCGGTCCAGTGCTCGTGATAACGCGGATCGTTGCCGGGATCGACGAGGTCGAAATGCTCATCCATTTTCATGCGCAGGCCCAGGCGGTCGATTCGCGACTGGAGGACTTCCGGACGCCCGATCAGTATCGGCCGCGCGATGCCCTCATCGATCAACACCTGCGCGGCACGCAACACGCGCTCATCCTCGCCTTCGGCGTAGACCACCCGCTTGGGCGCCTGCTTCGCCGCCTCAAACACCGGTTTCATGATCAAACCGGACTGATACACGAACTGATCGAGCCGCTCGCGGTACGCGTCCAGATCCGCGATCGGACGCGTCGCTACGCCACCCGCCATCGCCGCCTTGGCCACCGCTGGCGCGACTCGGCCGATCAGCCGCGGATCGAAGGGTCTCGGAATCAGATACTTCGGACCAAAAGTCAGGTTCTGCTCGCCGTAGGCCGCCACCACGATATCGGACTGCTCCGCCTGCGCGAGTTCGGCAAGCGCGCGCACCGCGGCAAGCTCCATCTCGGTGGTGATAGTGGTGGCCCCAACATCGAGCGCACCGCGGAAAATGAAGGGAAAACAAAGGACGTTGTTCACCTGATTCGGATAGTCGGAGCGGCCCGTGGCGATCACCACATCGGGGCGCGCCTGCCTCGCAAGCTCAGGGCGGATTTCCGGCTCCGGATTGGCGAGCGCCAGGATGAGCGGCTTGCCGCCCATCTTCTTCACCATCTCGGGCTTGAGAACGCCGCCCGCCGAGAGTCCGAGGAAGACATCGGCACCGCCGATCACCTCAGCGAGCGTGCGTGCCCTGGTCTCGACCGCATACTGCTCCTTGTCCGGATCCATCTCCTCTTTGCGGCCCTTGTAGACCACGCCCTTGATATCGGTGGCGACGATGTTCTGCCGGGGCAGGCCCATTTTCACGAGCAGGCCGAGGCAGGCGAGCGCCGCCGCACCCGCTCCGGAGACCACGAGTCGTATTCCGGATATGTCCTTGCCGACCACCTTCAGCCCGTTCAGGATCGCCGCGCCGACGATGATCGCCGTGCCATGCTGATCATCATGGAACACCGGGATCTTGCAGCGCTCCCTGAGCTTCCTCTCGACGATGAAACACTCGGGCGCCTTGATGTCCTCGAGGTTGATGCCACCGAAAGTGGGTTCGAGGCTGGCGATGATCTCGACCAGCTTCTCCGGGTCGCGCTCGTTGATCTCGATGTCGAAGACGTCGATGCCGGCGAATTTCTTGAACAGCACCGCCTTGCCTTCCATAACCGGTTTTGCAGCGAGCGGGCCGATGGCACCCAGGCCCAGAACCGCCGTGCCGTTGGTGATCACCGCCACCAGATTGCCGCGCGCGGTGAGGCTGCGCGCCTCGGCCGGATCCGCAGCGATCACCTCGCAGACGGTCGCGACGCCGGGCGTATAAGCGAGCGCAAGATCGCGCTGGTTGACGAGACCCTTGGTAGCAGTGACGGAAATCTTGCCGGGCACGGGCGAGCGGTGATATTCGAGGGCCGCATTGCGCAGTTGTTCATCCATGCGGATAAACCCGATGATGAGGAAAATGCGCGTTGAGCAATGCTTTGCCGCTGGCCTCAAGCCGCGCAGTTAGCGGATTCGTGGATTATACTGTAAGGGTCTCCTGACCCTTCTTGCCCGGCGCGGTGCGCTCGGCTGACCCTGCGTGCACCATAGACTGCGCTCCCGGCGCCGGGACCGGACCGTTGCGAATTGTAAGACATTGTAACTCT
>MERG01000052.1:0-11594 GCA_001771985.1 Betaproteobacteria bacterium RIFCSPLOWO2_12_FULL_62_13 | reverse complement strand
CAACCACGTCTGCGGCATGCCCAATCTTCAGGGCTCGACATACCTGTCTGGTCTTCGGTGAGCGGTTGACCGCGCGGTGAGCGGCGACCGTTTGTTGAGGTTAACAGCGGCAAGCTGCGGCTTATCCTCGCGCGACGCGCGGCTGAAGTCGACGAAGGTCTCTATGACCAAAAACATCAAGTTTCTTTTTGCACTCGCGATTGCGTCTTGCGCGGCGCTTGTACACGGCGATCCGCCGGCGCGGGCCGGCCGTCTGAACTACTTGTCCGGTCCCGTATCGTTCGCGCCCGCGCAGGCGCCGGACGAGTGGTCGCAGGCGACGCTCAACCGCCAGCTTACCGCGGGCGATCGTCTGTGAGCCGACCGGAACGGCCGCGCCGAACTGCACGTAGGCTCCACCGCGGTACGAATGGCATCACAAACCAGCCTCGACATTCTTAATCTCGACGACCGCACCTTGCAGTTGCGGCTCGCGCAAGGCGACGTGGATGTGCGCGTGCGCGCGCTGGCAAGCGACGAAACGATCGTGGTCGATACCCCGAGCGGGGCGGTGCTGCCGGAACAGCCCGGCAGCTACCGCATCAGCGCCGGGCGGTCCGGCGACGCAGCTACCGTAATCGTGCATTTCGGGCGGGCGCAGGTGCTGACCAATACTTCAGGCTTCCCGCTTCACGCGAATCAACAAGTGAGGCTCGGTGGCGCGGACGGCGCGCCATCGGAAATAGCCGCCGCACCGCCCGGCGACGAGTTCGACCGCTGGAGCGCGGCGCGCGACAAGCGTGAGGACCACATCGCCGCCACGCGTTATGTGTCGCCCGACACGACCGGTTACGAAGATCTCGATGCTCACGGCACGTGGCGCACGATGCCGGAATACGGGGCGGTATGGGTGCCTACGGCGGTGGCCGCCGGGTGGGCGCCGTACCGCCATGGCCACTGGGTATGGGTCGAGCCCTGGGGCTGGACCTGGGTCGATGACGCGCCGTGGGGCTTCGCGCGATTTCATTACGGCCGCTGGGTATGGCTCAACGGCTACTGGGCCTGGGCGCCGGGTCCGCGGATTGCGAGGCCGGTCTATGCCCCGGCGCTGGTTGCGTTCATCGGCGGCTCGCGTTGGTCGGTGTCGGTCGCCAGCGGCGGCGCGCCGGCGGTCGGCTGGTTCCCACTCGGCTGGCGCGAGCCCTATGTCCCGTGGTACCGCGCCAGCCCGACCCACGTGCGCAACGTGAACATCACGCACGTCAAGAACATCAATGTGACGAATATCTACAATGACGTCACGCAAATCCAATACGTGAACCGGAACCACCCGCACGCGGTCACCGTCGTGCCGCGCAAGAGTTTCGTTTCTGCGGAACCGGTTGCGCGGACTGCGCTCCGAGTAGCGCCGGCCCAGTTGGCCCAGGCGCAAGTGGTGAACACAACGACGCCCGCGCAACCGGCGCGCGAGAGTCTCGCGCGGCAACAGCCGGGGCCGCGGCCGCCTGCGGCCACGATCAGGCGAGAAGTGGTCGGGATGCGGGCGCCACCGGTCCGTGCGGCACAAGGTTTTGCCGCCACTTCACCCGATGCAGCGCAGCAGGAAGCGCGGCGCCCCGTAGCTACCGAGCAGCCGCGGGTGCGCGTGATCGGTCAGCGGCGGAGTGACACCGGCGCGCCGGGGCGCCAGTTGGGGAGCGGTACGCCACAAGGGTCCGGACCGCAGGCGGCCACGCCAGACAACGTTCCGCGGCCGCCACAAGCCGACGTGAAAACACAGCCCAGAAGCGTGCCGCAAGCGCTGCAACGGCAGGTCGAGCGCCGCAAACCCTCTACGGAAGAAGCGGCGCCGCAGGCGCGGGCCGACATGCAGCGGCAACGCCGCGCGCCGGGCAACGATGCGGCCACGCGAGCAACGCCTCCGATGCCGGCTCAACGCGTACCACAACGCGAGGTCGCACCGCATCGTGAGACGCGTGGGCCTGGACCCGAAGCGCGCGGGCGGGGGGCGGAACAAGAACCGGCGCATGACGGCGAGCGAAAAGGACGCGGCCGGGACAAACGCGACTGAGAAAACGCCCGCCCAAGCAGCGTCGGGCCATTGAGCGGGCGGTTTCCACCAGGCGCGAACATTGTGTTATGTTCACGCCTGCTTTTCATGTACGCTTATGGCCGATCTCTCTGCCGGCGCCCGCGCCGAACTCTATCCGGAAATTGAACCGTACAGCGCCGGCATTCTCGATCTCGACGGGCTGCACCGCATGTACTGGGAGCAGTCGGGCAACCCCGACGGCGAACCCGTCCTGTTCCTGCACGGCGGACCTGGAGCCGGGGCGGCGGCGGCGCATCGGCGCTTTTTCGATCCCGCGCACTATCGTGTGGTAATCTTCGATCAGCGCGGCGCCGGGCGCTCCACGCCTTTCGGCGAGCTCCGAAACAATACAACTCCGCATCTCGTCGCCGACATTGAGAAGCTCCGCAAGCACCTCGGGATCAAGCGCTGGCTGGTATTCGGCGGATCCTGGGGCAGCACGCTCGCGCTCGCCTATGGCGAAACTCACCCCGAACGCTGCCGCGGCTTCATTCTGCGCGGCATTTTCTTGTGCCGAAAGAGCGAGATCAACTGGTTTCTCTACGGACTGCGCACCCTGTTTCCCGAAGCGTGGAGCGAGTTCGCGGGCGCGATCCCGGAAAACGAGCGCCACGACCTGCTCGCCGCCTATTACCGGCGCCTCACCGACCGCGATCCCAAGACACACACGCCGGCGGCGCGCGCCTGGAGTATCTACGAAGGCGTGTGCTCCACGTTATTGCCCAGCCCTGAAACGGTAGCCTATTTCGCGGGCGATGTCGTGTCTTTGGGCCTCGCCCGCATCGAAGCGCACTACTTCAGCAATGACATTTTCCTGCCGGAGAATTCGCTGCTTGATAACATCGGCCGCATCCGGCACGTACCGGGCGTGATCGTGCAGGGCCGCTACGACGCGGTGTGCCCGATCGTCAACGCCGACGAAGTGCACCGCGCCTGGCTCGAGGCCGAGTACATCGTCGTCCCCGACGCCGGCCACTCGGCTTGGGAACCCGGAATCTGCGCCGAGCTCGTGAAGGCCGCTGAACGGTTCAAAGCGATGGCATAGGCGCTGATGAACGCCGGTAACCCCAAACCAAATGGCCGCAACTTTGGGTCTTAACTCGCGCCGAGGACCTTCGCAGCCTTGTTTATGTCGCGCGCGTTGACCCAGAAGATCGCCCCATAGCGGCCGTCGCCGGTTGACACGGCGTCCATCGCCGTCATGTTGATGCCGGCACCTGCCAGCTTCTCGCAGATTTCCGCAATCGCCCCGACGCGGTCGTCGCCCTGAACGAGAAAAACCGTTTTGCGCGCGCCCACCTTCAGCTTGAGCTTGCGCGCGGCGGCCCTGAACTGCGCGGTGTCGGCCGGGATGAAATCGACCTGGGCGCGGCGTCCGCTCGGGAAGCCTGTGAACGCAAGCAGGTTCACGCCGGCCTCGCGCAACCCACCCAGTAGGCGAGCGCCCTCACCCACCTTGTTTGCAGTCTGCATGCTGAAATAGTCCGCTCTCCTGATGGTGTCCATGTGTTCCTCCTTTTTCGCAGCGGGGCTCCTCGCCTCGCTTATTCATTAGATAGCAGCGTACGGCCCAAAATGCAACGATCGGTCACTATCTTGCCGTGGATCCCAGTCATGCCGGAATGCGCTCCGGGGTAAAGCGAAGCAGCCGGCAGTTCCCACAGCGGCTTCACGCTTCGGGCTTGTCTTTGGACACACCCGCACTCAGGGACTCGAGCGCCGCCTTCTGCATCTCGAGCGTCTTGATCGTCATCTGGACGAAGCCGATGTTCATCGTGAGCCAGGTTTCGACGTTCTTCAACTCACCGATTTTCTTTTCGATCTCCTCCACGTTCACGGTCGGTGTGAGCATGCCGGGAATCGGAAACGAGAGCGGATTCCACATCTTCTGCATGAACTCGAAGAAATCCTTGGGAAGGTCGCGTTCCGCCATGTCGTTCTCCTTGGGTGACCGCCGTTCAGCTATTATAGAACCGACTCGGGCATGAGCCCCAGCAGTCTGTCGGGTTAAGTCTCGGACAGGCTGCTAAAGGCAAAACGGCCCGCGCATTTTGAACAAAACTGACGATAACTGCCGCATTTGGCCCATCATCGTGGGGCATACGAGTGGAGCGGAAATGCGATTTTCATTGCCCTTATCCCCCGTTTTCTTGCGGGCAGTTTTGCCGTAGGATTTTGTCGGACTCCAGTCCGACAAAATCCTTGCGACCGTGAAATTTCTCGAAGCAGTGCGGCTCGACGATTCCGATGCGCGCGTTTACGCCCAAGGAGGCGGGGCAGCGGAAGATGGCGAATGGATGGTCTCGGGCGGCTACGCGGTATGCGACCTTGAGCAAGGCCACCGGCAGCCGTGCTGCCACTGCGATACGACGTTTGTCGCGGTTGGCTCGCGCCGCCGCTGCACCATCGCCGA
This sequence comes from Betaproteobacteria bacterium RIFCSPLOWO2_12_FULL_62_13, assembly GCA_001771985.1. Classification (GTDB taxonomy): domain Bacteria; phylum Pseudomonadota; class Gammaproteobacteria; order Burkholderiales; family SG8-41; genus DSOT01. Next base: position 7,110 of record MERG01000052.1, on the reverse strand, counting down.
GGTGGCAGAGATCGATGCCGCCACCTACACCGGGCTCATGGAGCGGCTGGCGCAGCATTTTCTCAACGATCTCGGTGCCCCCTCGATCGAGGCCGCGCGGCAGGCAGCCGAGGCAGAGTGCGCCTACACCGCCGAGCTTGCCGCCAGCTTTCCGGCCGAAGTGTGGATTACGGTCAAACGGGAACCGACCGCGGAAGGCGTGCGCGAGCACTACTCCGTCTTCAAGCGCCTGATGATCGGGGCCCACAAGCTGTGATCCATGCTGGGTGCCCGGCGCCGGCATGCTCGGTGGCGAGTGCGGGGCACGCTTGGCTGCGGAGTCCTGCTATTTCGTTGGCGCTCGACTCGCAGGGCAGCGCCGCGAGCAGCTTCTGAACCGTCGGCGTATCCCGTAAGTTAGCGATTACTTCGCCAGACCGCAACGCGATACGGATCGTCGCCATCGCCGAGCGACGTTGGGACTACTGTGTGAGCGGCGAAGGCTGCAGAACAATGCTGCGTGCAGAAGAGACCTTGGCGAGAGCGTTGCGGCGCGTCTGACTCACGACGACCAGTTGCAGGCGCTGTTTCTCGCTCATCACCTTGCTGGTATATATGTCCTGTACATCGTTCGGCGCCCCTGCATACATTTGCAGCGCCATGCCCAGGTCGTTTCCGGTACGGGCGAGGTACTCCTTGAGGATCTTCGAGCCGACCAGGATGTTGATCTGGGGATCGAAAACCGCTCTCTCGCCCCCGAATTCATCGAGCTTGTCGGTGTGATACCTCGGGATGATCTGCATCAATCCCTTGGCGCCGGCTACGCTCTCGGCGATCGGATTAAAGCGTGATTCCACCGCCATCACCGCAATAATCAACAATGGATCGAGGCCGATCTGGTGACCGGCGGCGTGCGCAATGCTTACCAAGTCAAAGATGACGTCCTGGGAAACCCTGTACTTCTTGGCCACAAACTCGGCGATGGCACGGTAGCGCCTCTCTTCCGGATGCGGTTTCGCCACCGGGTCCGACTGGCTGGAGGCGGCACTGGGCGCGAACCCGTCATCTGGGAGCACGCTGACGGAGGAACCGGCAGCCAGGTGCTCATACCTGTCCTGAACGATCGACGCCAGCGCCATCAGGCTGGCGGCCAGGACCATGGCCCACATTGCTTTGCGCGTCCGTTGTGCGAGAACGCCGATGCTCAGGCCTCGAAACAGGCTATGGATCGATTTTGCGAACATTGCAAAACCTCCTTTCTTTTGGTCACCGGCAACCCATGCAGCGCCGGCTGATGTTGCTGCGCTGCGGTAACGATGCTCGTGATGCGAAATCGGCCCCGGAGTAACCAGCGTAGGCTGGGGCCGGACAAAAGGTGGCTAATTCTATTAGGTCGGACCCATGGCCGCAACCACCGCGCAGCCGGCTACAGCCACCGTCGAAGCACGGCTGGAATTATCATGATGCAGTGCAATATCGCTGCATTGTCTTGTTTTATTTATAATTTGTCAAGAAATTATCCCTGGCACGAAAATCGCCTTATTGGTGCAGAAGCCGAATGGCGCTGGGTAAGCGAAAGCCGTTGTCGCCACTATTCAGCCGGAGACGAACGAACAAGCTTAACCGCTAAGTCTTGGTTTCCACTGCGCCGGGGTGGCGGCCGCAGCCCGACACCGTGGGACCAAAATACGCTTCCACCTTCGCGGCGAGTATCAGTAAAAAGCCTTAAATAACATTGGGTAAATGCTGGAAGCCGGAACCATGCGGCGTGCCCGCCCCACCTTCACAAAAACCGCACACGATTTGGGCACTCTTGTGCTGCCCCACGCGATTCGGACGCCTTGCGGCGCATTATGACAAACTCGCCTGCAACTCGTCGGCCTCCACGGCTCCGCCCTCTCGTCTGAGGTCCGCTATCCGCGCAGCCGTTTTTCGACTGAGTGGTTTTCCAGTTCACGCAGTACTTGAGATTTCCGCGGAGCCGGCTCGCGGCGATCCGCCGCGGTGGGTGGAGCTTTGGCCAAGCCAGGTGCGTCAGATTGCAAAACGGGCCGCGCGATGCCCGATGGCGTATCGACGGACCCAGCGGCATCGCATTTTTCTAGCGTGGCGCTGGAATCCGGCCGGGCCGTGTCGCTAACCGGTGCTGGCGCGGTGAACTGTCGCGCGCTCTCCTCCAGCATCAGCGTCACAAGGCTCACGCTCACTAATTGCTTGATAGGACGGCGGAACGGCGTTTATACTCGGCTAACCCTCAAGGCTCCCATCAAGCGTCCACGCGTCGCACAGGTCTCGGCACTGGGTACCAGAGGGCGCAGGAGGTCACGATGTCGAAGTTTTCCCCTGAAGCAATCCGAACCATCGCTCTGATCGGTCATGGCGCCGCCGGAAAAACGACGCTGGCCGAGGCGCTGCTGCACAAAGCGGGCGTCATCGGCGCGATGGGCAGCGTGGAAAGAGGCTCCACGGTCTGCGACTTCGATCCGCTCGAGAAGAGCTACCAGCATTCGCTCAACGCCGCTCTCGTGCATCTGGAACATCGCGAAACCCGCATTCACCTGATCGACACGCCGGGGCTGCCCGATTTCATCGGCCGCGCCATCGGCGCGCTGCCCGCGGTCGAGACGGTGGCCGTGGTCATCAACGCCCAGAACGGCATCGAGATGATCACTCACCGGATGATGCATTGGGCGGCAAAGCGCAACCTGTGCCGCATGATTATCGTCAACAAGATCGACGCCGAGAACCTCGATTTGCCCGGCCTGCTCGCCAAGATCCAGGCGGCGTTCGGCAAGGAATGTCTCCCGATCAACCTGCCCGCGGACGGCGCGACGCGCGTGGTGGACTGCTTCTTCAACCCATCGGGCGACTCGGACTTTTCCTCGGTCGAAGCCGCGCATCAGGCCCTGGTCGACCAGGTGGTGGAAGTCGATGAAGAGTTGATGGCCAAGTACCTCGAACAGGGCGAAGTGAGTCCCGAACAACTGCACGAGCCGTTTGAAAAGGCATTACGCGAAGGGCATCTCATCCCGGTCTGCTTTGCGTCCGGACGCAGTGGCGCCGGTGTCGGCGAGTTGCTCGACATCTTCGTCAGGCTGATGCCGAACCCGACCGAGGGCAATCCGCCGCAGTTCCTGAAGGGCGAAGGCGCAGACGCGGTGCCGATCCGTGCCGAGCCCGATCCCGGCAAACACGTGCTTGCGCATGTCTTCAAGGTGGTGATCGATCCCTTTGTCGGCAAGGTCGGGGGATTCCGAGTGCACCAGGGCACGATCACCAAGGACACGCAGCTTTTCGTCGGCGACGGGCGTAAGCCGTTCAAGGTCGGGCATCTGTTCCTGCTGCAGGGCAAGGAATTCGTCGAAACCGACGCTGTGGTGCCGGGCGACCTTGGGGCAGTCGCCAAGGTCGACGATATCCACTTCGACGCGGTATTGCATGACTCCCATGAAGACGACTATATCCACCTCGTGCCGCTGGAGTTCCCGACACCTATGCACAGCCTGGCGATCGAGCCCAAGCGCCGCGGCGATGAACAGCGCATCTCGGAGGCGCTGCACAAGCTTGCCGCCGAAGACCCAACATTCAAGGTGACGCATAACGCCGCGTCCAACGAAACCGTCATCAGCGGGCTGGGCGACCTGCACATGCGCTACATCCTCGACAAGATGGCAAACCAGTATCATGTCGAGGTCTCCACCCAGCCGCCGCGCATCCCCTACCGCGAGACCATCACCGCCAAGGCCGAAGGCCACCACCGGCACAAGAAGCAGACCGGCGGCGCCGGCCAGTTCGGTGAAGTGTTCCTGCGCGTGGAACCATTGAAACGCGGCACCGGTTTCGAGTTCGTGGATCAGGTCAAAGGTGGCACCATCCCGACGCAATTCATCCCGGCGGTGGAAAAAGGCGTGCGCCAGGTGCTGGAAGCCGGGCCCGTGGCCGGATTCCCGGTGCACGACGTGCGCGTGATCGTCTATGACGGCAAGCACCATCCGGTCGACTCCAAGGAAGTCGCCTTCATCTCCGCGGGAAAACGCGCTTTCATGGACGCGATCAGCAAGGCGCGGCCGATCATTCTCGAGCCCATCGTCAATATCGAGATCACCGCGCCCGAGGCCAATATGGGCGACATCGCCGGCGACATCTCGTCGAAGCGCGGCCAGATCAGCGGCACCGACTCGCTGCAGGCCGGAACCCTCTCGATCACGGGCCAGGCGCCGCTGTCCGAGCTCAACAACTACCAGGCGCGTCTCAAATCGGTCACCGCCGGGCAGGGCTCTTTCACCATCGAGCTCTCACACTACGAGCCGGTGCCGCCGAACGTCCAGAAAGAGCTGGCCGCGCAATACGCAAAGACCGCGCACGCAGAAGAACAGTGAATGGTTAATGACGGGTGATGAGTGATGGGTGATGGGCGATGACGGACGGGTCTTCCCCATTTCCCATTCCCCATTTGCCATTCCCCATTCGCCATTCACCGGTTTTATCTGCGTCCATCTGCGTTCATCGGCGGTTTCTGTTTCATGGATGAGATCGTTATACGCGGCATGGCCAAATGGCCGAATGTGCCGGCGGTCTACGGCTGGCTGTCGCTCAACCGCCGCGGACAGTGGCTGATCAAGGGCGAGCGCATCCACAACCCTCAGGTCAGCGGTTTCATCGGCCGCAACTACGAGCACGATGCGCGAGGCCGCTGGTTTTTTCAGAATGGCCCACAGCGAGTGTTTGTGGCACTCCACTACACGCCGCTCGTCTACCGGGTGGTCAACGCCGGAGGGGCGCCGCTCGCGCTCGAATGCCACACGGGCAAGCCGGTCGCGCTGGTCCGCGGCGCCTGGCTCGACGAGAAAGGCGCCTTGCTGCTCGAAACCGAATACGGTGTCGGCATTATCCACGACCGCGATCTTGACGGCCTCTCTCCGCAGTTGATCGGCGCCGACGGAAATTCTCTCGACGAAGAGATGCTGGAGGAAGGGATGGCATCGCTGCGACGGCAGCGAGAGGCACGGCTGTGGCTCCGGTTCCGCGAAGACAGCGTGAGGATCGGGCCGATCCGCTCAGCCGAGGTTCCAGCACGTTTCGGCTTCGTCGCCCGCCCGAAGCAACCGGCAGGCGAGAAAGAGTGTTATTAATTGCGACCCCTCGCTGAATTCCCGGTTCAAGCTCGGCGCCGCGTGCGCGACGCCCTGCGTGACATCGACGACACGCTCACCACTGCCGGCAGGATGAGCCCCGCCGCATATGCCGCGACGGAAGCGCTGCGGCGAGAGTTTCCGGCAGGTTGTCGAATGTAAACTAGAGGTATGGAAATAGCGGAGCGATAGTCCGGCGAAAACCGGAATCCAGGAATTCCAGAAAAAGCGACAGGATGATCGATCTCAGAAGCGACACCGTCACCAAGCCGACCGAAGCGATGCTCGAATCGATGCGCGAGGCCACGTTCGGCGACGACTCACGCGACGGCGACGCCACGGTGATGAAGCTGGAGCAGATGGCCGCCGAGCGCACCGGCAAGGAGGCCGGCGCTTTCATGCCGAGCGGCACCATGGCGAATCTCGTTGCCATGCTCACGCACGCCCGGCGCGGCGGTGAGGTGTTGGTCGAGGAAGGCTCCCACACGCTCAACGCGGAACTGGGCGGCATCGCCGCTGTCGCCGGCCTGTTTTACCGCGGCATTCGAGGGCGGCGCGGTGCGATGGAAGTCGAGGCCCTGCGCGAGGCGATGCGGCCCACCCTGCGCAACCAGATGGGCACCGCGCTCGTGTGGATGGAGAACACCCACAACCGCTCCGGCGGCGCAGTGCTGCCGCTCGACCACATGCGGGCGGTTTGTGCGATCGCGCACGACAACGGCGTGCCGGTGCATCTCGACGGCGCGCGCATCTTCAACGCCGCAATTTCGCTGGGCTTGCAGCCCAGCGAAATTTCACAATACTCCGATACCGTCTGTTTTTGTGTCTCTAAAGGACTTTCCGCGCCCGTGGGGTCCATCCTCTGCGGGAGTGGCGCATTCATCGAACGCGCCCGGGCTTTCCGCCGCATGGTGGGCGGCAATATGCGCCAGTCGGGCCCGCTTGCCGCGGCCGGTATCGTGGCGCTGGAGACGATGGTCGGCCGGCTGGTCGAGGACCATCAAACTGCGAAGCGTCTTGCGGACGGGCTGCATCGCATCGACCCGCGCCTGGTGGACCCGCGTGATGTCGAAACCAATCTCGTTCGCGTGGAAGTGAAGACCAGCGGCCGCCGCGCCGCGCAGTGGTCGGCCGACCTCAGGCAAAAAGGAATCCTCGCAAGCCCGTGCGACGCTTACGCGCTGCGCTTCGTCACCCACCGCCACATCACGCCGGCGGACGTCGACGCGACCGTGAGCGCCTTTGCGGACTTGTGGAAAAGCAAATGAACCGCCAAGACGCCAAGAACGCTAAGAAAAGCAAGAGAGGATTAAATACACGAAAATCAACTCATTCCGGATTTACAGGCAACACGGTATTGCGAGTTGTTTTCTTGAATTGATTAGTTCTTCTTTTGTTCTTCTTGGCGTCCTTGGCGTCCTTGGCGGTTCGGCTTCTGCGCCTAACGGATTTTCTTGGCGGGAAAGTTCTCCTCGATCTCGTCGTGAAAATAACTCCCGGGCGACGGGGCATTCATCAGCCTGCGATACACCTCCCCGGACACGCCGGAATACTGAACGATGCTGCCATTGCTGAATTCGATTTCGAGCAGCCGGTTACGGGTATCGTATCCCACCGATCGGATATTGCTCGCACTGATGCGCTTGCGTTCCATGTATGACGGTGCGCTCGTGACTGGTCAAAAAACGTGGTTTGATCTGTTCCCTGATCTTTCGTGATTCTAGCGCAGGATGACCACCGGAGAGCGGGTGCCGCGTGCTACTATCCCTATTCGCCCCTCACGAACAAGTAATACTGGGGGAACCATATGACCCTGTGTCCCGTCGCCATAGCAGTCGGATGCAAGAAATGTCCGGTGTTCACAGTCTGCCCCTTGAAAGTCGTGATCGGCAATTTTAAGAAACCGGAAGATGCCGACCCGAAGCATCAAGCCGACGGAGCAAACCGCGACAAATGAACCCAAGCAAATACGAACGCAAGAAACCGCAGTGGAAGGATC
>MERG01000051.1:475-8540 GCA_001771985.1 Betaproteobacteria bacterium RIFCSPLOWO2_12_FULL_62_13 | reverse complement strand
CGAAAGGGCCGATCCCTTGTACGGAACATGCACAACCTTGATATTCGCTTGCATCCGGAACAGTTCACCGGCTATGTGATTGGGCGAACCAAAGCCCGGAGATCCATAAGTTAATTTTCCCGGGCTCGTCTTCGCCAGGCGAATCAAATCCTTGACCGATTTCACGGGCACCGAGGGATGCACCACGAGAAACATGGGCGAAAGGGTCATCATGGCAACTGGCGCAAAGTCTTTATCGGGATCGTACGACAATTTTTTGTAAAGCCATTTGTTCACCGCATTAGAGGCAAAATTGGCCACGTACAACGTGTAGCCATCCGGAGTAGAATGAGCCACGAACGCCGCTCCAATGTTGGTGCCGCCCCCTGGTTTGTTGTCGATGATGAATTGCTGCCCGAGCAATTCGCCAAGGCCTTGCCCGAAAACGCGCGCCACCGAGTCGGTAGCCCCGCCCGGCGCGTACGGAACGACAATCCTTACTGACTTTTCCGGATATGCGGTTTGCGATGATGCGATAGGCACCGCCAAGCAAGAGGCAACGACCGTAACGACTTGAAAAAACGCGATTCTCGACATATGTAGTCCTCCTTTGTGATGGTCCCCATGACATCAGGCTCGAAAAGTAACCCGGTCTCTTGCCGACCTCCGACCCAAAAGGGTAATCGCGCGCCAGCCAATTGCCAAGCGGAGAAACTCGATAGTCGATTCCCCTGAATTTGCTTGAAGGCCAGGCGCCAAGCGGTGTAGTGCCCGATGGTCTCGATCAGACTTCCCCGATCTCTTCCAGCTCGCCGTGCACTTCCAGCCAGCGGTGCTCGGCCTCGTCGATCAGACGCGCCACCTCCTGCTGCCGCAGCACCAGGCCCTTGACCTGGTCGATGTCGGGACTGGAATAGAACGCCGGGTCCGCGAGCTGCCCGTCGAGTTCCCGCTTCTCGTCGTGCAACGCGGCGAGCTCGCGTTCGAGCCGCTCCGCTTCCCTCACGAGCGGCCGGCGGCGCGCGAGCTTCGCCTGCCGCTCCTGGGCCGCCGCCTCGCGCGCCTCCTTGCGCGCGATCTTGTCGACCGCAAAGCCGGCATCGGCATTCGCAAGAGCACGAGCGTCGCGCCGAGCCGCGAGCCACGCCAGGTAGTCATCAAGGTCGCCGTCGAACTCGGTGGCGCGCCCGTCGATCACGAGAGTGAACCCGTCGCACACCGTGCGCAACAGCGCGCGATCGTGAGAGACCAGCACCATGCTGCCTTCATATTCGGCGAGCGCCTTGGTGAGCGCATGACGCATTTCCAGGTCGAGGTGATTGGTTGGCTCGTCGAGCAACAGCAGATTGCGGCGCCGCCTCACCAGGAGCGCCAGCGCGAGGCGCGACTTTTCCCCGCCGGAAAAGCGTTCCACGGGCGCATCGGCCACCGCGCCGCGGAAGTCGAAGCCGCCGAGATAGTCGCGCAGTTGCTGCTCGCGCGCGGCGGGCTCCTGGCGCATGAGATGCGCGAGCGGTGACTCGTCAAGCCGCAGTTGCTCGAGCTGATGCTGCGCGAAATAGCCCACCGCAAGCCCCCTGCCTTCGATCCGCCGGCCCGAGAGCGGCGCAAGCTCTCCGGCAAGCAGTTTCACGAGCGTGGATTTGCCGGCCCCGTTGGGACCCAGCAGCGCGAGGCGCGCGCCGGGGCGCAGCGTCAAAGCGACACCCTCCAGCACGGTGCGGCCCGCGTAGCCGGCCGCAACGTTTTCGAGCGCGAGCAAGGGATCGGGCGCGCGCGCGGGCTCGGGAAAATGGAAGTCGAACGGCGCATCGACATGGGCGGCGCTGATACGCTCCATGCGGTCGAGCGCCTTCAACCGGCTCTGGGCCTGGCGCGCCTTGGTGGCCTTGGCGCGGAAACGCGCGATGAAGCGCTCCAGGTGGGCGATCTCGCGCTGCTGCTTCTCGAACATCACCTGCTGCACCGCGAGCTGCGCGGTGCGGTTCTCCTCGAACGACGAATAGTTGCCGCCGCACAGTGTGAGGCGCTGCGCGCAAATGTGCGCGATGTGCGTCACACAGCCGTCGAGGAAGTCGCGGTCGTGCGACACCAGCAGGAGCGTACCGCGGTAGCCGGCGAGCCATTTCTCCAGCCACACTATCGCGTCGAGGTCCAAGTGGTTGGTGGGCTCGTCGAGGAGCAGCAGGTCGGAGCGGCTGATCAACGCTTGCGCCAGGTTCAAACGCATGCGCCAGCCGCCGGAGAAGTCCGACACCGGGCGTGAGAAATCGGCATCCGCAACGCCCAGGCCCGCGAGCAGCGCCGCCGCGCGGGCACGCGCGCCGTAGGCGCCGATCTCGTGCAAACGGGCGTGCAGTTCGCCCGTCCGGTGTCCGTCGTGGGCGGATTCGGCCGCGGCGAGGTCGCGCTCGATCTGCCGCAATTCGACGTCGCCATCCAGCACAAACTCGATTGCCTGCACCTCGAGCGCCGGCGTCTCCTGCGCCACCGTTGCGATGCGCCATCCGGCGGGCACTTCGCAATCACCGTGGTCGGCGTGCAATTCCCCACGCAACAAGGCGAACAGGCTCGACTTGCCGCTGCCGTTCGCGCCCACCAATCCCACCCGCCAGCCGGCATGAATCTGCAGGTTGGCGTCTTCGATCAGGCGCCGCGCGCCGCGCGCCAGCGTGAGGTTGCGAAACTGGATCATAAGACAGGGGGCAGGTGGATCCTGGGGCCGCCATGATAGCGTTCATAAGCTGTCGCCGGTTTACGACAACCTGATCCGCCGTCAAATCAGTTTCTTAGTTCCCTCACGCAGCAGAGATGTCGGGCGGCGGCGACAGTTCCTCGTTCTTGCGCGTGCGCGATTCCGTGATCTGCTCTCTCACGCGACACGATTAGAATGCCAGTGGCACGCGAGTTGCTTGATATGAGTGCGGCGCAACTGAAACGTGAAACTTGGGACAGAGAAAATTCGGATAGGAGAAACCTTATCAGGATCTCTGGCTTGCGCCGGGAAAAACCTGGCGAGCTGGGTAGCCGTCTTCCTTATTCCTCTCCCCCTCCTCCTGTGAGGAAGACGGTGTGTTGGCCCGCGGGAAATCACTCTCCCGCGGGCCTTTTTGTGTTCACGGATTCTCAATCGGCGTCCTCACCACGCGGCCGCTCGACTCGACATGCCAGCGTTCGCTCGCAAGCGGTTTTCCGGCAAGCCGCGCGTTCATCCAGTCGGCGATGAGAACCGTGGGCGTCGGCCCAGGTTCGTCGAGGGAACGTTGCTGACCGAGCGGATGATGTTGTCGATCAGCCAGCGCTGCTCGACCCAGCGCCGGGTCAGCACCCCGCCGTTCCTCGTGGAAGATTTCGATGGCTTGTTCACTGTGGATTTCTGACTTGTCGTTGGCGATGCGAATATTCTACCCGCCTAATCGTCTTGTCATGCAGGCGGACTCCCGTGTTTTCCGGCGCGGGACCGCGCCAGCATGCACTGCGTGTTCGGGACATATAGCAGGTGCGCGATCTTGCGCACGTAGTGGTCCTCGTACGGGTCGAGTTGGCCGTCTGCATACGCCACCCGCCACAGGTGTTCGATGAACAGCAACCGCTCCGGAAGCGAGAAGGCGCGCTTGATTACCGATACCGGACCGAAGTAGGAAGTGAGCTGCCTGGCCTTTTCGCGGCCCTCCGCCAGCAGCGCCGCACATTCGCTGTCAGAAAGACCAAAAAGGTCGGCGAGCGCCCGTTCTGCGACAGTGCGCTCCTCGGGCCGCTCGCTCAAATCCACACGGGTGGATTCGTGCAGCAGGCTTGCGACGGCAAGCTGAACATGCTTGCGCTCGTACTCGGGAACAGGCTGGGCGGTTTCCCGCCCGCCTTCGAATAAGCTTCTTAGTGCCTTCAGCATCGTCGTTCGCCATCCTGTTCGTTTGTTCGCGACAAGCGCAACCGAACTTCGTCTACCGCACGAGCGAAGCAGCGCGATCAAGCGCCGCCAGCGAGGCGTTTCCACGAATTTTCTCAAAGAATTGCCCGATGGTCACGATTGCTGTCTGTCCCGGATCCTGGACCTGTTCCTTGGCCACATATTGGAATCCGGTCCGCTTAATGTGCCGCGGCCCGCTCTATCTGTCCGTCGCAGCGAACCGTGTTGCTTGCTTAGCGGAAACCCTCGGCGGGATAATGGCTCCATAAGCTGTCAATTGGGCCTGACGAGCGTTGAGCGTGCGCTCTACGCAAACCGGGTCTGTGCAAATCCCAACGGGGAAGCCTGCTTCCATGGCAATGAACCCGCCCGATGGCGAGCGCAGCGGCGCCCGCGAAGAAGTGAACCGTGGCCACCTTCGCTTACCGGGGCAGCGGAAAGTCTGGGTTCTCGGTATCGTTGCGATCCTGCTCGCGGCGTGGGGAGGACATTGGCTCTACCAGCGATGGACCCACGTCTACATCGATGACGCGCGCATCGACGGCGAGGTCATCAGCATCTCGAGCCGCGTTTCAGGATGGATCACCGAGCTGCCCGTGATAGAGGGCGACGCAGTAAAGAAGGGCCAGCTTCTCGCCCGCGTCGATGATCGCGACTCGGTGCTGCAGCGCGAGGTCCTGGTCGCGAAGCTCAAAGCGATCGAAAACCAGATGGCGGTGGTGCAGGTGCAGACCGGCCAGGTGGACCAGGAAACGCTGGGCAAGTATCAAAGCGAAACCAGCCGGCTGGCGGCGGCCGAAGCGGAAGCGGCGGCGCTCGGCGTGCAACTGAAGCAGGCGCGCGACGATTACCGGCGGGCGCAGGAACTGGCCGATGCGAAATGGCTGTCGCCCCAGGCGATGGAACGCGCGCGGACCACCTATCACCAGGTCCAGGAGAGTCACCGCAAGGCATTATCCGAAATGGCGGCGGTCCGCGGCACCTTGTCCGCCGCAGGCGGGAGCCGGCGCCAGATCCAGGTCATGGGACGGCAGCTTCTCGTGCTTGCGCGCCAGGCGGATGAGATCCGCGCCGAGATCCTGCGGCGCGAAGTGGACATTGCCGATCGCACCATCCGCAGCCCCGCCGACGGCAAGGTGGTGATGACTTTCGTGCGCAAGGGCGAACATGTCTCGCCCGGGCAGCGCATCCTGATGTTCCACGATCCGAATGAGATCTGGGTCGAAGCGAACGTCAAGGAAACCGAGGTCGGTCTGCTCAAGCCGGGAATGAAAGCGGACATCCGGGTCGATGCGTATCCCGGCAAGGTATTCGCCGGGGAGGTTTTCCGGATAGGACAGGCGGCCACCAACAAATTCGCGCTGCTGCCCGACCCCAACCCCAGCGGCAACTTCACGAAAATCACCCAGCGTCTGCCGGTGCGCATCCTGCTTGCCGAGAAGGACGGCGCGCTGCGCCCGGGAATGATGGTGGAAGTGTACATTGCCGTCCGAAACCACTGAAGTCCTGTTCGCGCGTTACGGCCCGCATTACCGCTGGCTCGCCACGGTCACGGTCATGCTGGCCACGATATCGGCGGCGCTGACGACCACCACCGTCAACGTCGCGATACCCGACATCATGGGCGCCTTTGGTATCGGACAGGATCGCGCGCAGTGGCTTTCCACCGGGGCATTAGCCGCAATGACGGTCGGCATGCTGCTTAACGCCTGGATGATGCACAGCTTCGGCCAGCGCAAGACCTTTGTCGGAGCTCTCTCGTTTTTCGTCGCAGCCCTGGTGCTCGCGGGATTGGCTCCCAACGAATCGGTGCTCATTTTTTGCCGGGTGGTGCAAGGCGCGGTGGCGGGTCTGTTGCAGCCCCTTTCGATGTACACGCTGTTTCGCGTGTTTCCCCCCGAGCAACGGGGAAGCGCCATGGGCTTTTTCGGCATGAGCGTGATCCTGGGGCCGGCATTGGGTCCCACGCTGGGCGGCGTGATGATCGACCATTTCAACTGGCGTTACATCTTTTTCGTTGCGGTGCCTGTGAGCGCTGCCGCGATGCTTCTGGGGAGTCTCTTCATGCCGGAGCGCGAGGAAGCGGGTGAACGCGTCCGTTTCGATTGGCCTGGTTTTTTTCTCTTGTCGGCCTCGCTTGCCTTCGTGCTCGCCGGGCTCTCCAACGGGCAGCGCGAGGGCTGGCACTCGGACTATATCCTCACGCTCTTCGCGGTTGCGATCGCCTGCGGCATCGCCTTTCTCGTGTGGGAACTGCGAGCTCCCCAGCCACTGGTCAATCTCAGAGTGCTGGCGAATGCGCAGTTCGCTGCGGCGGCGTCAGTGGCTTTTATCTTCGGCGCCGGGCTTTTCGGCTCGACCTATCTGGTGCCGCTCTTCGTGCAAACCGTTCAGCACTTGACGCCTTTGGCGTCGGGATTGTTGTTGATGCCCGCCGGTCTCGCGCTGGGCCTGTTCATGCCGATCGCCGGGTACATGAGCGATCGGCTTCCCGCACGCGGGATGATCATCGCGGGCCTGCTGTGCGTAGGCGTGTCCACTTACTGGCTCGCGAGCGTTGACGCCAATACTCCGTTCTGGACCATCGCGTGGTCCGTGATCGTTTCGCGCATCGGCATGGGACTGATCAAGCCCCCGCTCAACGTGACGGCGCTGCGCGCGTTGCGCCCGGAGCTGCTGGGACAGGGAGCCGGGATGATCAACTTTTCGCGCCAGCTCGGGGGCGCGTTTGGAGTAAATCTCCTTTCGGTTGCGCTGGACCGCCGCACGTTTTTCCATAGCGACACGTTGACGAGCCTGCAAACCGCAGCCAACAGCGCCACGGTGGAGTTGTTGCGCACCGTGCAGAACCTTCTCGCTCAAGCGGGTGTACCCGAGGACCTGCAGATGGCGGGAGCGCTGCACTTTCTGGGCCGGGTGATCCATGCCCAGGCCTATACGATGGGGTTCCGCGACAGCTTTCTCATCGTCGCCGTGGTCTTCACGCTCGCGCTCATTCCCGCGTGGATCATGGGCAGGACCAGGCCAGGCACGTTGGGTTGGGCCGCGCGGCCGTAACCCAACACGTCAAGGTTTCAGCGTGTACACCTCGTCAAACCGCCGCTCGAGCTCCGGGTGGGTGCCGCGCAACTGGTCCACCACTTCCTTCGCCCAATCGAAATACTGCTGCTTGCGCTCCAGCGGCCATCCGTGCGGCGGGTGCGCGGCGATGTCGCGCAGGTTGCAGATCTTGTCGGCGAGCTTCACGAGCCTCGCTTTGTCGCTCGAGTGCGCGGCGCGCGCGACCTGCAGGCGCTTGCGCACTTCCTTCTTGATCCACTTGGTGTCGGTCACTTCCAGCACCACGTCGGCGATTTCTTCTCCGAAAGCGCCGCGCAGTTCCTGCCAGGTGGTCTCGGTATCTTCCAGCGTGTCGTGCAGGAGCGCCGCCGCAATCACCTCCGGATCGCGCACCCCGCCCTCTTCCCACAACACCGTCGCCAGTTGGATGGGGTGATTGATGTAAGGGGAGGCGTCCTTGTCCTTGCGCCGTTGGTCGCGGTGCTTGTGTGCCGCGAACGCCACCGCGCGCAGAATCAGGTCGGCGGAATCTACTTCCGCCTCAGTGATGATTTCCGTATCCACATTCGTCCCGCGTTACTGAACTTCGTGCAAATGGGTGACAAACCATGTGTACCACAAATCTCCCCTCGCCCTCCGGGAGAGGGGCGCGGGTGAGGGCTGAGCGGTGTCAGGCGTTTTCACGACGCTCAGTGGTCGGTCCGCATCGCCTGTCAACATGATTCGTATAGACCACCTCGAAAACCCTACGCCGTTCGTCCCTCGACTTCAGTTTACCGTTCGTGTCGAGCGCAGCGAAGCGGAGTCGAGATATGCGGGCCACAACCCACGGCGTTCATCCCTCGACTTCGGCGCTTCGCTCCTACGCTCGGGACGAATGGGTATCGAGGCCAGTTCTGGCTACTTTCAGGACATACTTTTTCTCCGCCTCGTATAGACCGCAATGTTCGCAGTATACAATGGCGTCTGACTCGAAGTGCACGAAAAGGCTGGGACATGACGAAACACACCGATACGTTGGAAGCGCTGCGGGTGCGGCTCGCCGAATTCGCGGCCGAGCGCGACTGGGACCAGTTTCATAATCCCAAGAACCTGGCGATGGCGCTCGCGGGCGAG
>MERG01000051.1:0-453 GCA_001771985.1 Betaproteobacteria bacterium RIFCSPLOWO2_12_FULL_62_13 | reverse complement strand
TCCAGTGGCTCACGTTCGAGCAGGCGGCTAATCCGCCGCGCGAAACACGCGCCGAGGTGGCACTGGAAGCGGCTGATATTCTTCTCTTCCTGCTGCGCTTGTGCGACAAGCTCGACATCGACCTCGCCGCGGCAGCCGAGCAGAAGCTCGCGTTGAACGCAAAGAAGTACCCGGTCGAGAAAGCGCGCGGCCGCGCGACGAAGTACAACAAGCTTTGAAAGCTTTACCGCGAAGGACGCGAAGGGAAGACAAGAACAAGAAAGCCTTGCCGCGGAGGACGCGGAGGACGCAACGGAAAAAAACAAAGAACACGTAACAAAATTGGTGTTCCCTATGTGCCCGGTCTGAACCGTTAACCATGTACCCGGTTGCACAGTGGGGTTGAGCAAGTTTCTCTGTCTTGGCGTCCTTTCGGACATGGCTCTGAGCTTTCCGGCTTTTCTTGGTAATTTA
>MERG01000050.1:8214-16900 GCA_001771985.1 Betaproteobacteria bacterium RIFCSPLOWO2_12_FULL_62_13 | reverse complement strand
CCAACTCTTATACTCTGACTTGCCGGAAAACGTGGCGCCATGATCGAACGCGGCGAGTAGCGTTTCCTGCACAGCGTCTTCGGCGAGCGCCGCATCGCGCAGTTGGAGCCGCGCATAGCGCAGGAGATAGGAACGTAACTGCTGCAAGTTTTCGCCGGTCGGGATGGCCATGCCACGCCTCGTATCGCTCGGTGTGCTGGAAAGCAGATGCGCATTGTAACCGGAAAAGCAGTTCGAGTCGTACTGCGAGCTTGGCGCCGAGATCACGTGTACAACACACAACGCACAGGCGACGGAGTCAAGTCCGCCGCCTGCGCCTTTGAGCGTTGCGCCTGTTACTGAGACGCGCCCGTTTCGTTCAACAAGGCAGGCAATACCGGGCGCGTGGAACTTATCGCGCCCGCACGAGCGCTCAGCCGCCGGATATCGCCCTTGTATCAATCCGAGGACGCGGCATAGGCCCTCGGAAAGGGCGATCCGGCGCTTTGCACCGGCTTGCCGCGGCGACCAGCCGCACCAGCGGGCTGATCGGCATGCGTGCTCAGCGGAGCAAGCCGGGCGATTCCCTCATCGGCGTTGCTCGGAAACACCGACTCCGCCGCATTCACGGCACCTGCGCCCAACAACAGTCCTGCAACTACAAGACCAACGAGTTTTCTCTGCAACATGTGATTTCTCCTTTCGGCAATTAATTTGATAAACTGGCGCCCGCTTAAACCACATCGCTCTTTGCAATCCCGTTCAACGTCGCCATGCTTATTAGATCGAACATGAGGGCAAATCCTTACGGGGAAAAATTCGTCTCGTGGCTGTAAGGAACCAACTGATCGAACGACTACTCGCGGCCTTTAAGCGTTGGTTGAAAATCACCGCGGTGAAGATAATTTCGTCATGCCGGCGAAGCCTGCCCCGGCATGCTGTAAGCCGGGGGCCGGCATCCAGCAAGATGTTAATTCGCTTGACACAGGTTTTCTGGACACCGGCCCCGTATTGGAGTACGGGGCAGGCTCTCTGTCCGGTGTGACGAGCCGTTTTTCAACGAACTGCTAAAACCGGTGGCAGCATTGCTCGATACGCTGATAAACCAGGCCTCGGCAAATAAATAACGGTGTGAGGTTTGGGCTTCTCATACGGTCTTTTCAGTTGTCAATGCCGTCATCGCCTTTCGGCTTGCGGCGGGGGGCTTGAAAATGCCAACTTCAGGTTGCCGCCGGGGCCTGACGTCGTGTGAGGACAAAACGCCATGTAAGAATTCGGCAGCGCGGCGCGACTAAGAACGCATCCCGACAGAACGGGAAGACGGCGCTTGCTGCAATCAGCATACGGGACATGTCGAAGCAGAGCAGGCGAAGCGCCGCGACGCGTGTGCGACGGGGGAGGATCTCGATATTTGCATGACGCTGACCTGGCATCCGAAACCAATGAACGACCTAACCACCCAAATCCTCGCTTTTTTTCTCCATTTCGGATACGGCTCCGTTTTCGTAGGAGTTATGCTCGATAACGCCGGGATCCCCATTCCAGGGGAGCTGGTCCTGATCCTGACCGGATACATGGTTGAAAATGGGGCTTTCGCCTTTGCCCCAGCGATTTTGGCCGCGGCCGCGGGTGCGGTGTCGAGCGACAGCGTGTGGTTTTTCGCCGGGCGTTGGGGATCGAAACGCTTCATCAAGCTGTATTGCAGGTTCAGCTTCGGTTCGGGAGGTTGCGTGGAAAGGACCGAGCACAATCTGCGCCGGTTCGGCGCGCCCTCTCTGATCTACGCCAGGTTTATTCCCGGTTTCCGAACTTTTGCCGCGCCCATGGCCGGAATGGCAGGCGTGCCCTATCGCTCCTTTCTCCTGTTCGACGGAATTGGCGCCGTTTTATGGGCGAGCTTGGGGGTGAGCACCGGGATCGTGTTCGCGCGCGAGATCCCAGCCCTCGCCAGCCGGATAGAAGATACCAGGGCGCTGTTGCTCCTTCTTGCCGCTGGTGCGGTGGTCCTGTTTCTGCTGCTCAAATGGTGGATGCGCCAGCGGCATGGCCGGGCCGAGCTGGCGACCGTCGAGGCAGAAACTCTCGGGTCGGGGCCTTAAGAGATTGTGGAGAATCAGTTGATGCTTTGCCATCCGATTAAGAAAGTCGTTGGCGCGGGGCCGGGCGCTTATCGCCGTGATCCTTCACGAACCTGACCACGCGCCTTACTTAGTATGTCGGCTTCGGCCGGGAGTACTTGTCGCGGTCGATCGATTTGATCTTGTAGTTCTCAAGCCGTCGGCCCTTGAGCACGTCGATGGCGATCATGACCCCGGCCTCGCCGCTTTTCCAGAGCCGGATATAGAAATCGGCCTGGCCCTTGATGGGCTTCCCGCCGATGCCGACGATGACATCACTGGCCCTGAGTCCGGCGTCCTCCGCCGGACTTTCCGGCGACACGCGCGTCACGATCAGGTTGCCCTGCACTTCCCGGGTGTTGATGCCGATCCACGGCCGTGGCTTCGTCGTGGACCGGCCGTTGGCGATGAAATCCCCCAGCACGGGTTTGAGCACGTCGATCGGCACGAACATGTTGCCGGGAATATTGGTGCGCGTGCCCATCGCGTCGCCCACCACCAGCGAGCCGATGCCGAGCAGCTTCCCCTCGCGGTTGACCAGCGCCGCGCCGCTCCAGTTCACCGTCGCCGGCGCGGTATAGATCGCCTCGTCGAGCAGATACTCCCAGTAGCCCACGAAGGGACGCTTCGACACGATGTAGGCCGGCGCCACGCCGTCGAAGCCGACGATCAGCACCAGCTCGCGCTCCGCGGCGCTCGCGGACTGGCCGAAATCGATCGGCTTGATCGGCAGCGGCGTCAGCGCTTTCAGGAGCCCCAGGCCGGTGACGTTGTCATAACCCACCACGGTCGCCGGGAACACCCTGCCGTCCGCCGTGGACAATTCGACGTTTTCGGCCTCGATGATGAGATAGCCGATGGTCATCACCAGGCCGTTGGAGTCGATCACGACACCCGTGCCTTCGCGCCGCCTGCCGAGGGTGGATTCGCTGCGCGCGTTGGGCACCGCTTTGCTGCGCACCTTTACCACCGGCAGCGAATCGACCGTCATTTCGCGCGGTGTGTGGGCCGCCGGGGGCGCGGTCGCCGCAGCCTGCGCCGGCGGGAGCGCAGCGCTTAGGCAGGCCATTCCCGCGAGCAGCGCAACGTCTTGCCGCCAGCCGCGCGCCCGCGCTTCAGCGAACCGGCGGAGCCCGTGTTTCTCGTGCCCTTGTCGCGGCAATGCGTTGACTCTTTCCATGACAGCCTCGCTCGAACGATACGTTAATCGCCGACGTGAAATGCCTCACCATGAAGTCGCTCCTTGCAGTGCTTGAACCGTCCACAGTGGCGCACAGAGCATTTCTCCCCCACTGAATAAGACCGGAGAGGCAGGACAAACCTTACCGCAGCATCAAGGCGCCGGCTCCGGATTTACGTAACCGGGGGCGCGGACGACGAGGTCAGCCTCCCACGGCACATGCCAGGTGCGGTGTTTGCGCCCTATGGGAGTTCCAGGCTTGCCGCCGTGGCGTGGGTGACGATTAAAATTGCGGTCCCATTTGACTTAGATCAAAGAACCAGCATCAAGGTCCGTGCCAAGATTGAGGCGAATTGGAATATACATTCCAATATACGCGGAGGAGATCATCCATGAACTCGCCATTCCGTTTTGTCCTGTCACGCCCAGCCGCGTCGATCGCTTTTTCCGCGGCGCTCCTGTTCTTGTCGCACGGATTCGCCGGGCCCTCCGGCCTTGCCGCGGAAGACAAGTGGACCACGCCGCTCGCGACCAAGCTCGGTGTACGGCTGGAAGCACAGTTTGATTCCAGCGGCCCGGATGCGTGGGACCCGAGGAAGCACCCCAACGTCTTCATCACCACTGAGGGGCCCGGATATGGGGGCCTGCTGAGCGGGGTCAAGCTTCCCGGGGTGGCCATTTTTGACGCCAATACCCGCGAGGTGGTGGCCCACCGCAGCTATGACGTGCTGAAGATGGGCTTCAAGAACGTCTTCGAGCCCCACGGCCTGGGGGTTTCTGCGGATGGGAAGTGGATCTATCTCCCTACCGGTGAAGGCTCGTTCGGCACGGACAACAAGGGCGCATTTCTGATCATCAATGCGCGCACCCTGAAGCTGGACAAGGTGATCCGCCTGAAGGGTCAGGGCCATCACGCCAGCGCGTTCACGGATGAATCGGGGCGGCAACTCGTGCTGGCTTATGGTTGGAACCAGCCGCCGTTCGTGATGGATCCAAAGAATGACAACCGGGTCGTCGGGGGGATCACCTTCGAGGACATGACTTATCCGGGCTATCTCTATTTCGTCGATCCGTCAGGCAAGTACGTGTACGCGTCAGGGCGCATCGAGCCCGGTAGCAAGCGCGAAGCATCGCATGAGAATGTGCTGATAAAGGTCAGCACCAAGGACTGGAAGTTGCGCAATGTCGTCAAACTAGAAGACGGGACTCCAGTGTGGGTCACGTTCTCGTCGGATAATGGGACCGCGTACATTTCCGGCGGGCATACCAGCCAGATATTCCGCTACGACGTGGAGACGGAAGCAATCACTGGGAGAATCCGCGCCGGCGTCGAAGGGCCTTATGGTATTCACTTTGGCTGGAACGACAAGGATCTATTCACCATTGGCAAGGGAGAGGGCTCCCACAATCGCGGCAAGGTAGTCGGTTACGTGCAGACCAACCTGATCGGCAAAACCACCAGGGCGTCCGACCAGTTCTTCACCAACTGTATCCGCGGCGACCACGGTACGCTGCACCCCGACCCGGACGCCAACGAACTGTGGATTACCTGCAATTCCAGCTTCGAGATCGTCGTGTTTGACCTTGATCAAAAGAAGGTCACCTCGCGCATCCCTATGCCTAACGGCGGGTCGACCCATTCCGGCGCCTTCGTGCGTTACGATGGCTGGAACGGCGAGGTGCTTTCCGATCACAACGGTTTACGCGGTCCAGCCTTGGCTTTGAAGAGAAAAATCTTGGGCGTGAAGGTCAAATCGGAACCGAAGGCAGGGGGATCACACTGAGCGCAACGGATGGAGGAGCGGCGCCCCTGCACATGTGACGGTGCCGCTCGCTCGTTTTAGCGCACGCATTAACGTAGTCCTACGGCTTACGGTCCCATAACGGAGAAAAATATGCATCGGATAGTGAGGGAATTTGCGAGGTTTTCTGCCCTTAGCTTTCTGATTTTCGGCCTCATCCCGCTGGCCTTTCCGGCGGAGGGCCAGCCCGACATGAAGCTGATCGAAAAAGGGAAAAAAATCTCGCTGACCGTGGCTGGCATCGGCTGCGCGGGGTGCCACGGCCTATATGGCGAGGGCGATGCGGGTATCGGTCCGTATACCCGTGGAGTGGATCTATCCAAGATCAAGGACGCCATCCGCGGAATCGATCAAATGCGCACGCTGCTCGGGGGCAAGCTCGACGCTCAAGACATCGAAGCGGTCGCTGCCTACTACTCGTGGCTGGGACAACTCCAGTTGGTCAAGACGCTGGTCAAGCGGGACCGATTCATTCCCGATACGGTGGATATTTATCCGGGTACCGCAGTGCAGTTGGCGATCAAGAACAGCAGCCAGTTTCCGCGAAAGTTTGCCGGCCCGGACGAGAATACCGCGGAATTCGAGGTTCCCGGCAGCTCGGCGCATGATTTCGTCTGGCGCGCACCGGAAACCGAAGGAACGTATACCCTGCGCTGCGTGGACTGCGTCGTGAAGGGCCAGCAGTTGACGATCAGCGTACGCAAAAGCGCGAAGCGATATCCCGTCCCTGCCACGAAGCTTCCCACGCTGGTCGCCAAGGCGGCCCCGCCTCAGCAGCCACCTTCCACCGCGGTCGCTGACAAACGGGTCATCGAATACGGCAGGGAGTTGTTCTTGCACGCGGGCGAAGTCGGGTGCACCGCCTGTCATGGCCCATATGCCGAAGGCGACATCGGTATTGGTCCCTATAACCGGGGATTCAGCGAGCGAGCAATCCGCGACGCATTGAAAACGGTGGATGCGATGGCGTTTCTGCGCGAAAAGCTGACCGATGTGCAGATTTCCCAGGTTGCCGCCTATTACAATTGGCTGGGCGGGCTGCAGCTTGTCAAAACGCAACTCGTAGGCGGGCGTTTTTTCCCTGATTCGCTTGCCGTGCGTCCGGGGGCCAGAATCCAGCTGGCCGTTGTTAACCGGAATCAAACCCCCGTCGAGGTCGCTGGTGAAGAAAAGATGGGTATCCCGGGGATGAAAATTGCCGGCCACGATTACGCCGACAGTGAATGGACGGCGCCGAATGCTGAAGGAAGCTTCACCATGCGGTGCATGAACTGCGCGCTCACCGGGGGGCGGCTTATCATCAAGGTCACGAAGACGGCGAAGGCGTATACGTCCCCGGTACAAATTAAATGATGTGCAGGATGACCTGGATGCATTCTGCTCACGGCGCGAGCGCCAAGCATGATTGAGATAGCCAAGGCTGCTGAAACGGCAGCAGCATGGCCTCGCGCACGGACCTGGCTGCAAAAAAACCAGTGGCTGGTGGTGATTTTGTCGCTTGTGATGGCGGTCCTGGTTTCGTCCGCCTGGCTGGTATTTCCGTACCTGGTGCAGGGCAAGAAGCTCCTCTTCCAGGTCGGTAGCGATGTCCGCCAGGAACAACGGGCTCAGGCCATCAGCATCGGTCAGCATCTCACGCGTGTCGCGGAGGGCCCCGGCGAGGCAGAAGTCGAGGTTCTCTATGCCACGCCAACTTACTTCGAGGGATCGGATCGAGCAGGTGTCGTCGGCAAATACCAGCCCAATCGGTACCTGGTCTTTGTCGTCACGGAAACCACCCACACCCAGCGCCTGCCGGATACGCTGCCTTCAGCCTCGCTGCTCGTGGATGGCGCGGAATATCCGCCGACACGTCGTGAAGGCCCCAGCTTCGCCGAGCATCACCGGACTACTGTGTACCAGTTTCCTCTCAGCGACCTGCAGGGGAGGCCGCTCATTGCGGAGAAACCGCTGACGATCCAGCTCCGATTGCGCAACCGTTGGGATGGCGCCGATACACCGCGCACCGCGAGTTGGCAAGTGCCGATCCAATATCCGCCGGAATTGCTTTCGCGCAAAGGATTCACTCCGACCATGGTGCTGGCTCTTGCCGCCGGGCTGCTGTCCGCCGTGTTGACGCCGTGTCTCCTGCAGTTGATTGTCGTCTATCTCGCGACGTTGACCGGCTTGAGCGCGGCGCAAGTGACGCGGCCCGGCGCTGTTCCCGCCGACGCCGACCGCAGGATGCTGTATATCGCGTTGGCGTTTGTCGGCGGATTTTCCGCATTGTTCACGGTTGCCGGCGCGCTGATCGGTTACGCCGGAAAGGAAATCCAGTTGTTTCTGGCCGAGGGCAGTCGCAACGTCAGCGTCGGCGCCGGAATATTGATGATTGCATTGGGTCTGTGGATGGGCGTCAAGACCCGGGTACCGCTGGTTTGCAAGCTGCCATTCGCCAGCGCCGTTGCCAGGTTCGACAGGAAGAGCATTGTCGGCCCGGCATTGATGGCGGCAGGCTTTTCGCTCGGCTGCATGACGTGCTTCAGCGGAGCGATAATCGCCACATTGCTCATCTATGTGGGCGCGCTGGGCAGCGCTTCTGTCGGGGCTGCCGTACTGCTCATGTTTTCCATCGGGGTGGCGATACCATTCTTGGCGGCGGCCCTTTATCTGTCACGGGTCATGCCGGTGATGACCTGTCTTGCCCGGTATGCGCCGTTAATGGGCCTCGCCAGTATGGTTATCGTTATCGCGTTCGGCCTGGTGCTGATCACCGATAACTTCCATGCCTTGAGCAGCGCCATTTATCCCTATCTTGGTCTTTCTTGAGCTTGGAAATGCCCACGCGCTCGATCATTGCAGGCACGGTGTCGGCCACTGGAACATCCAGCCGGCGCGCTATTGCATTGGCGGCGGTTCTCCTCGCTGTCATCGGCCTCTCGCTCGGGACGCTCAAGGTGCTCGACGACGGCTCGAAACGCAGCGCTCCTGCCCTCAATGACGGTGAAAGGTTTGTGTTCGTGCCAAGTCGGGGTGCCCCGGAAGTGACTGCGATCGATAGCAAGACGGATCGAGTGGTAGCCAGAATCGGGGTAGCAGGCATACCGAATCGGGTACTGGTATCCGACGCGGTCGGCTCGATTGTGGCGAGCATTGCCGGCCAGAGCACCCTGCAACTGGTCGATCTATCCAGTCGGATACCGCCAGGGGTGGTGGATCTGACGATTACCCCCGACTTCATGGTGCTGAGCCCGGATGGATATCTCGTTGCAGCGGCGGACAGCAGCCGGGGTTCGGTAGCGGTGGCATCCCTGCAGAACCGCAAGCTCTTGTTCCGGATCGCCGGCTTCGGGGACCCGCGGAATCTGACCTTCAGTTCGGACGGCTCGCAGCTTTACATTACGGATCGCCGTACACTTGAGCTCGTCGTGGTGGACATCGTGCAGCAATCGGTTGTTGAGCGCGTGGCGCTCGCACCGGACGTTAATCTGGGTGCAAATCGTAAGATCGAGAACGATGATGGGCCCGACGTATCGGCCCTTACCCGCAGCCCGGATGGGCGCTATGGTTTCATCTCCCTCGCGGGTCTCAATTCGCTGCTCGTCGTCGATCTCAGCACATTCAAGCTC
>MERG01000050.1:0-8186 GCA_001771985.1 Betaproteobacteria bacterium RIFCSPLOWO2_12_FULL_62_13 | reverse complement strand
CATTGCGTCCGTACGGGACCGCCGACGGCCGTCTCATGCTGGTCCCCAACGAAGGCGATGAGTCGGTCTCGGTCATCGACACCACAACTCTCAAAGTGGCCGCCACCTTGCCGGGCGGTAAGGATGTGACGGCCATTAACACAGGGTGGTTTGAATCGGCCGCCTTCGTGATGAGCCACAGTCAGAAACGCGTGGTCGTCCTCGATCTGATGAAGTTCAGAACGCTTGACGATATCGGCCTTCCGGGTTCGCCTGGAGCGGGCGTCGTCACCAGTAACGGGCAAAAACTCTACGTATCCCTCGAGGACACCGATCAAGTCGCCGTCATCGATACCCGGACGCACAAATTGCTGGCGGTGATCGACCGCGTGGGCCGTCAACCGTGGGGGGTCACCATGGCACGTTCCAACAACTACTGCCACTCATGATCCCTGGCTCACGATGCGGTGACCTACTGCACGAGACTCAAGTCGGAGCGGGCCGATGAACGTCAGGTCCATCCTGCTGGGGCTATTTTTGCAGCTCATTGCCGCCGTCTCCGCGGCGGACGCCGACCTGGTGGTGCATGGCGCATGGATACGCGCGGCGCCGCCGAGCGCCCCGGTGCTGGACGGCTATATGACGATCAAGAACCCCTCCCGTCTTGCCAAGGTGCTGGTTCGCGCCACTTCGCCCGCGTTTGCGAGCGTAACGTTGCATCGCACCGAGCACGTCGACGGCGTAGCCCGAATGAGTCACGTACCGGAAGTCAAGATCAGGGCGAGCAGCGAGTTCGTGTTCCAGCCGAACGGATACCACCTGATGCTGGCGCAGCCGAAGCGGCCGCTGCGCACGGGCGACCGGGTTTCCGTCGAGCTCGAGTTTGCTGATGGTTCGCGGGTTTCGGCGGTGTTTGCGGTCCGCGAACAAACGGCAGGTGAGGGACAAAGCGGGCTCTCTCATGTGGGCCATTAACGCCGAAGCGAATTTATACGATGACGTGGTGGTTCAGCGGCCTTGTTTATCATGCGTACCAGGTTCCTCGTCGCCGGCACGATCGCCCTCGTAGTTGCCTTCGCCGGAACGTTCGCGGCGTTTCATCTCACGAGAGGCCAGTCATCACGCCCTCCGCCGCTGCCAGTGCTTTCGGATCTGGGAGGCGAGTTCGAACTTGCGAGTGCGGGCGGCCGCGTGCGTTTGCAGGATTACCGCGGGCGGGTCGTCTTGCTGTTTTTCGGCTATACCTACTGCCCGGACGTTTGCCCCACTAGCCTCCACACGCTCAAGCTCGCAGTGGATACGCTAGGTACGGAGGCCGACCGGGTGCAGGTAATCATGATCACGATCGACCCGGAAAGGGACTCAGCGCAACATCTGGCGCGATATATGCGCTACTTTCATCCGCAATTCATGGGCTTGAGCGGCACCACGGATGAGGTCGAACGAGTCGCCAGACAATACCGCGTGTTTCACGAGAAGGTCCCAATTTCGCCGGGGGGATACCTGGTGAATCACAGCGGCTATTTCTATCTGTTGGACAGTCGGGGAAGAGTGCGCGCCCTGTTCGGTGCCGGAGCCAAGCCAATGACCATCGCGGATGGCGTTCGGCAATTGTTGCGGGAAAATTGATATTCTCCATGCAAGCGTCGGGGAGCAAGCGGACGTCGATTACAAGGGCGCTCCGAACCTGGGTTGTCCTGGTCTTTGCAGTCGGCGTGGGCTTGCCTGTGGATGCCGCCGAACTCAAGCGCGTGCGGCTCTCGGACGGGACTGAGATCGAGTACGCATTGGTCCTTCCCGCCGATTTCCGAGATGACAAAATCTATCCCGCGCTGCTCGCTTTTCCCGGCGGCCGGCAAAACCTGGAGAGCGTTCGCGGCGGGCTTTCCCGGTTCTGGGAACGCGAGGCCGCCAAACGCGGCTATATCGTTTTCAGCCCCGCGGCACCGACCGGAAAACCCTTTTACGAGAGCGGTGCCGACCTCATTCTCGAGTTCCTGCAGCGGCAGCTCGCCGCGTTCAAGATCGAGGGCGGAAAGTTCCACGTGGCGGGCTCGAGCAATGGGGGCGTGAGCGCCTTCGTTGCCGCCATTCGCTATCCCGAGCTCTTTCATTCGCTGACAGCGCTTGCCGGCTTTCCCGTCGAGCAAGTGGACTTCGACCGCCTGCATCGATTGCAGAACATCAAGATCGCGATGTTCGTCGGCGACGGCGATCAATACTGGAAGGAAGGGATGGAAAAGACCCGCGAGCGTCTCGCGTCCCTCGGAAAGCAGGTCTACTTCGAAGTGATCCCCCGCAACGGGCACTTCCTCCCCGATCTCTCTTTCGAGAACAGCGCCCGCATATTCGAGCGCATCGGCCTCGTGGGCTGTGGTGGCGTCCCATTGGGTGCGGCTACTCGCACGTCTACCATGAAATGAGGAGAATCACACGCCGCAAGCTGGGTGCGCTCCTGCTCGGCGGCGTGGCGTGCGCCAGCTTTGGTTGCAGCACGCTCACGCAAAGCGAATCGATCGCCACGACCGCGGAACCGGAGGGCCCCGATCATCTTCCGCGGCGGCGCATCAGGGTGCTCGACACCGAAATCAGCTACATCGACACCGGCGCGGGCGAAGCCGTGGTGTTCCTGCACGGCAATCCCACGTGGTCCTATCAGTGGCGAAGCACCGGCGCGACGCGCGGGACCGTCGCAAGACGAAGGATGGCCGGAGACAACGAGCGAGAGGAGGAGACATGTTCAGGTTGAGGTCAGGAGTGTTCTGGTGCGCGGTGCTGCTTGCGTGCGCGCCTGCGGCAAGCCTCGGGCAGCAGCAGGCGGCGAAGGACTATCCGTCCAGGCCGATCCGCCTGGTGGTGCCGTACGCCCCCGGCGGGGGGATCGATTTCGTCGGGCACGTGCTCGGACGGAAGATCGCGCCGGCGATCGGCCAGAATCTATTCATCGACAACCGGGCCGGGGCGGGCGGCGCCATCGGGACCGACGCGGTTGCGAAGTCAAAGCCGGACGGCTACACGATTCTCCTCCAAGGCTCCGGCCACACGAGCCTGCCGAGCATCTATAAGAGCCTGCCCTACGACCCGGTGAAGGACTTCGCGCCTATCACGCTGGTGGCAAACAGCGCGGGTTTCGTCCTGGTCGTTCACCCGAGCGTGCCCGCGCGTTCGGTGAAGCAACTCATCGCGCTCGCGAAGGCGCAGCCCGGAAAGCTCAACTACGGCTCCGGCGGCATGGGCAGCGTGATACAGTTCGCGACCGAGGCGTTCAACGTGATGGCTGGGACGCAGCTCACGCATGTGCCCTACAAGGGCGTCGGGGTGGCGATCGTCGATCTCCTCGCCGGGCGCATTGATTTGATCATCAGTCCGGGGATGGTCGCACTTCCGCATATCCGGTCGGGCAAGCTGCGGGCCCTCGGCATCACCGCGCGGGTGCGCTGGAGCGATCTTCCGGAGGTGCCCACGATAGACGAAGCGGGGCTCAAGGGCTATTCGTACGTGCCCTGGTATGGCATGTGGTTTCCGGCAGGCGTGCCGACCGAGTATGTGACGCGCATCCGCGCTGAGGTGGTCAAGGCATTCGAGGATCCGGAGACGAAGCGCGCGTTCGCCGAACAAGGGACCATTCCCGTCGCATCCACGCCGCAGGAGTTCAGCAAGACGATCGTCGGGGAAATTGAGTTCCACCGCCAGCTGGCCGCGCGGATAGGACTGACGCCGCAGTGATCCGCCGGCGGCCGCGCTGCCTGGTGTGACCCGCGTTCTTCCTGCGGGGGGTGCCGGTATTTCTCGCAGGATTGCCGCGTTTCCGTTACGCGCCAGGAATGGGCAAGGAGGCTCCCGGAGCACCGACGTGGCCCCTGATCGCTGCATACCAAGCATCGACGTCGAACCCGGGTGAACCGACCACCGTGCGAAAGACGACAACGCCGTTCTCGTCGAGAAGATAGAGCCGGTCCGGAAGCGCGGCGTACAGCCGGTCCACCTCGTTCGACATGTCATCGAGAAGCATCGGCATCTTCAGGTTGAGACGCAGGACACAGACCTGCGCCAATTCTTCCCGCTCCTTAATCGACTTCGGCTGTTCATACAGTATCCCATCAACCAGATTTTGCGCCGACTGGCGTCCGTCCGTCGGATGCGCCTCCTGGATGTAGACGCAGTAGAACTGAACGCGGTCTTTGAGTTCTTCGTATATCTCATTCAGGCGCACAGCCTGAGCACGGAATGGAGGTCAGGTGTACGATCCGAAGACGAGAGCGACTGGGCTTCCGCGTGTTGAGGACAGGCGGAACGTTTCACCGGTTCGCTTTCCCGCGGGCGTCAGGCGCTCGATCTCGAAGTCGGGGGCAAGCTCGCCTACTTTCGGCGCTGCTTGATCGCGCAGCGATCGCTCCCGAACCATCGCTTCGTACTCTTCGCGGGTCTCGCCGGTAAGCTGCATCTTTTTCAGCCGCTCCGGCTGCAACGAATCGGGATGCGGATAAGCGGTGCCAAGCCATTTTGCCTCAGTCATCAAAAACTCCTCATTGTCTTTAGCGAACCGTCCGATCCGGGATTTCCCGGAGGACACTTGTTACAGCTGTCAATTTACCTGTTTTGGATGCATCTTGTAAGTATATTTGGTCTGGGCGAAAGGGAGGTCTTCCCGCCAATCCGGCTTTCTTTGTAGAGGCGGATGCGGTGAAGAAGGAGCAATTTAAGTCCGGGCACATTGCCAAGATGAGAGGCCACGTAGCGGCCAGTCTCCTTATGAACGGATTACGATTTTCTCTCTTCGGCTCTGCCGCTCCCCGGATACGCCCAGTCGGCGCGCTTGCTCATCAGAGCCCGTAAATCCATGCGGATTTCTTCCGCCGTGGGCCGACCCACAAACCACCACCCGTTATAGATCTTGTAGATGGTGCGATCCCGGTCCAGGATAAACGTATAGGGGATGTAGATTTCCCCGTGGGCCGGGTCCGTCGTATCGACCATTTCCAGTTCGTGAAGCAACTTGCGATCGGGGTCCATCAGGAAAGGCCAGTCCGCACCTAACGCGTCCCGAACCTCGTTCGTGTTCATTTTGTCATCCACCGAGACGGTAACCATCTTGCAATAATTAACCCGGAATTCGGGCTGCAGATGGATGACGTAGTTCGTCAACTGACGACGGTCTTTGGGGCAGAAATACCCGCGACTGAATATGAGCACCCCTGGGAAGCCGCTTAACAGTTCGCTTAACTTCCTCGACTCCCCTGCATGATCGGGCAACTCGAAATCAGGAAACTTACTGCCCGTCCGCAAATCGCTCCGCATTGGATAATCCATCGGTAACCTCCTATTCGTTCGGGCGGATTCACCCTTGATCAGTCATTGCAGTGTTCTTAGTTTTATAGACGCTTCAGATCGTAGCGCTCTACGAAATGAGTTTCCGCATGGTGCCGAGCCTTCTTCCGGGAGGGGGATACTGCCTGCCTTTCGCCTCGGCAGCCGACCAGCGTTTCGCTTCATACGTTCGCCGCTGGCGGAAAATCCAGCGGCGTTTGATGAACGCGGTTGAACAGGTTGGTGAATACCGTTTGCGCAACCGTCAACAGCGTCTCGGTGATTTGCGCGTCGTTGTAGCCTGCGGCCTTCACCGCGCGCAGATCCTCGTCCGATACGCGACCTTTCGGCTGGATCGCGGTGCTCACGAATTCGATCAGCGCCGCGAGCTTTGGCTGCTGCGGCGCGCCGCGGCGGATGCGGATAGTCTCCTCTTCAGTCAACCCTGCCTTCTTGCCAAGCAGGGTGTGCGCAGCGAGGCAGTAAGTGCAGCCATAGGCTTCGCTGACCACGAGCTTGACGGCCTCGACCTCGGCAGCAGTTAATTGCCCCTTGCTTAAGACTGCGCCCAGGTGCAGCACGCCCTCAAGGGCCGGGGCGCTGTTGCCCAGGCCTTGGTAAATATTCGGCACGCCGCCCACGGTGCGCTTGATGCCTTCATATAGTTCCTTGGTCTGCCCCGTCGCCTGTTCCGGTGTTACGACATTCAGTCTTGACATCCCGTTACTCCTTGATTGGTTGAAAAGCGGTCATCCCGCGGATGAATTTGGTTGCGGCTGGAACCAGGGTAGACTGTAGTCGTGATGTTCAAGACGATAAATGCCAGATCGTCGATATATTATGCGCAATCGTCCATACAAAAGATCATGGATGTATTAAGCGACATTCTGCGTTCAGTTCACTTGAGTGGTGGAGTTTATTTCCGTTGCGAGTTCACTGCGCCTTGGGGGATGGAGATGAAGCCGACGCCGGTAGCGGAGTTCCACGTCGTCGTCAAGGGGAACTGCTGGCTGCGCATGTCAGGCCGGAGCGATGCGATCCCGCTGCAAGGCGGCGATTTGGTGGCATTTCCTCATGGCGACGCCCACACGCTTCTCGACGCACCGGACGGAATAGCGCTCCCCGCCGAGGAAATCCTGCATGGACAGAATCTCGACCACTACGGGCCCGTGACCTATGGCGGCAACGGTTTGCCCGCGACCGTTTTGTGCGGATATTTTCAATTCGACCGTAACAGCCCGCATCCTCTGGTGGCTGCTCTGCCTTCCCTGATTCATATCCATCGCACCGACGGCTACGATTTCGCTTGGCTGCAGACTGCGCTCAATTTCATGATTCACGAAACCAAGGCGGCGCGACCCGGTGCGGAGGCAGTCGTCAATCGGCTCGTGGAAGTGCTCTTCATTCAAATGGTGCGGGCCTACGTCGAACGAACTGAGGCGCCGCCGGGGATGCTGTCTGCGATCTCGGACAGGCAGATTGGGGCAGCGCTGCAACTCATGCACCAGAGCCCGCAGGATCCATGGACACTGGCGACGCTGGCGCGGCAGGTTGGCATGTCGCGCTCCGCATTCGCGGCCCGATTCAATCAGCTCGTCGGGCAGACACCGATTCAATATCTGACTTACTGGCGCATGCAAAAAGCGCGGGGGTTATTGAGCGAAACGCGCCTGGGCACCGGCACAATCGCCGAGCAGGTCGGTTATCAGTCGGAAGTGGCGTTTGCGAAAGCTTTCAAGAAAGCCGTTGGCATGGGACCGGGCGCCTATCGCCGTGGTCCGCCACGGAAATGAGAGCTGCCCGCAATCCAAACCGCTCCACCGCGGCAGTATACGAAAAGATCGTCGGAGACGAACTGCTCGTGCAATATGCAGACTAGATAATGTTACGCGGCTTGAGCGACATGCTCGTGAACGAGCGCTTGTACGGCGAGTCGCCGACCTGGGTCAGCACGCCACGTCCGCGCTTGTAGCGGTAGTTGTTCTTCACCGGGTCGGGCACCGCGTGGCACACGAGTTCCCCGCTTTCGATGCCGCCCTTGTCGGCATCCCGGTCGACCTCTGGATGCCGGCTCCCCGCCCGTGAATCGAGGGGGGACGGCACCGCCTAATGGCCTTGTCCTCCGCTGTCTCGCATGCGACCGCCGCCCCTGACGGCACCGAGGAAATACAGGATCGCGCCGGAGAAGAGCAGGGCGAAGTAAGAATCGGTATCCGCGAGCCCGCCGCGCCAGACCAGCATGACGTCCAGCGTGCCCAAGGCCATGAGGATCACGCCGAAGAGCTTCGTCGTGACGCCTTTCCTGGGTGCGTCAGGCATTACCCTGTCCGCCAAGGTACTGGGACAACGCGGCGCGAGCGACCATCACGAGCGATGAGCCTTCAAATGCTTCAAGATGCCGGCGGCGAGTTGCTTCGGCTCGGTGCCGTGTGCGAACGCCGCGAGAAAGCGCCCGTCCGGTCCCAGCAGATAAATGTAGGCCGAGTGGTCTACGACGTAACGGGGATCTTCCGCGCCCGTGCCGCCTTGTGCCTGCATTGCCTTCAGGTAGATCACGCCATAGGCTTGGGCGGCGATCGCCACCTCCTCGGGCGTGCCGGTCAGGCCGAGGAATTGAGGGTGGAAGTGGGTCACGTAGCGCGCCAATGCCTCGGCCGTATCGCGCTCGGGGTCGAGCGTGACGAAGATCGGCTGCACGCGCTTGCCCGCCTCGCCGAGCGCGTTCACGGCCACGCCGATCGCCTGCAGGTCGGTCGGGCAGACGTCGGGGCAAAAGGTGTAGCCGAAAAAGACCAGCATGAACCGGCCGTGGAAGTCGCGATCGGTGACCGGTCGCCCGGTGTGATCGACGAGCGCGAAAGAGCCCCTGGCGGTGCGGTCGACCGCGATTTCTTCGTCGG
>MERG01000049.1 GCA_001771985.1 Betaproteobacteria bacterium RIFCSPLOWO2_12_FULL_62_13 | reverse complement strand
CGGTTTGAGCAACGCCTACTTCACTCGAGCGAGTTTGCGCCAGGACGGATAACTGGGTCGACTGATCCCCAATCTCTTCAAGCCGTGCTGCCCGTTCTCGACGACGTACCAACTACCCTGGGAGTCGATGCACATGCCGTGAGCGCTGACAAAACTATCCATTTCTCCATAGTTTGTCGCTCCCCACTTGGCAAGCAGATTCCCTTCGAGATCGCAAATGCAGATGTGTGAGGGCGCGGATTCGGTCATCAACTTGCCTGCCAATGTGCGTGCTCCGGCGATCCAGAGCATGACCGATATGAACACATGGTTGTCCTTGTCGATGGTTAGCCCTTGCGGACGTCCAGCCATGTTCCAGGTACTCAGGTGCTCACCTGTGGGCCTGAACACCTGCACCCGCGAGTTCTCCCTGTCGCAAACGAACACCCGGCCGTCGGTGTGGACCCATGCGGCGTGTGGCAAATTGAACTGCCCCGGTCCCTCCCCAGGTTCCCCCCACGACTTGATCAGCTCTCCTGCAGAGGTAAAGTGATGGACGCGAGCATTGCCGTAGCCATCTGTGACGTAGAGGTCGCCGTTCGGGGCCAAGGCCACCTTGGTCGGACGGTTGAAGGGCCCGGCGCCTCGCTTGATGCTTTCCAACGAATGCGTTGGGTTCGGAACGTAGCCGGAATCGGAGGGTTGGTTAAGCGTTCCCAGTGTCTGCAATAACTTGCCGTCCAAGGTGAACTTCCGAACGGTATGGTCGAGGTCGTCGGTGCACCATACGATGTCATCAGGCGTGATCGTAATGCCGTGGGGACGACCCGAGAAAGCTTTCTCACCCCAGGTTCCCAGAAACCGACCATCGCTCTCGAAGACTGCCACCGGGTGTTCTGACCGGTTGAAGATGTAGACACGATCCTGAGAGTCCGTAGCCACTCCGGGAATGTCGGGGCCGAGATGCAAGTCCTCCGGAACCCGTCCCCAACCCTCGACCACCTCGAACTTGAACCCGCCTCCCTCCAAAATCATTTGTCAGCTCCTACCTTTCCTTTTATCTGGCTTTCGCGCCGATCAGTGGGCACAAGATATGAAGAACGGCCTGGGATGTCAACAATCTTCCGCCACACTTTGCGGTGTCGAAATCGTGTGGGTTGACCGCCCGGCGGGGCAGTCGCGTCACTCGATCTTGATGTTGCCGGCCTTCACCACTTTCGACCACGTGGCGATGTCTTGAGCGATCACCTGCGCGAACGCCCCGGGCGTGGAGGGCGTGGGCGCCGCGCCACTGATGCGCAGCCGCTCCTGCACATCAGGCTGCTTGAGGATGCGCGCGACCGACTGATTGAGCCGCGAGATGACCTCACTGGGCGTGCCCGCGGGCGCCCACATGCCGGCCCAGCCGTCGACCGCGTAGCCGGGGACCACCTCGCCGATCGCCGGCAGATCCGGCATCGCGGGCGAGCGCTCCTTGATCGTGTGGCCGTCCGGGTTGGCGCGCGCCGCAATCTCGGCGCCGATCGCGCCGCCGGCGCCGGCGCGGTTGTCGACGACGAACTGCTGGCCGTACTCCTGGGGATTAAAACGGGCCAGGCTCGAACAATCAAGAGGGAACACGGGGTCTGACCTCAGGTATTCTTTCTCATGTGCAAAAAAACCGGACAAGTCTAAAATCTCGCGACAGAACTATCCGAGGAGAGCAGGCGGTGGGCCTGACCGACGAACTGATCGGCCTGTTCGAGCATCTCGAGTCGCTCGATGCCGGCGGCGTGGAGAAGTTCGTCGCGCTGATTGCTTCATCAACTCAAAGGTAAGAAACGCCATGCGCTGGAACATGGAAATCCGCAAAGCCACCAAGCTGCCGGACTTGAAGGAACGGCTTGTGTCCGAAGGCTTCGATATCGACGACAGCCCGCCCGAGGTGTTTCAGGCCGTGCTCAAGCGCGCCGTCGCGAAATGGGCCAAAGTGGTGAGGGAAGCGAAGGTCAAGGTTGAGTGAGCGGGGAAAAAGGGATGGAGCCCGGTTCTTGGGTCGAACCGAATCAAAATCGGGCTACGTCCTTATTTCTTGTTTTGAAAAAACCAACACGCTGCATTTCGGACCGATGCGGCAGCCCTATGTACTCTTGCCTGTCATTCCCCCCAAGGAATCCGGTGACGACTGAGCGTACCTCACTCGCCATGATCATTTAGGGAGGCTCTGAAAAACCGTTCGTGGTGAGCCTGTCGAACCACGAACGATATCCATTCATACGCGCAATCAGTGTGTTGCCGTCGCCCTTCGACAAGCTCAGGACGAACGACAACGGTTTTTCGGAGCTTCCTTGGGTGGGTCTTAACAATGGCCCGGAACTCCTTACGATTCGACAGCGCGGTGCACGGCGCGCATAGCTGCAGCGTGATGCTGCTGAACCGTTAATCGTGTCGGCCGATCAAGCCTTTCGCGCCGATGTGAGCTGCGCCAGATATTCCCATCGGGAATGCCATCGATTTCCGAACTGCGCGGGCGGCTGGGGCGCCTGAATTTCGAGCCACCGCACCGGTCGTTCTTCGGCTGGAAAGAAGGCATGGCGCGATCCGACGCCCGTCCAGGCGAAGTCGCCGCTGTGCAACGTGTACTCGCACCCATCGAATACGATATCGACGCCGCCCTCCAGCACGAGATAGGCCTCTTCGAAGGCGTGGTCATGATGGTTGCAAATTCCGCCGTTGGCAAACTCGACCGTGAACATTGTGAGATGAACCGCGCCGAACTCATGATCGATGAAGCGCTTCACGGAAAAACCACGCAGATCCCCGTGCATGATCGTGCCCTCGGGCATCGTGCCGTCGTAGTGTCCGATCAGCTTGATGCGCGGATCCGTGATATCCAGAGTCGCGATGGTGCCGTTCCAGTCCGCGCGCCCCGAAAAAAACGTATCCTGCCAGCCGCCCACGCCTTTCGGTTGCGGGGCGCAGACCTCGACCCATTGCGCGGGTCGCGTGCCGGCATTTCTCAGTGCATGCGGGGTACCTGGCGGCACCAGGCCATAGTCGTCCTTCGCAAGCGCAATCAGATGGCCATCGCGTTCGAGCTGCAACTCGCCGGCAAGCACATGGAACGACTTCTCGTAAGCGTGCATGCAGCGATCGATCTCACCGCCGGCATCCAGCGCGCAAATGCAATATCCGACGTGTACCGAGCCCGCAAGACGATCGAGCAGTGTCGTTCGCCGCAGATGTCGTGAGTATCCTTCGTAAGCGCCGAGATTTCCCGGATGCATACAACATCGAATTCGCCACCGCCTCATAGGGACGGTCGTCGTATTGCGCAAGAAATGCCATGCCCTCTTCGGCGTCGCTCTTGGCGCCGGCGGCCACGGTCATATAACCCGACGGATGAATCGAACCCGGATCGCGCCCAGCGTCGGCGGCGTAGCTTTGTATTTTTTCCCAACAATTCCGGAAGGCATCGGCGGTCTTGATGTTATTGATCCAGCCATCGCCCATGCGCGCCACGCGCTTGAGCCCGGGCTCCACGTCATAGGACGCCCTTTTCCCCGAGAGCCGTGATTTCCGATTTGAACTCGATTCCCTTCTCTTTGAGAATGTCCTGAAGCGTTTCCACGCCGAGCCAAAGGCCGGGCATGCCGCCGGGGATCGCGGCCACTTCCACCGCTTCAAGAATCTCCCGCGGGGTCGCGCCCAGCGCCAACGCACGCTCGCTGTGCAGGCGAACGCCGCGGGCGCGCGACAGCGCGCACGTGATGCCCACCATGATCAACTCTTTGGTCTTGCGTGGCAGCGCTCCCTCCCGGCCAAAGGTGCCGTCCACGTAAAGACCCTTGAGTTTCTCGAAATACTCCGGGTCCAATTCCGCGATCAAGTTATAGGCGCGGTTTTGGGCGCCCAGGGAAGCCTTCTCGAATGCTTGTCTGGCGTTGTCGCTCATACTGCTTCTCTCCTTCTGGCTTTGCTGCTTCTCGCCAATTCCCAAAGCGGGATTAGCGGTCGATTGCCGAGCAATCTATTCCAGCCGCGAGGGCAACGCAAGCGCTTTGCCGCACCCCGGCTGCGCCGAAGCGTTTCGCGAGCCGCAAATTCATTCGCCGGTTCCTCGCCCGGCGAAGTCCGAGCGGCTCCGGCCCGCGGCGAAGCTCTCCTCACGCACTCGCCCCGCGCGCGGTTCGAGCACCGCGCGCCGAAAGCCCTCGCCAAGAAGACGTCCCGGCACCCGCGGCAGTGCGACAAAGCGACCTTCGGCGAGAAGCGCCCCGTCGGCGGCGAGCACGTTCAGGTGCAGATTGAAGCTTGTTGACCAAGTCGCCCAAGGTCTGCACAATGTTGTTAAACTGTCAGAGGGGCGGCCGCGCGCAAAATTGACCAAGACGAAGGCCCATGCTGGATGCAGCACCTGTTTCGTGTCTCTCGAGGCGATCACACGTGCCTGCCGGGTAAACCCAGCAGTGACTCACTACCACAAGGGAGGATAAGCTCATGTTTCAGCACATTCGAAGGGATCTGAACATTGGAAAGATCATGTTCCTGTGTGTGATTCTTTCATTAACCTTTTCCACCATTGCTTATTCAAGTGATCGTTCAAGTTGGCCTAAGCAGGTCAGACTTGGCGGGGGTTCTATCGGAGGCACCATGTATGTGGGGACGGCCCGGTTCGGCAACATGGTGCAGGAGTTCCTGAAGGTTAATGCCACCACCGAGGCTTCGGCAGGCCCGGCCGATCACATAAAATTGATCAACCGCGGCGAAATGGAACTCGGCGGCGCCACCGCCGGCCCGTTGCATGAGGGGTGGAACGGCTTGGCCTGGGCCAAGGGAGAAAAGTACCAGAATGTCAGGGCGTTAGTGCCTTACTATGCAGCTTTTACCTATGTCACTGTTTTGGCCAGTAGCCCCGTCAAGACCCTGAAAGATCTGGATGGCAGAAAACTTGGCGTCGGACCCAGGGGCGGAACACCGCAGACTCAGTTTCCCAAGATCTTCGAAATCCTCGGCGTGAAGCCGAACTATGTGCTTGGATCATTCGGAGACATTCAGAGCCAGCTCAAAGATGGTCTGATCGAAGGCGTGGCTTATATGGCTGCCCATCCATACGCCGCTCAAATGCAACTGGAAGCGACCCACGAAGCCCGCCTCATTCCTCCCGATGCTGCCACGGCGGATACGTTCGTGAAGAAGTACCCCTATTTCAGCAAGGGCGTTCTGCCCGCCGGCAGCTACAAGTCGGTGAAGAAAGATATGCCGACCGTCGTATTATGGATGTACTTTATTACCAGCAAGAATATGCCGGACAGTTTTGCCTATGAAGTCACCAAGGCGGCGTTCGAGCATGTTGATTATCTGAAGAGCGGGCTGCCGTCCTGGGACAAGTACATGAAGGCGGAAAACATGTTCAGTTCACCGGTTCCCCTCCACAGAGGCGCCGTTCAGTACTACAGGGAGAAAGGGGTCAAACTTCCAGCCAGTCTGATCCCGCCGGAAGGCAAATAACCGCTTCCCCGCCACGATGTGATGGTTGCCGGACATCGCGGACACTCGTTAGCTCAGCGTGTTTTCCAGCCGGATTCCTCTACCTGGGTCTTAGCCGGGTAGAGGAATGGGTTTGCGTTTTTGACATCGACAGCGGACACCATGTATTCAAATCCGCCGTCCGGATTCTCGGTCGGTGAGAGCGGCCCTCATGCATGCAGATTGGGCGCCCTGTTCGATTGCTTGCCACCGCAGGTCTCGCCCTGATTTCCCCTTGACAGCCTGACACGAGGACGTTCCAGTGAGGGCATTGAACCCGTTTTGGCAAAGAGTGGTGTTGGGCCTCGGCACGATCCTGATGGGCTACCAGATAACAGTCCTGGGATTTGTCGGACTCGATAGCTGGATGCAGCGTTCCATCTTCGTCGTCATCATAATGGCCATGGGGTTTGTCATGTATAAGGGCCGGCCGGGCGCATCCGATGACCGTCCCGAAGTTGCGGATTTGTCATGCGCCGGTTTGTCGATCCTGGTATGGGCCTACATCATGGCGGACTATGAGGACCTGTCCATCCGATTGCCTATAGACGTTACCACACTGGATTTCGTGGTGGCGATCGTACTGGTTTGCCTGGTAATAGAGCTGGCGCGCCGCTCGCAGGGAATCGGCATGATGGTTCTGGGTGCGGCGTTCGTCTTGTATGCCCTGTTCGGCCATTTCCTGCCGGGTCTGATTGGCCATCCGGGATACTCTGCCACCCGGATTTTTGGCACGTACCTGAGTGTCACGGGAATTTACGGCGAGATCATGGGCATTGCCACCACGTACGTATTTGTATTCATATTGTTCGGCTCCATATTGGCCGCCACCGGCGTCGGCGAGTACCTCCTGATGCTTTCCAATTTCTTGACCGGGCGAACCAGAGGCGGCCCGGCCAAAGTGGCCACGATCGGGAGCGGCTTTTTCGGCAGTATTTCAGGCTCAGCCGTAGCCAACGTGGTGGGCACCGGCAGCGTGACTATCCCCATGATGAAACGGATTGGATACGCTCCCCATTTTGCCGGAGCAGTGGAAGCTGCCGCCTCTACCGGCGGTCAGATCATG
The DNA here is from genome assembly GCA_001771985.1 of Betaproteobacteria bacterium RIFCSPLOWO2_12_FULL_62_13. Lineage (GTDB taxonomy): Bacteria > Pseudomonadota > Gammaproteobacteria > Burkholderiales > SG8-41 > DSOT01. Next base: position 3,812 of record MERG01000049.1, on the reverse strand, counting down.
CCGCCGGTCATGGGCGCCGGGGCCTTTATCATGGCCGAACTGACAAATACACCTTATTCCCGCATTGCGTTGGCGGCGCTGATTCCGTCGTTTCTCTACTTCTACTCGCTTTTCTTGCGGGTTGACTTTGAAGCAGCCAAGAGCGGCCTGAAAGGATTGTCGGAAGATCAATTACCAAGATTGAAAGAGGTCTTAAGACAATCCTATAAGTTGCTTCCCCTCGTTGTCCTGATCTACACCCTGCTGATTGCCAAGTACTCGATCATCCGTGTCGGTTTTCTGGCCTCTCTTACCTGTATCGTTGTAAGTTTCTTCAACAAGAGAGAAGAACGCTTCAGTTTACAGACGATTCGTAAAGTCATATTCAGCGTGGCCCGGGATATGATCGGGCTGACGGCGGTCATCGCGGTGGCCGGGATCGTGGTCGCGACGCTTACTCTGGTGGGTGTGGCTCTCAAGATGGCAGGAATAATCGTCACCCTTTCCGGCGGCATCCTGATCGTCGCCCTTGTCCTCACCATGATACTGGCGATTATTCTGGGCATGGGCATGCCCACTACCGCGGCCTATATTGTGGCCGCAGCGGTTTTGGCTCCCGCCATCAGCCAGATGGGACTTGATTTGGTCACAGCACATCTTTTCATTTTCTATTATGCCTGCATGTCTGCGGTAACACCCCCCGTGGCGGTGGCGGCTTATGCCGGGGCCACTATCGCGGGCGCCAACATGATTAAGGTCGGGTGGACGGCATTCAGTCTGGCTCTGGCCGCGTTTATCGTTCCGTACATGTTCGTGTACGGTCCTTCGCTTCTGTGGCAAGGTTCCGGCCTGACCATTTTCTATAACGCTGTTACTGCTACCATAGGCATTACAGCACTTGTGGGATCCACTTCAGGGTGGTGGCTGTTCGGCGGGACGAATATACCGACCAGGGTGGTCTTGATGGCTTCCGGCTTGGTGCTGATTCACCCTGGCCTGGTAACGGATCTGTTCGGGGCCGCCGGGCTCGCTCTCAGCTTCCTTTCCCAATACTTCTTTCGAAAAAAGAAACAGCTCGCCGTCCAGCGCATGAGCACGTAGCCGATCGCCTTGGCCAACTTGGACTTCTTCGATACCCGCCCCAGGCCCTATGCGGGCGCGCGTCATCCCGTTCTTGGCGGCGCTGGTCGAGTGTGATAGCGTGGGTGCTTCTCGCTTCAGGCTCATGACGCGATGAAAGGCACGGCCATTCTCTTCGACGCGATTACCACCAGGCCGGGGACCGGCTTTCCATTCGACGTGTGGTATGCCAATCACTATCTGCCTGCCGTGCTCGCAGGCGGCTCTTACCTGGGCGTGCGTCGCTACGGCAGTCCCGCGCGCGGCACGTACCTGGGCGTGTTCGAAGCCGCTGCGCAGCCGAGGGCCATGCCGGCGCAGGCCAGCCACGAAGCGATCGCCCAAGTGGAGCGCTACGCCGCAAGACAGATCGGCGAGCGGAGCGTGCAAGAGCCTGGGTGCGGCGTGCTGGAGTCCGACTTCGTCTATCCCGTGTTCTTCCGTGTGCCGGCTGAGCGCGAAGCCGAATTCGACGCCTGGTACGAGCAAGAACACCTTGACATCCTGCTGCGTTGCCGCTACTGGCCGCTGTGCCGGCGCTTCAAGGTGATCGACCCAGGGGCTCGTTCACCCACTCATATCGCACTGCACTACCTCACGGACCTGCGCGCGCTCGAATCCGATGAGCGCACACAGGCGCGCAGCACGCCCTGGCGTGATCGGCTCGCCCGGGAGCCCTGGTTTCGCGGCGACTATCAGGTCTACTACCGATACGGGCGGGCCCAAGCCGCACGCTAGTGCTGCGCGATCAGCCGTCCGTAGCCGGGCACGCGGGAGTTGATGCCGGCCGAGCGCAGCAGATGCCAGAAGGTCGCCTGCGTGGAGGTAATGAGCGGCTTATCCAGTTGCTCTTCGAACTCGGCTACGACTTCGTGAGGCTCGGCGAGGCTCCATTGACGGCCTCCACTGCGTCCGCGCATGCTGCTCCCGGCTTTCGATTCCAACGCCGGTCCTGCCTTGAATTGACATCGACCCGCGCCAGCCGCATACTCAAACTGAATGGGTGTTCAATCAATGCTGCCCGCCGCGAGCGCCGCGAGCTTGCTCCACGTGTTTCTGCGATGCGCGCGCCGGAAACAGCCCGAAGATTGCGCTGACAATCGGTTTCGCTCTTCCCCAAGGAGGTCCCGCATGAAAGCTGCATCGTCTATGCGATTCTGCCTCGCCTGTGCCGTGTTGCTGCCGGCGGCGGTCGCTGCGTCCGCATCGAGCTGGGCGCAGGAGTACCCCGCCCGGCCGATTCGTTTCATCGTCGGGTTCGCACCCGGTGGCGTCGCCGATCTGCTCGCGAGAGGGCTTGCGCAAAAGCTCACCGAGGCTTGGGGCCAACAGGTCATCGTCGACAACCGCGCCGGCGCAGGCGGCCTCATCGGCATGCAGATCGCGGGCAAGTCGGCGCCTGACGGTTACACCCTGTTGATGGGATCGTCCACCCAGTTCTCCATCAATCCCGCGCTGCGCACCGTCCCCTACGACCCGATCCGGGACTACGACCCGATTCTGCACGCGGCGCTGACTCCGGTCATACTGACGGTGCACCCCTCGTTGCCGGCGAAGTCGGTTCAGGATCTGATCAAGCTCGCAAAGGGCAAGGGCATGAGCTACGGCTCGACCGGATTCGGCGGCGCGCCCCACATCTCGGCGGAACTGTTGAAGCGGGTCGCCGGCATCGAGATCACCCACGTGCCCTACAAAGGCGGCAGTGCGGCAGTGACAGCTCTGCTCGGCGGGCATGTGCAAGCATCCTTCGGCGCTGTCTCGACATCCCTGCCTCACTTGCGCTCCGGAAGGCTGCGCGCGCTCGGCGTCACCAGCGCAAAGCGGCTCGCAGCCATTCCGGACGTGCCGACGTTCGTCGAGGCGGGGCTCGCCGGCTTTGAAGTCGAGCAGTGGTTCGGGGTCTTCGCACCCGCCGGTGTGCCGCCCGCGGTCAAGGGCAAGCTCAACGAGGCGCTCGCCCAGGCCGCGGCCTCGCCCCAGTTGAAAGAGCATTTTTCGTCCCAGGGAGTCGAGCTGCGGGGCTCGACGCTGCAGGCGTTCGCGGCATACGTCAAGAGCGAGCTCGCGAGATGGACGAAGCTAGTGAAGGAACTGGACATCAGCGAGACGTCATAATGCGCGCTTGCGCAAAGCGGGCGCGCGCCGCCTCGAGCTACGACGCAGGCTGATCAGGCGCCGCCTGCGGGCATACCATGATCTTGATGAGCAAGAACAGCTTGCTCGACCAGCCCCGGGCGGACGAGATCGATCGGTGGCGAGCGGCGCCCACAATCCCATGTGCTCCAGGATTCGCCGGATGACTCGGGTTTTGCAGGCAAAGGGGGCATTCCTGATCGCACATCCCGGATTACGCTTCGCTTCATCCAAGCTACGCTTGCTGGGTCACGCCTCCCGAGGCCAATGAGCAATGAACGGCCCGTTCCGCTAAAATCCGCAGTTCTTGTTGTGTTCGGCGCCAATCGCCGGAGACCAGCCACGCGAAACCGGCGCGGCTGCAGACGAACCTGCCGGATTCTGCCGAGCGCGCTGCTTACGATTTCGTCGCCGGACTTCGGCTTGGAACGATGCGGGCATCCCGAAAGCACCACTTCACGGAGGCGATCTTGCACATGATTCGACCTTTCGCGGCCCTGCGGCCCACCCCCGAATATGCGGCGCAGGTGGCCGCGCCGCCTTATGACGTGCTGTCCACCGAGGAGGCGCGCGCCCAGGCG
>MERG01000048.1:16204-16402 GCA_001771985.1 Betaproteobacteria bacterium RIFCSPLOWO2_12_FULL_62_13 | reverse complement strand
CTATCCCCCGTCACCAGGTAATCAGCCTGTCCAGCTTCTGCCATCCCGAGCAGGAAGTTGTCAGACGGATCGGCAGAAACATCGACCTGGGGAATCCGATCAATGATCAATGCGCGATCGCGAATCCGGTTGACAAGCCAACCCACTTCAGCAGGCGGGATGTATCGGCGGACCTGCGGATAACGCGCGACGCGCACG
>MERG01000048.1:2287-16176 GCA_001771985.1 Betaproteobacteria bacterium RIFCSPLOWO2_12_FULL_62_13 | reverse complement strand
ATCTCTTCAATCTGCGCGTTGCTCGACACAAGCTCAAATCGCCCGCCAAGCCAGGCTTGCAGGTATAATGTGAGCGTCATTGGGGAGTAGCTACCCTCCGTTTTCCGAGAGGGGCCTGCATCAACACGCTTGGCCGCCCGGCCATGGCGCAGGCAGCCCGGGGCTTTGCGAGACCTTTGACCATGCTGACTCTGGACAGGCCGGAGGGCGGCTGGTCACTGGTTAACCTCCCGGCCTCGGAGCACCACTTGGAAGCATTTCTCGTCTCAACGGGAGTTGTCGCCCTGGCCGAAATGGGAGACAAGACGCAACTTCTGTCCCTGGTTCTTGCAGCCCGATATCGACGACCGTCGCCCATCATTCTCGGGATACTGGTCGCAACGCTCGCGAATCACGCACTCGCCGCAGCCCTCGGGGCATGGGTGACCGGGGCGCTCGGCGTCGAGGTGATGCGCTGGATCCTGGGATTGTCGTTTCTCGCGATGGCCGTGTGGGCGCTCATCCCGGATAAGCTGGAAGAGGATTACGCGAAGAAACATCGTCTCGGCGTTTTCTGGGCCACGACGATCGCGTTCTTTCTCGTCGAGATCGGAGACAAGACCCAGGTCGCCACCGTTGCGCTCGCCGCGAATTACGCGTCGGTTGCGTGGATCGTCGCCGGCACGACGCTCGGCATGATGATAGCCAACGTTCCCGCCGTGCTGTTGGGTGATCGCGTGCTGCGACGCGTTCCGGTCCGGCTCGTGCGCCTGGTAGCGGCATCGATGTTCGCCGCCCTGGGAGCGGCTGCGCTATTGAACATCGGGAATGCCTTGTAAGCCTTCGTAGTATTCATGATCGCTTCGATGCCGCGGTCTTCAAGCACGGCTTCGTGGCTCGGCGCGGCAGCCGTACGTCGCCGCGAACGCCTGCCGTTCTTGTTCCGAGCGCGTATAACCGGCGACGATTTCGAGCTTGCCTGAGCGCTTGACCACATCGGCAAGCACATCCGACCACCATCCCATTAGGGCTAGCGCAGGATAAACGGGTTTGGTATTTCGGTCGCGGTCGAGATCCATACGCTCTTCGTCTGCAGGTATTCCTTGATCATTTCCTGGCCGCTCTCGCGCCCGATGCCGCTCCTCTTGTAGCCGCCGAACGGAGAAAGATAGCTCACCGCGCGATAGGTGTTGACCCACACCGTGCCCGCTTGCAGCCGCTCGGCCATGGTAAAGGCGCGGCGCATGTTCTGCGTCCACACCCCGGCGGCAAGCCCGTACACGACGTCGTTGCCGATGGCCACCGCCTCATCCTCGTCCTTGAACGGAATCACCGCCAGTACCGGGCCGAACACTTCTTCCTGCGCAATGCGCATCGAGTTTTTTACACCAGCAAAGATCGTCGGCTCGACGAACCAGCCGTCACCGCATTCGGGGCGAGTGGCGCGCGCGCCGCCCAGCACGGCTTGCGCACCTTCGCCCTTTGCAATATCGATGTATCTGAGGATCTTCTCGAACTGCGGCTTGTTGGTGACCGGGCCGACCTGGGTGTCGAGATTCATCGGGTTGCCCATCCTTGCGCTCCTGGCGAACGCGACAAGCTTTTCGACGAATGGGTCGTGGATCGATTGCTGCACCAGCAGCCGCGAGCCGGCGATGCAGGTCTGGCCGGTCGCGGCGAAGATGCCCGAAATCACACCCTTGACTGCGTTGTCGAGGTGCGCGTCATCGAACACGATGTTCGGCGACTTGCCGCCCAATTCCATGGTGACGCGCTTGAGTCCGCGCGCCGCCGCTTCATAAATACGCTGGCCGGTTGCATCCGAGCCGGTGAATGCCACTTTGGCGACCAGCGGGTGTTCCACAAGCGGCGTGCCGGCCTCGGTTCCGAATCCGGTGACGACGTTGACGGCGCCGGGCGGGAAACCCGCCTGCTCGATGAGCTTCATGAATTCGAGCGCCGAGGCCGACGTGTATTCGGAAGGTTTGACCACCACGGTATTGCCCGCCGCGAGTGCTGGCGCCAGTTTCCACGCCAGGAGCAGGAGCGGTGAGTTCCAGGGAATGATCGCAGCGACCACGCCGAGCGGTTCGTAACGCGTATAGTTGAAGACGTCGGCCTTGTCGGTGGGAATGACCGCACCTTCGATCTTGTCGGCGAGCCCGCCATAGTAGTGATACCACTGCGCCATGTAAGCGGTCTGCGCGCTCATTTCGGCGTAGAGCTTGCCGTTGTCGCGCACCTCGATCTCGGCGAGGTATTTCGATTTCTCCGTGATCAGATCGCCGAGCTTGCGCAAGAGCACGCCGCGCCTGGAGGCGCTGAGCTTCGGCCATTCGCCGGTCGTGAATGCCTTGTGCGCCGCGCGCACTGCGCGATCCACGTCGGCGGCGTTGCCGCGCGGGATCAGCGCCCAGGGTTTTCCGAGGTAAGGGTTGTCGCTTTCGAAGAACTCGCCGGTAGCGGGACCCACCCACTCGCCACCGATGAACATCTGATATTTCGTCAGTGCTGCGCCGTCCATAGAAATTCCTCGTAAAAAGCTTCGCTCTTGACCTCTTCATTCAAGAGCTTTCGCGCCGAGCAAGGCCTCGCGGAAGCGGTTCTTGATCGCAGTGCCGTCGCGCATCGGCAGCACCATCGGTGCGCGCTGCGTCGTGACCTTTATGGCGGCGAACACCGGGCCGGGTTCGCGGTGGAGTTTGGGAATCCACGCCGAAAGCTGAGCCTCGGTATAGATCGTGCCTGCCGCGCGGAATCCGCAGGCCTCGGCGATGCCGGAGAGCTCCACGCCGAACCGAGTGTGCGTCAACTGCATCCCGGTTTCCCCGTAACGCTCGTTGTCCATGACGATCACCGCCAGGTTGCGCGGTTGCTGGACGCCGATCGTCGCGAGTGCGCCCAGCCCCATCAGCATTTCGCCGTCACCGGTGATGACCAGCACGCGCCGCCTGGGTTGCGCAAGGGCCAGCCCCAACCCGATCATCGCGGCCCCACCCATGCCGCCCCATGTGTAGAAGTTGAGCGGGTGGTCGCCCGCAGCGGCTGTGTCCCAGCACGGAGCGCCCAGCCCGGCGACGACCAGCGCGTCGCCGCGCCGTTTCAGAATCTCGGTAACCGCCTCGCGCCGGTCCAACGTCGGTTTGCGTCGTCTAGGCATGAGTCTCTCCTGGAAATGTGACCAGTGACCGGTAACCGGTAATACCCTCTGTCCCGCGCACACGCGGGAGAGCCCCTGCGGCAGGCGAGCGGACCGCGCAGGCTTCGATCCGGGGTTGAGGGGGAATTACCATTCACTATTCACCGCTTCATTCTTTGCGAAACTCCTTGGCGCCGACCACGCGCTGCCCGATCAGCACGGCAACGGCGCGGCAGGTACTGAACGCGAGCCGCGCAGCGGCTGCCACGGTTTCCGCGACCTCGCCCGCGTGTTCCGCGCTCTGCACGACGACGGCCATCGCCGTGAGCACCGGGGCTGTGGCCTGCGCCATCGGCACCTGCCACGGGTTGAATTCGCCCCACTGGCCGCGCATGGTGACAAGCATGAGGAGCGGGACGCGGCACTCCTCGATCATGCCCAGCATATTGATGCAGTTACCCACGCCGCTCGACTGCAGCAGAAGTACGCTGCGCTCGCCGCCGAGCCACGCCCCGACGGTGAGCGCCACGCCTTCCTCTTCGGTGGTGAGCGGGACGGCGCGCATCTGCCGGTCTGCGCCCACGAGCTCGATCAGGCGCGCGTGCCCGAAGTCCGGCACATAGGCGACCTGTCGGACTCGGTTATCCTTCAGCAACTTGAAGATCCGGTCGGGCCACGAAGTGGAAAAGCGTGACCCGTGACCCGTGGCTGGTGACCCGTTCTTTTGTTTCTGCGCAGCGTTCTTCATCGTTTATGCGTCCTTTGTTCCATTGTAGTTCAACTCTTGCATTTTCGTACGCCGGCGCAACGAGGGCAATGCCTGCGCAGGTGTCCAGGTCGCGTGCCGTCGCCTGTTATAATTCAAACCGCGCCAATCTAGACCTGATCCCCCTCTGAGATGAAAGGCATCTCCGACCACGAGTCCCACGCCGAACTGCGCGAAGGGCTGCGTGCGCTCTGCAACCAGTTCGACGGCGCCTACTGGCAGAAAGTCGACGAGGAACGGGGTTACCCGGAAGCCTTCGTCGACGCGCTCACCAAGGCAGGGTGGCTCTCCGCGCTCATTCCGGAGGAATACGGCGGCTCGGGCCTGTCGCTCACCGAAGCCTCCGTCATCATGGAAGAGATCAACCGCTCCGGCGGCAATTCGGGCGCGTGCCACGGCCAGATGTATAACATGGGCACGCTGCTGCGCCACGGGTCCGACTCGCAGAAGGAAAAGTATCTGCCGAAGATCGCGAGCGGCGAGTTGAGATTGCAGTCGATGGGCGTTACCGAGCCCACTGCCGGCACAGACACCACGAGAATCAAATCCACGGCCATGCGTAGAGGCGATCGTTATGTGATCAACGGCCAGAAGGTGTGGACCTCACGGGTGCAGCACTCGGAGCTCATGATCCTGCTTGCGCGCACCACGCCGCTTGCGGACGTGAAGAAGAAATCCGAAGGCATGTCGATCTTCATCGTGGATTTGCGCGGAGCGGAGAAACGAGGTCTCACGGTGAAGCCGATACGCAATATGGTCAACCACGAGACCAGCGAGCTGTTTTTCGACAATCTCGAAATTCCGGCGGAGAACCTGATCGGCGAGGAAGGCAAGGGCTTCAAGTACATCCTCGACGGCCTCAATGCCGAGCGCATCCTGATTGCGGCCGAATGCATAGGCGACGGCTGCTGGTTCATCGACCGGGCGACCCATTACGCCAGAGAACGTGTCGTGTTCGACCGCCCGATCGGCAGGAACCAGGGCATCCAGTTTCCGATCGCACGCGCCTACGTCAATGTCGAAGCGGCGAACTTGATGCGCTTCCAGGCCGCGGCGCTGTTCGACGAGAAGAAGCAATGCGGCGCGCAAGCCAACATGGCCAAGCTCCTGGCGGCTGACGCTTCATGGGAGGCGGCAAACGTGTGCCTGCAGACGTATGGCGGTTTCGGCTTCGCTGCGGAGTACGACGTCGAGCGCAAATTCCGCGAGACGCGGCTTTATCAGGTGGCGCCGATTTCGACCAACCTGATCCTTTCGTACATCGGCGAGCACGTGCTCGGCATGCCGAGGTCCTTCTGAAAATCGTGACTGGTGACGGGTGACGGGTGACTGGTGACGGGTGACGGGTGACTGGTGACTGGTGAATCGTGACTCGACCGAACCCTGCAATGCTCTTCCCGAGCACGGCTCACTAATCACGAATCACCAATCACGAATCACGCCGTCAAGCTGAAGAATGCGACCTCTCGACGGAATTACAGTCATCTCGTTGGAACAGGCGGTGGCGGCGCCGTTCGCATCGCGCCAGCTCGCCGATCTCGGCGCGCGGGTGATCAAGATCGAGCGCCCCGGGGTCGGCGACTTTGCGCGCGACTACGACCAGTCGGTGAAAGGCCAGTCGGCCTATTTCGTGTGGCTCAACCGCTCCAAGGAAAGCCTGACGCTCGACGTGAAACATCCGAGGGCGAAGGAGATTCTCGCGCGCTTGATGGAGCGCGCGGATGTGTTCATCCAGAACCTCGCTCCGGGGGCGGCGGGCCGGCTGGGATTGGGCGCGGAAGCGCTGCTCGCCCGGCATCCGCGTCTCGTCGTGTGCGACATTTCGGGGTATGGCGACGCCGGCCCCTACGTGCACAAGAAGGCCTACGACCTGCTGGTGCAAAGCGAATCAGGCGTGGTATCGGTAACCGGTACGCCCGAGACGCCATGCAAGGTTGGCGTTTCGCTCACCGATATCGGTACGGGGCTCTACGCCTATGCTGCGATTCTCGGCGCCCTTTATCAGCGCGAGCGAACGGGAAAAGGCGCGCGCATCGAGGTCACGATGTTCGAGGCGATGGTGGAGTGGATGATGCATCCGCTTTACTACGCGCACTTCAGCGGCAAGCCGCCGCAGCGCAACGGTCCCGACCACGCGACCATCGTGCCCTACGGCAAGTTTTGCGCCGGTGACGGCAACACCGTGATGCTGGGGCTGCAGAACGAACGCGAATGGACGATCTTCTGCGACAAGGTGCTCGGTCAGCCGGAACTCGCCAGGGACGCGCGCTTCGACAACAATACCAAACGTAATGCCGCGCGCGCCGAAATCGTGGCGTTGATCGAAAAAGTGTTTTCGACCATGACGGCGGAGCAAGTGGTGGCGAGGCTCGACGCCGCGGGTATCGCCAATGCGCGCATGAACACGCCGGAAGAAGTGTGGAACCACGCCCAGCTCAAGGCGCGCAACCGCTGGCGCGAGGTGGATTCCCCCGCGGGAATGATTCCGGCGCCGCTGCCGCCGGTCACCTTCGACGGGTTCGAGGCGCGCATGGGCCCTGTCCCGGCGATCGGAGAGCACACCGGGAAACTGCTCGTGGAGCTTGGCTATGTGCCCGCGGAAATCTCGGCACTCAAGGACAGCGGGGCAATCTGAGGTGATCAATCTACCGGCCTGCCCTCTTATTCGACGGGTGCGGTTTTGCTTTGCGGGGCTTTAGGCAGCGTCGCCGGCGCTTGCTTCGAAAGGTGCGATTGCAGCTCACGCCAGCCCGCTTCGATGTGCTCGCGCACCGCCTTCACCGCCGCTTTCTTGTCGCCCGCCTTCACCGCCTTCAACAGCCGGCGATGTTCTGCTGCGGCGCGGCTTGGTCTTCCGCGGATCAGGTTAATGAGATCGAACGGGTACTTGGCCCACAGGACCTGCACGAAGTGCAGCGTCTGCGGCTGGCGCGCGAGCGCGTAAAGATAGCTGTGGAAACGGTAGTTGAGCGCGCGCACTGCTTCGCGGTCTCCACCCGCCTCGGCCTCCTCGAACTCGCGCTGCAGCCGGGCGAGCCCAGCGTGATGCGCGGGTGTCATCTGCTCCATGGCCGCGAGCACGAGCCGGCTTTCGAGCAGCACGCGCAGGTCGTTGATCTCGCGCGTGGCCGATGCATCGAACGGTGCGACGATCACACCGCGGTGCGTCTCGCTCAGCACGTAGCCTTCCGCCTCCAGGATGCGGAAGGCCTCGCGCACCGGCGTGATGCTGAGCTTCAGCTCCTCCGCTATCTCGGCCTGCTTCAAGTGCGCGCCGCGCGGAAACCGGCCCGAAAGTATCCCTTCGCGCAGGTATTCCGCGACGTATTCTTCCTTGGTCTTGAAGGTCATGGTGCGGGATCGTAGCCCCTGGGAGTTTGTCGGACTTGGCCCCGACAAACTCGCACGGCGCCCAAAGGCGGGCGCAACATAGCTGCGAAGCGAGCCATTCGAGCGATCGCGTGGGCCACAATCAGTGAGCTTTGATTCCGGCGCTCTTGACCACTTTTTCCCAGCGCCCGATTTCGCTCTGTATGTGTGCAATCGCCTGTTGCGGCGTGCCGGCAACGAGAGTCGCACCCAAACTCGACAGCCGGTTCTTGACGTCCGGAAGCCGGGCGGCCTTGACGATCTCGCTGTTGAGCTTGCGCACGACGGGGCCCGGAATATTGGCGGGACCGAGCACGATGAAATACGTGGCGGCCTCGAACCCAGGCAGTCCCGACTCCGCGACCGTGGGCAGGTCCGGCATGGCAAGCGAGCGTTCGGCACTCGCCATTGCGATCGCGCGCAGTCTGCCGTTGCGGACGTGCGGTATGGTCGGAACAGGGCTGGCAAACATCATATCGATCTGGCCGCCCAGCAGCTCATTGAGTGCCGGCCCGGTGCCTTTGTACGGAATATGAACCGTTTTGACCCCCGCCTGGAGATTGAAAAGCTCACCCGCCAAATGCACGATACTCGCCATGCCGCTCGACCCATAGTTGAGCTTGCCCGGCTTCGCCTTGGCGAGCGCGATGAGGTCCTTGACGGTCTTGGCAGGGACGCTGGGGTGTACGGTGAGCATCATCGGCGAGGTGGCGATAAATGCTATCCCGCTGAAATCCTTCACCGGATCGTACGGGAGCTTGTATAAACTGGGATTGATGCCGTGGCTGCTGGTCGCCACGACGAGCGTGTAGCCGTCTGGTGCGGAACGCGCGACCAACTCCGTGCCTATCATCGTTGACCCCCCGGGCCGGTTGTCCACTACGACTGTCTGCTCCATGCTCTCCGATATTTTCTGGCCGATCAGCCTCGCAACAGTGTCGCCGCCCCCGCCGGGAGCGAGCGGCACCACCAACCGGATCGGCTTCGTCGGAAAGCTTTGCGCAAAGACCGTTGCACTCGTCGCAAGGAGCAGCGCGCAGGCGAATGGACATGCTTTAACAAACAATTTCGTGGCAGGCATGATTTCCTCCTCGTTCTATCAAACGCGTTGATGTGACTAGGAATTTGTCCGACTCAGGTAGGACAAATTCCTCATGGCAAGTTGCGCGGCAAGAACCAGGTCGCGCAAATTATTCGCCACGCGCACGCCAGCTTTGCGCAGCGCGTCCGCTTTGGCTGCCTGGGTGTCGGCCGGTGATCCAACGAACGCAGCCGCATGGCCCAGTTTTTTCCCGCGCGGCGCTGCGCTGCCGACGATGAGTGCGGCGCTCGGCTTGGCGTCCGCGCAAGCGGCATAGCGCGCCAGCGCGTACTCGTCGCTGCCGCCGATTTCTCCGAGGTAGAGTATCGCTTTCGTGTCCGGATCGGCGTGGAACAGTTCGATCGCTTCGGCTGCGTTCAATCCTTTTACCGGATCGCCGCCGATGCCGATCGCACTGCTTTGACCGATTCCGGCCGTCGTCAAGCGCCATGCCACTTCGTACGAGAGTGAGCCGCTGCGCGATATCACACCGAGCTTGCCGGGCGCATAGCAAAACGATGGCATGAAACCGAGCTTGGCTTTACCGGGAGAAATGACGCCCGGCGTGTTGGGACCGATCAAGACCGCGTCGTGACGACCGGCGGCCACGCGCATGTCGATCGCATCCTGTACCGGCAAGCCGTCGCCTGGATAGACCACCACTTTACATCCCGCATCGAGCGCTTCCAGCGCGGCGTCGAGCGCGCCCGGCGCGGGTACGTAGATGATCGCCGCCCGCGCTCCGGTCGCGCCACACGCTGCGCGCATATCGTGAAACACCGGCACGCCCTCGACTTCGCGGGTATCGCGGCCGGGCGCCACGCCGGCGACGACGCGTGTCTCATAAGCCACCATATCTCGCGCCGAAAATCGGCCGAAGTTGCCCCCAATGCCCTGGATCACGATACGTGAGGATTGATCGATCAGTACGCTCATGCCGTCCGCACTTCCGCTGCCACGTCGTCGATCACGGATTCCAATGTCGGGTGGTTGTACAAGCCCGCCTCCCGCATGACCTCGTCGGCTTTGTCCCGTCCGGTCCCGTTCATCCTGAAGAACACCGGCTTGCGCGACCGCCGTTTCTTCATGATGTCGCTCATGACCCGCGCGACGCGATCCATGTGCGTGCCGCCGCCGAATATGCTGACCAGGATGGCCTTGACCTCGGGTTCGGCATCGAGCACCTTGAACGCGAGCTGATACCCGGCGGGTGTCGGGTTCGAGCTGCAATCGAGAAAGCAGGCGGGGCGCAGGCCGGCGTCCGCGATGAGATCCATAGCGGCCATCGTCATTCCAGCACCGCCTGAGATGAGGCCGACTTCTCCACCGAGCCACACCATCATCAGGTTGCCGGCGAGCGCTTTCGCGACCGTGGGCCGCTCTCTTTTCCGCGCGCGCTCCAACTCGTCCGAGATATCGGCATGCCTGAAGGCAGCGGCTTCGTCGAGGACGATTTTCGCGTCGAGCGCGAGAAGCTTCCCGTCCGGCATTACGGCGAGCGGGTTGATCTCGATGGTGATCGCGTCGATCGCCGTGGCGAGAAAGACCAGCCGGCGTGCGAGCGCGACCACCCGCTCACGCAGTGCGCTGTCCTGCTCGGTGTCGGCCAGCAAACGCCGAAAGTCGTGCGCCTTGAAGTTGCGCGGCGCTCCGAAAGGATACTTGCGGGGTGCCTGCCGCTCCACTTCGACCCCGCCGGCGGGCGCGTAAAGCATCGCGTAGCCGTCTGTCGTTCCGTCAACAGTAATGCCGAGATAGAGCTCGCGCGCATGATCCAGCCACGGCTCCACCAGCAGGGCCCGCGGGCGCTCGCCGCTGAAATCGCTTTCGAACAAGCGCTGCGCCGCAGCTTCGGCTTCCTCCATGTTCGCGGCACGCAGCACGCCGCCCGCCTTCCCGCGACCGCCGGATGCGACCTGCGCCTTCATTGCAATCGGAAAGCGGATGCGCCCCCTGCGCAGTTGACTCGCCTTGCGGACGAGGCTGCCGTGCGGGACGGCGATCCCGTGCTTCCCCAGCAGCAGCTTCCCCTGGTGTTCGGTGATCAACATCTTGCGCCTAGAACAAATATAATGCATTATATTTTTTTGCAACGCAAGTGCTTCAAGCGTTCAATGACGACGCGGCCGTTTTTTTCCAATCATCCAATGGAGCCGAGGATCATGGGGTCGATCGACGAAACGAGCAAGATGCAGGATGCGCCGACTGAAGGAAGAATTACCGACGAGGCGATCGCTGCAGCCAAAGCGATGATCGGATTGCGTCTGCGTCCCGAAGGCCCATACCTGCAGGACGTGACGATCGATACGATTCGAAACTTCTGCAACGGTGTAGGCGATCTCAATCCCCTCTATCGCGACAGTGAATACGGCCGCAACAGCCGCTACGCGAACGTGATTGCGTCCCCCATGTTGCCGATGGCATACGGTTGGCTTGGCCGCACGCGCTGGGGTCTACCCGGCGTGCATGGATTCTACGCCGGAAATGACTGGGAGCTCTTCCGCAATTTACGCCCGGGTGACCGCATCGGCGCGGAAGAGCGCGTCGTGGCGGTCGATGAGAGGCAAAGCGAGTTCTCGGGGCGGCTCGTCATTCAGTACGTCGAAGCGAACTTCGTGAACCAGCGCGACGATCTCATTGCACGCGTTCTCGGCTGGTGCACCCGTCACGAGCGCAAGGCCGCGCGCGACAAGGGCAAGTACAAGGACGTCAAGAAGCATGAATACACGGCCGAAGAACTTACTGCCATCGACAAGGCCGTGCTTGAAGAGGAAAAGCACATCTGCGGCCGCAACATCCGCTATTGGGAGGACGTCGAAGAGGGACAGGAGTTGACGCCAATCGCGCGGGGACCGCTCTCGATGATGGACACGATGGGCTTCCTCGTCGGTTGCGGACGCGGCCACACGCACGGCGTTCTGCTGAAGGGTGCCGTACGCCATCCGGGCCATTTTTTCCGCAATCCCGAAGCCGGCGGCGGCGTCGAGTACACCGGCATCGGACATCACCGCGAATCGGTCGCCAAAGAAGTCGGCGTGCCGGGCACATATGACTACGGTCCTCAGCGCTCCGCGTGGCTTGCGGCACTGGTCACGAATTGGATGGGCGACGCCGGCTTCCTCAAACGCATCAAGACGGAGCTGCGCCGCTTCAACACGATGGGCGATACGACGTGGTGCAAAGGCAAAGTGACGAAGAAATACAAGCAAGAGGGCTATGCGCTCGTCGATCTCGAGATTTGGGCCGAGAACCAGCGTGGCGAGATGACTGCACCGAACGGCCGCGCCACCGTGATGCTGCCCTCGAAAGACATCAAGACCAGGATGTTCCGCGACGGCTCCGGCCTCGACCTCGGGCACGCCACTTACAAGTAGAAATCCGCCCGGGCACGTTACGTGACCGGGCGGCGCATCAACGTCGATGGCGGCCTGCATTTCACCGTTTGAGCCATGAGCGATAACCGGAACGCCCCGCTTCGGGGTTTCACCGTGATCGAGCACGCCGAAGGCGTCGCTGCTTCATATGCGGGCCGCATGCTTGCCGTGATGGGCGCGACCGTAATCAAAGTGGAAGCGCCGGGTGAGGGAAGCGCGTTGCGGCGAAGCGAGCCTTTGCTTACACGCGAACCCGCAGCGAGCGCGCTTTTTCATTATTTGAACGCCGGCAAGCGATTCGTCACGTGCGACGCCGTTTCGTCCGAGGGCCGCGGCCTGCTGGGAGAGCTCATGGGGCGCGCCGAGCTTTTGATCGACGACACGCCGGTAGCGCGCCGTTCGGCGTTGGATCTCGATCCCGAAACGATCGCCGGGCGACATCCCGATCTGGTTTTTCTCTCGGTGCTGCCTTTCGGCGCGGCCGGTGCTCACGCCGATTATCGTGCTTGCGAGCTCAACGTTTTTCATGCGGGTGGCGAAGGCTATTTGATGCCTAACGGACTTACGCTCGAAATGTTTCCGGACCGGCCACCCGTGAAGATCTACGGCCACTTCGCGGAGATCATGGGCGGAACATCAGCCGTGTGCGCCGCGCTTTCCGCGCTGCTCGTGCGCGAGGAAGCGGGTGGACAGTTCGTCGATGTGTCAGTGCAGGACGCGAATATCCTGGTCGGCTGTTTCGCCGTTCAGCGCCTTGGTGACGGCGTGCTGGAGAACCGTCATGGCCGCTCTTTCAAGTATGGCGGCGTGCTGGAGTGCAGCGACGGCTATATCGGCATCCTTACGCTTGAGCAGCATCAGTGGGACGGGCTGATCAAGCTGATGGGTGATCCCGACTGGGCCTCCGATCCGGCGCTGCGCGATCCGCTCGAGCGCGGCCGCCGCGGCGCCGAGATCAACAAGCATCTGCGCGCGTGGGCAAGAACGCAGCATGTCGAGGACGTGGTGAGAAACGGGCAGGCGCTGGGCGTGCCGCTCGCGAAATACAACGAGCCCTCCGACATACTCGAGTCGGCGCAATCGAAGGTGCGCGGTGTCTTTTCGCCGCTCGACATATCGGGTTGGGGACCCGTGCCCATGTTCACGGCGCCGTTCCTGCTTGGCGGAGAGGCGCTCACGCTTGCGCGCGCGGTGACCGAACCCGGCGCGGATAACCACGCGATCTGGTGCGACTGGCTCGGGCACCAGCCGATGGAGGTGGAGCAGTGGGGGCGGCACGAGGAGCCCAACGAGCGTGCCAAGGGTCGTCGGCCTCAGCCCTCACCCCCGACCCCTCTCCCGGAGGGCGAGGGGGGATTCGAGGTGCAAATGGGTGTAGACCATTTGCACAATACTCCAACGCAACCATTGCACGGCGTGCGGGTCGCCGATTTCACATTGCACGCGGCCGGTCCCTTCTGCGCGCATGTATTGTCGCTGCTCGGCGCCGAATGCATCAAGATCGAAACGGCCGAGCGCCCCGATATTTTTCGTAAGCCCCATCCGGTGTATGGCAGGATGGAATCGGCGACATTCGATCAGGTTGCATCGAACAAGCTCTCGATACGACTCAATCTCAAGCAGCCGCGAGGCGTGGATCTCGCGAAACGGCTGGTCGCCGTGTGCGATATCGTTGCCGAGAGCTTTCGGCCTGGCGTCATGGATCGCCTCGGGTTGAGTTATGAGGCGCTCAAAGCGGTCAAGCCCGATATCGTGATGGTCTCGGTTTCGGCGTCGGGGCAGACCGGGCCGGAGCGCGGCTACGCCGGCTATGCACCGCTCTTCGGCGCGGCGGGCGGCCTCGGCACTTTGACCGGCTATGAGGACGGGCCGCCCACCGAGATCCGGCACGTGATGGACCACAGCTCTGGCCTTACCGCCGCGATGGCGACCTTGGCTGCATATCTGCTCAAAAAGCGCACCGGGGCCGGGCAACACGTCGACGTCGCGGCGCGCGAAGTTGCGTGCGGTTTCATTGGCGATGCGCTGCTGCAGTTCGCGGCGACCGGTGTTGCGCCTCGCCGCACAGGCAACGATGCGCCGCAGATTGCGCCGCATAACGTGTATCCGTGCGCGGGCGAGGATCGATGGGTGTCAATCGTCGTCTCGACCGAAGGTGAGTGGCGCGCATTCGCGACAGCG
>MERG01000048.1:0-2185 GCA_001771985.1 Betaproteobacteria bacterium RIFCSPLOWO2_12_FULL_62_13 | reverse complement strand
CGGGCGATATTGCGGACGATCCGCATCTCCGCCAGCGCGGGACCATCCAAAGCATGGTCGGACCGGATGGCGAATCGCGCAAAGTCGTCGGGCCGCCGTGGCGCTTTTCACGCACGCCGGCGAAGCTCGAGCGCTGGACACCGAAGCTGGGTGAGCACAATCACTACGTGTTCGCCGAGCTGCTGGGTCTGAGTCCGGAAGAGATCGAAAGCCTCGTGCAGGCGAAAGTCATCTATTGATGAGCATCGTACAGATGAATGACAATGCGCATTCCCTCATCCCCGACCCTTCTCCCAGAGGGAGAAGGTGCGCCGGAACGTGGAGCAGGGGCCCCGATTTTGGGGATGCGACCGTGAAGGCGCACATAAGCACGCGGTTCATCGCGGCGCTGCATCCCGCTTCGGGGTCGCATCCATCGGTCAAGGCCGACGGAACCTGCTCCGCCCTCCGCGGGCGCATTCGAGGTGCAAATGGTTTACACCATTTGCACGAATTTCAATGATGGGGAGCCCATTCGCTGGAATCGGCGTTGTGGAACTGGGTGCCGGCTCGGCTATCGCCTATGCCGGAAAGCTCTTCGCCGATCTTGGTGCGGACGTGACGCGCATCGAGACGCGTGGAGAAGAAGGCGCTCCGGGCAATGACAGCGCGCACGCGCAAGCAAACGCACTCGGGCTCTATCTCAACGCGCGCAAGCAAAACATGGCGACCGACCCATCGGCCGATGCGGGGCGCGCGACGCTCCGTGGCCTGCTCGCACGTAGCCGCGTGCTGCTGCACGGGGCGAACGAGCGGTGCTTAGCCGAATGGGGCTTAAGCCCGGAAACGATTGCGCGGGATTTTCCCGATCTCGTCGTGATAGCCGTCACGCCGTTCGGGTTGAAAGGCGGCGCGCGCTGCTGGCCGGCGGACGATCTCACACTGCAGGCGATTGGCGGCATATCGATCGGCATCGGCTTGCCGGGTCGTTCCCCGCTGAAACTGCCGGGAGACCAGAGCGCGTTTCAGGCGGGACTCGCTGCTGCGATCGCAGGCGCCGGGGCGCTCTTTTTACGCGGCGGTGCCGCGATCGATGTGGCGGCGGCCGATGTCTGGGCCGCGTTCTACACTGGGGTCGAAGTGGCGCTCGCGCATTTCGGGCGCCACAAGAAGCGCCGCGCGGGGCAGCGCGTTTCGGGCCAGCCTTATCCCCGCACGATTTTCCGCTGCAAGGACGGTTATTTTGCGATCCAGTGCGGCGAAAGCAGACATTGGCAGAGCTTTCTGGGGATGATCGGGCGCGCGGACCTGGCGAGGCATCCGCTCTTTGCCGATCGATTCAAAGCGAATGATGAGCACGGCGACGCGTGCGATGCGCTCATCGAGCCCTGGTTCTTGAGCCGCACCAAGGATGAGATTCTGCAGCAATGCCTGGAGCACAAAATCCCCGGCGCACCGGTATATGACATTCGAGAGGTGGTGGAGCATCCGCACCTGGGCGGACGCAACTACTTCGTCGATGTCGACACGCAGAGATGTCCCGTGCGGCTTCCGGGCGATCCCTACGCAGGTCTCACACGTACCGCCTCACCCGCGCAAGCTGCACCTCCCGCAGCGAGCGCCGTCCACGCGCCAGCCTCCCAGCCGCCTACCTCGCGTCGCATTGCAGGTGGCGCAATCGCCCACAAAGGGCGCCCACTCGCTGGTGTGCGCGTTGTGGACTTCGGTTGGGTATGGGCGGGCGCGGTGCCAGGGCACATTCTGGCCGACATGGGCGCAGAAGTGATCAAAGTCGAAAGCGCGAGCCCGCTGGACTATATGCGTCAGGGCCGGCCGATCGTCGGCACGCAGAAGGACCCCGAGCAGAATCCGATGTTTCACAACGTCAACCGCGGCAAGCTGAGTCTGCGCATCAAGCTCGATCACGCCGGGGCGAAAGACGTGCTGAAGGACCTGGTCGCGGTGAGCGATGTTGTTATCGAGAATTTTTCGCCCGGCGTCATGGCGAAATTTGGTCTCGGCTACCCGGACCTGCAAGCCGTGCGGCCGGATGTAGTGATGTGCTCGATGTCTGCGGTGGGGCAAAACGGTCCGCTGCGCGGCATACGCACTTACGCGACCATGATCGCCAGCCTTGCGGGGCTCGACAGTCTGGTGGGTTATCCCGGCGAGCGAGTGCTCGGCTCGCAGTCTTCGTATGCCGATC
>MERG01000047.1 GCA_001771985.1 Betaproteobacteria bacterium RIFCSPLOWO2_12_FULL_62_13 | reverse complement strand
CCGCGCGCCGGCGGCCGAATAAGCAACGATGACAAGCATTGCACACCACGTTGCGACACCTCGGACTGCACTCATGCGCTCCCCCCTTTTTTCAGTTCGGCTTGATTCCGGCGGCCTTGACCACCTTCTTCCACTTGGGAATTTCGCGATCGATCAGCGCTGCGAATTCCTCCGGCGTGCTGCTGAGCGGTTCGAGGCCGAGGCTGAGAAAACGCTCGGCCGTTGCCGGGGCTTTCAACAGCCGAACGAGCTCCGCGTTCGCTTTCCCAACGATGGGGCGCGGCGTTCCCGCGGGAAACAGCACACCGTACCACACATCGAATGCATAACCGGGCACACCGGCTTCACCGATCGTCGGCACCTCGGGCAGCGCTTGGGACCGTTTCGCTCCGCTTACCGCGAACGCCCTGACCCGGTTATTCCTTATGTGCGGCAGCGCGGTCGCGACACCGACCAACAGTATCGGGATCTCCCCGCCGAGCAGCGCCGTCATGCCCGGCCCGGTGCCCTTGTAAGGCACGTGCACCATTGAGACACCGGCCATGAGCTGCAGCAGCTCGATGCCGAGGTGCGAAGCGCCGCCGCTGCCCCCGGAACCGAAGTTCACCGTGCCCGGGCGACTCCTGGCGAGCGCGATGAGCTCCTTGATCGAATTCGCCGGCAACGACGGATGAGCGGCGACCACAAACGGCTGTTCCGCCACCAGCGAAATCGGTGCGAAGTCTTTTTGCGGATCGTAGGGAAGCTTGAGAAAGAGCGCCGGCGTGAACGTGATATGCCCGATGCTCCCGAGCAGAATCGTGTGCCCATCGGGCGTGGATTTGGCGACGATGTCGGCGCCGATGCTTCCGCCTGCGCCCGCCCGGTTGTCCACCACCACCTGCTGGCTCCAGCGATCGGTCAGCCTCTGGCCGATAAAGCGCGCGATGATGTCGGTGCCGCCGCCGGCCGAAACCGGCACGACCAGCCGTATCGGTTTGGTCGGGTAGGCGGCTCCGCCCGAGGGCTGAACCGCCTGCGCGAACGCCGTTCCCGCCAGCGCCAACGCCATCCATATTCCGAATATGCGCCCTGTGCATCGTCTCACCACGCTCATGATCTTCTCCCAAAGCACCGCGCGTTCCACACTTCGGCGATATCAATGTCCATGCCCGCCCCCGGGCAGCCATGCAGTTGGGGCCAAAGCCTGTTCATCGCTCACGGCGTCGATCACAACGGGCTTCCCCATGGCGAACGCGCGCGGCAGCAGTTCCTTGAGCTGCCCCGGCTTCTCCACTCGGAATCCGGCGCAGCCCAATGTTTCAGCCACTTTCGCAACATCGATGTTCTTCTGGAAGCGCCAGATTTCGCCGGAGCGCTCGTCCCGCTTCTCCTTATACGCAGCGTTGACCAACGGGATCTCCTGATTGAGCGAACTATTGTTGTTCACCACCACCACGAGGTTGATGCCGCAGCGCGACGCGGTTTCGAGTTCCGGGAGGTGATAGTAGATGCCGCCGTCGCCGGTGAAACACAGCACCGGCCGGTCCGGCAGCGCGCACTTGACTCCCATCGCCCCCGGCAGGCCCCAGCCGAGCGAGCCTTCGCACCGGATGTAACGCTGCGTGGGCCGGGTGATCTCGATCATCTGACCGCTCCACATACCCGAGTGCCCCGTGTCCGAAACGATGACACCATCGGCCGGCAGCGCTTCCGCGATTTCCTTGCAGATGCGTTCGGGCCGCAGCGGCACCGCGTCCGAATTGCGCATCCGGTCCGCGCCCGTGCGCCATTCGGACACGAGTTCGCGCACACGCCCGGTCCACGCCTTCGCGGCCTCGGGCGCTTTGCGCTGGGCCGCGTCGGTGAGATGCCGCAGCCCGACCTTGGCGTCCGCGTGCAGCGAGACTGTGTTGGGGTAGTTTCGGCCCAGTTGCTCGGGATCGATGTCGAGCTGGATCACGGACGTACCGGTTGCCGGAATTCTCCAGTTCGCCGTCACCTGCCCGCCGGCGTGAGCGCCCACGAAGAATACGAGATCGGCTTCCGACACCGCCCGATTCGCGCACGGGCGCGAATACACGCCGACGACACCGACCGCCAGCGGATGCGAATCCAAAATCGCGCCCTTCGCGGTGAGCGAGGTCGCGACCGGTATTTGCAGTTTTTCCGCGAGCTCGACGAGCTCGGCTTGCGCCTGAGAGGACACTACGCCGCCGCCGGCGACGATGATGGGTTTCTGCGCGCGCGAGAGCAGCGCGATCGCCTCGCGCACCGGCTCGCTCTCCGGGGCGGGCCGGAACGGCGGCACGCGCGCAAACGTTTTCGCGATGAGCGGTTCCAGATCGGCTTCCCCCTCGGCGCCCTGGCCTTGGGAGCCGCGCAGCCGCATATGAACCGGTCCCGGCGCGCCCGAAGTCGTAGTGCGGAACATGTGGCTCAGCAGATCCGGCAGGCGCGAGACGTCATCGAGCTGAATGTTGAGCTTCGTCACCGAATCGAACTGGGTGAAATCCTCCACTTCCTGGTAGGCATGCCGGTAACGTCCCCCCGTGGTGGGGCCGCCGGTGAAAGCGATGACCGGGGAGCCAGCCATGAAGGCGTCGCGCAGGCCGGCCGCAAGGTTGGATGCGCCAATCTGCTGCCCCATGCACACGCCCGGCGCCCCCTTGGCGCGCGCATAGCCGTCGGCCATGTAGGCCGCCGCTTTCTCGCCGTGCGTCAGGATCTTGCGGATCCCGAGGTTGTCCATTTCCGCAAGCGCCTCCATCAGGATCGTAGGCACGAAAAACACATGGGTGACGCCGTAGCCGTGCAACACTTCTGCAACCAGCCGCGACCCGGTCATCCTTGGCATAGGAACTCCTTCATGCGAGAGCGCAATCTTACCGCCCGCCGAGCTATGTTACGAAAGAATCTATATTTATCGAACGATAACGCAAGGTTATATGACGAGTACCAGTAGCATTCTCCGCTACTCGCGCCGCAAGTTCGCCGCCTTGATCGCTTTTTGCAGCTTGTCTGTCTCCGCGCGCATGTGCGCGCCGAGTTCCTGCGGCGTGGAACCGATCGGTTCGGCGCCGAGACCGGATATGCGTTGCTGAACTTCCGGCGTCTTCAATGCCCTGACGACTTCCGTGTTGAGCCTCGAGATGATGTTTTCGGCCGTTTTCACCGGCGCAACCAGACTGTACCAGCCGATCACCTCATACCCCGGCACCGTTTCGGCGATCGTCGGCACCTCGGGCGCCAGCGGCGTGCGCTTCGTGCTGGTAACACCAAGCGCCTTGAGTTTGCCCGCCTTGAGAAAAGGCAGCACCGCCGGCACCACGGCGATGGTCATCTGCACCTGACCGGCTACTGTATCGATCAGCGCCGGCGTGATGCCTTTGTACGGGACATGGAAGAAATCGACGCCGGTCATGGTTTTCAATATTTCGGTGGCAAGATGCGGTGGCGTGCCCGGTCCGCCGGATCCGTAGTGGATCTCCCCCGGTCTCGATTTGGCGAGCGCGATCAGTTGCTTTACGGATGCCGCAGGAACGGACGGGTGGACGGTCAGAATAAAAGGTGTCGACGCGAGCAGGCTGATCGGCGCGAAATCCCGGATGAGATCGTAGTTGAGCTTCTGGAACAACGCGGCGACGATGACATGGCTCGAAGTCAGCATCAGCAGCGTATAACCGTCCGGCGCCGCCCGCGCCGCGATTTCCGTCCCGATGGTGCCGCTGCCGCCGGCCCGGTTGTCAACGACGGTCTGCTGGCCCCAAGCGTCCGTAAGCTTTTGTCCGATGAGCCGGGACATGATATCGGGACCCGATCCCGGCGTGGTGGAAGCGATGATGCGAATCGGTTTGGCGGGATAGCCTTGCGCCGCGGCGCTTGGCCCGGCAAAACCGATAGCCACAGAGAGCACAGAGAACACAGAGAAAAAATGAAACGCAACGTTTGTTCTGTTCACGGTCTCCTCCTCCTGTGCGAAGTATCACTGTTCTGCCAGGGAGACTCTGCGAGAGTCGTCATTCCGGACAAACGAGCCGCCAGGCGAGTGCGATCCGGAATCCAGTGCTTTACCTGTCAAAACGTACTGGATTCCGGCTTCCGCCGGAATGACGACCCCTTTCTCCACTCGTTTGCCTCACGGCCCTACTGTCACCGCTTCAGCCCGCAGCGCCCGATTTCCTTGGCGCGATAAAGGCCGCCGTCGCCGGCCGTAAGATACAGGCTCGTAAGCCCGGCATCTCCGAACGCGCAGCGCATCGGCATGTCAGCCGGTGCAGGGTGCGATTCCAGTATGGTTCCGGACGGCGAGATGAGGTAGATCATGGGCCCAACGCCGGCCTTTTTCCAGCCCGCGCAGGCGATGATGTTGCCGTCGCTGTCGAGGCACATGCCCTCGATGCCGCGCTCCACGACCATGAAATCGACCATCACCTTGACCGGCCCCAGATCGCCCTCGGCCCGGACGGGATAGGAGCACAGCCGCTGCAGGTTGCCACGCTCGGCATCGCCGTCGGCAACGTACAGCGTCTTCTCGTCGGCGGACAGCAGGATGGCGCGCGGTCCGAACGTGTCATGGGTGACGCGCACGAGCCTCCAGCCGTCGTTCGCCTGCTCCAGACGCAGCACGGAAGCATGGTCCAGCATTGGGTATACCGGTGGCCCGTACGGCACCTGCGCGTTATAGGCGTCGGCGAACCACACGCGTCCCTTGCTATCCACGATGACGTCGGTCGGCTGGTTGTGGTGCTTGCCGTCGAGAAGGTCTTTGGTAGGCGCCGTGGAGCCGTCCTTCAGAAAGTGAACGATGCGCCTGCCGCCCTCCTGCGCCCCGAACACGGTGCCGTCCTTCGCCAGCGCCAACCCGTTGGTGCGGCCCGTATATGCGCGGAAGAGATCTGCCTTGCCGGTCGCCGGGTCGTATCGCAAGATGCGCTCCTCCGCCACCGCGCTGAACAACATGCCGCTTCCGTCCCACGCCAGTCCACCGGTCCGTCCCTTGCAAGGCCCGGCTACGAGCTCGAAATTCCATGCCATGTTTTCTCTCTCCGTCAATCCTGTTCGTTACGCACCCGACTAATGAATGTCGTTCCCGCGCAGGCGGGAACCCATACGGCGCTTCATCTCGCGCGACGTACCCATTGGATTCCCATCTTCATGGGAATGACAGCGCTTCGTCATCACCGCGAGGGGACACCCGGCACATTCACCCGCGTACGCACCACGGACCCGATGTTGGTAATGTAGAGCGAGCGCCAGTCATCGTCGCCCCATGCGAAATTGGTTGGATGATGGCCTGGCGTCCTGATCCGCGCCAGCACCTTGCCCGACGGATCGTGCACGAAGATACCGGCCGGGCCCGTGCAATAGACGTTGCCTTCGATGTCGCACTTCATGCCGTCCGGCACGCCGCGCTCCGGTCCGCTGTACTGATGGAAAAGACGCCCCTTGCCCACGGCGCCGTCGGACTTCACGTCGTAAACCCGGATGAGGCGCTCGCGGCTGCAGTTAATGTACAGCAGCTTTTCGTCCGGCGAGAAGCAAAGCCCGTTCGGGTAGACGAACTCGTCGGTGACGAGCGTCATCTTCTTGCCATCCGGGGAGATCCGGAACACCGGCTGCTTCTCGTTGTAGCGTTGCAGGTCCTCGCCTACCATGCCCACGTTGAGGAGTCCCCCCACCGGATCGGTGAACCAGATCGCGCCGTCGGTGCTCACGATGATGTCATTCGGGCTGCTCAATTTCTTGCCCTGCCACCGGTCGGCAAGCGTCGTGCGTGAACCGTCCTTCTCTATGCGGAACACCGTGCGGCCGCCCCAGCCGGCGACAACCACCCGGTACTCGAGATCGAGCGCCAGCCCGTCCGCCTTGGCGGAGGGCATCATCACGGCCTCCAGCCCGCCTTTCGGCTTCCACTTCCAGATCGTGTCGCCGATGATGTCGGTGAAGTAGAGTTGCTTGTTGCGCGCGTCCCACACCGGCCCTTCGCCGAATATCACGTCCCGGGCGATGATGTCGAGCGGCGGGTTCTTGCCGACGATACGCTCCGCCCCCGGCGCCAGCATGTCGATTTCGATCTTCAGGTTTTCCAGCGATCCGTGCATCGTTACTCCTTTGATGTATTACCGAACATTACGCAAGCCCGCAGCGGCCTCTGTCCCTCACCCCCGCCCCTCTCCCGAGCGGAGAGGGGGTTTCGAGCGAAACCGAATCTCGTGCGGTTTCGAAATAATCAAACGGCTCCCGTCCACATTTTCTGCGAAAAAGCGCGGTGGTCCGTCACCACGTCGATCACGACCGGCCGGCGCGCAGCGAGCGCCCTTTCGAGCGCGCCCGGAAGCTCAGCGGGCTTTTCAACGCGAATGCCGACACAGCCAAGCGACTCGGCGACCTTCGCGAAATTGACGTGGGTAAAGCCCCACATCTCGCGGCCGCGCTCATCGGGATCACCACCATAGGCCTTGTCGAAGTGCGGGATCTCCTGGTTGAGCGAGCTGTTGTTGTTCACGATCAGCACCAGATTGATGCCATAGCGCGCGGCGGTTTCCAGTTCGGCAAGGTGATAATAGACGCCGCCGTCGCCCGCGAAGCAGATCACCGGCGTATCGGGTACTGCGCATTTTACGCCGAGTGCTCCCGGGAAGCCCCACCCGAGCGAGCCCGCACAACGGATCAGGCGCTGCCCCGGCCGGGTGAAATCGACCATGGCTCCCGTCCAGATGCCGGAATGGCCGGTGTCGGAAACGAGCACCGCATTTTCCGGGAGCGCGCGGGAAATCTCGCGGCAGACGCGTTCGGGTCGCATCGGCACGGCCTCGGAATTGACCTCAGCCGCGACCGAACTGCGCCACTCCTCGATCAGCACCCGTACGCGCGCGAGCCACGGTTGGCGCCTGCTCCCGCCGCCCGCACCCGCTGCCTCGAGCATCTGGCGCAGCACCGTCCGCGCGTCGCCGAGCAGCGCGAGCTTCGCCGGATAGTTGCGGCCGATCTCCCGCGCGTCGATGTCGAGTTGAATGACGGGCGTTCCGATGCGCGGGACATTCCAGCGCGCGGTAACCTGGCCGCCGGTGTGGCTGCCGATGAAGAACACCAGATCGGCTTCAGCCACCGCGCGGTTTGCGCAGGCGCGCGAATAGGTGCCTGCCACTCCGACCGACAACGGGTGCGTATCGAGAATCGTGCCCTTGGCGTTGAGCGAAGTCGCGACCGGGATGGAAAGCTTTTCCGCGAGCGCGACGACCTCGGCCTGGGCCTTGGACCAGGTGACTCCGCCTCCCGCGACAATGATCGGGCGCGCTGCCGCATTCAGCAACCGCACGGCCTCTGTCACCTGCGACTCATCGGCAGCGGGACGAAACGGTGGCACTTCCTTGAACTGGTTTTCGACCAGCAACTCGAGGTCCGCCTCGGTCATCACTGTCTCTGCGTGGTGGCCGCCGATCTGCAGGTGCACGGGACCGGGCGCCCCGATCGTGGCCTCGCGGAAGGCCTGACGCAGCATGTCGGGAAAACGCGCGACGTGGTCAACGTGCGCACTGAACTTGGTCGTGTGCTCGAACTGCGTGAAGTCCTCGAGTTCCTGGTAGGCGTGCCGGTAACGCGCCAACGGCGCCGGTCCGCCGGTCAGCGCGATCACGGGGGAACACGCGAGATACGCGTCCTTGAGTCCCGCCGCAAGATTGGAACCGCCCACATGCTGCGCCATGCACACGCCGGGCTTGCCGCTCGCGCGCGCGTAACCGTCCGCCATGTAAGCTGCGGCTTTCTCGCCGTGCGTCAGCACACGCCGGATGCCCATGCCCTCCATGCCGGTGAGCGTCTCCAGCAGCATCTGCGGCACGAAGAAGACGTGCGTCACGCCGTAACCTCGAAGCGTTTCGGCAACAAATCGGGGCCCGGTGATTCTTGGCATCGAACAGCCTCCCTCAAAGAAGTGTTCCACAAACGCGCGGCTCGCTGATTCCAGCAATGCGCGCGAACGGGTGGCTCGCTAGTATCTTGAGTTGTTAGTTCATTGCACAATCTTGGATGTAGGTCGGGGTACGCGCAGCGTTCCCCGACGTCCAGCCAGGCGTCAGGTAGCCGCCAATGCGGCAACCTGACCTACAGCTTACCGGCACGAGCGACTCCAAGGATTGCGCCCAATAATGACTCAGGACACTAGCTGCTATGAACAAATGAACCGATAACCGCGTGAACGGGTAAACGATTAAGGCACTTCTTCCCCCCGGCACCCCGGGGCTCACTCGTTCACCGATTCTTGCGCGGATGCTAACAAACGGCCCGTGCGTATTCAACTCTAGGCCGGGCAAGTCCAAGCCATGAACCGTCGGGGCCAGGGAACGCCGCCCTACGACCAACCTCGGTCGTCATCACCAGCCAAATCGCCCACAGCTTGCCCAAGCGCTCGGCGCTGCTCGGCGATCTGCCCGCCGTTGCCGAAACGATTCCGGGCTACAACTACAGCGGGTGGCAGGGATTACTCGCACCCAAGGGCACACCGAAGCCGATACTCGACAAGCTGTACGCCGCGCTTACCAGGACTGCGAAGCTGAACAAGATCAGGGGCGCGCTCGCCGCACAGGGCACCGCAGTCACGACCAGCACACCGGAGGAGTTCCACAAGCTTGCGCACGAGGAACTCAACAAGTGAAATGGGGTCAGTTCTTGACTTTGCATCTATAGCGGCTTAAATTGACGGCATGTCCCGTCCCCTGC
>MERG01000046.1:1685-11264 GCA_001771985.1 Betaproteobacteria bacterium RIFCSPLOWO2_12_FULL_62_13 | reverse complement strand
CATGGGATCATCGCATCGGCGATGGATGCGATCGTCACCATCGACGAAAACCACAACATCGTGCTGTTCAACGCCGCCGCCGAGAAAATCTTCCGCACCGCCGCACGCGACGCCGTCGGCAGGCCGCTCGATAGATTCGTGCCGCGGCGCTTCGGGGATCTCCATCGCCGGCATATCCAGCGCTTTGGAGAGACCGGCGTCACGATGCGCCGCATGGGAGGGGAAGTCGGGCTTTTTGGGCTGCGCAGCGACGGCGAGGAGTTTCCAATCGACGCTTCGATTTCCCAAGTCGCGGTGGGCGGATACAGGTTCTATACGGTAATCCTGCGCGACATCACCCAGCGCAAGCGCGCCGAGGCGGAGATTCGCAAGGAGCGAGACACCGCCCAGCGGTATCTCGACATCGCGGGTGTCATACTGGTGGCGCTGGATTCGAATGGGAAAGTAACGCTCATCAACCGCAAGGGCTGTGAGCTGCTGGGGTACCGCGAAGAGGAGATTGTCGGCCAATCCTGGTGCGATCGTTTTGTGCCCGAACGTCAGCGACGGGACACACGGAATGTGTTGGGGCAGATTGTGGTTGGCGAGACGCAGTTGACGGAATTTCACGAAAACCCCGTGCTCACCCGCAGCGGTGCCGAGCGGGTGATTGCGTGGCACAACCGGATGCTGACGGATGAAAACGGCAGGATTGTCGGCACGCTGAGTTCCGGCGAAGACATCACCGAGCGCGAGAGGGCCGCGGAGGCCCTGGAACAGTCGCACCGGCAATTGCGCGAACTCTACGCCGCCATGCACGAAGTGCGGGAAGCCGAGCGCACACGCATCGCGCGCGAACTGCACGACGAACTGGCCCAGTGGCTGACCGCGCTGAAGATGGATGTCTCCTGGGTCGCTGCGCGCCTGCCCGGCGAGTTGAAGCCGCTCGTGGACAAGACCCAAAAGATGAAAGGGGTGGTTGATACCACGGTGGCGGCGGTGCGCCGCATCGCGGCCGATCTGCGGCCCGTCATGATCGACGATCTCGGTCTGGTTCCGGCGATCGAGAGCCTGCTGCATGATTTTTCCCAGCGCTCGGGAGTGGTGGTGGGCCTCGAGGCGGATGCTAACGACGTTGAATTCCGCGAGCCGCTCGCCACCTCCCTCTACCGCATGGTCCAGGAGGCGCTCACCAACGTCTCGCGCCATGCCGCCGCTTCGCATGTGGAAGTAAGCATCGCGTGCGCCGTCGGCGACCTGGTGGTGCGGGTGCGCGATGACGGCAGGGGCATCGAAGCCGGGGCGCCCAGAAAGGAAAAATCCTTCGGCCTGCTCGGTATTCAGGAACGCGCCCGCACATTGGGCGGCACGGCGCGCTTCTACTCGCCACCCGAGGGGGGCACGGTAGTTGAAATCGTGATCCCGTTGCATGCCTACCGGCGCGGGGACGCGACGACATGATTCGCGTCGTACTGGCCGACGACCACACCATCGTGCGCACGGGCCTGAAGGAAATTCTCGCGGCGATCGAGGACATCGAAGTCGTGGGCGAGGCGACTAACGGTCATGAGGTGATGGCGCGGGTGCGCGCGCTCGACTTCGACGTGCTGGTCCTCGATATGTCGATGCCGGGCCGCAGCGGCATCGAGCTCATCAAGCAGGTGAGGCGCGAAAAAGCGAGGCTGCGCATCCTGGTGCTCAGCATGCACAGCGAAGAGCAGTACGCGGTGCGGGCGCTCAAGGCCGGCGCGTCGGGCTACCTCACCAAGGAGAGCGCCGCCGATGAGCTGGTCGCGGCGATCCGCAGGATCGCGGGTGGTGGCGCC
Source organism: Betaproteobacteria bacterium RIFCSPLOWO2_12_FULL_62_13 (assembly GCA_001771985.1). Classification (GTDB taxonomy): domain Bacteria; phylum Pseudomonadota; class Gammaproteobacteria; order Burkholderiales; family SG8-41; genus DSOT01. The sequence goes on along the minus strand of MERG01000046.1, from coordinate 9,459 downwards.
TACGTCAGTCCGGAAACTGCCGAGCGTCTGGCGCTCGATCTCGGCGCCGCCAGTGAAGCCGCGCCGCACACGCTGCTGTCGGACCGCGAATACCAGGTGTTCGAAATGATCGTCTCGGGCAAGTCGATCACCGAGATCGCTGCGCGGCTCGCGCTCAGCGTCAAAACAATCAGCACCCACAAGACCCGCATCATGCAGAAGATGGGCGCGGCCAACCAGACCGACCTCATCCGTTACGCCATCCGGCACAAACTCATAGACGAATCAGGCGGTTCGACACAGTGAGCGACCGCTGCTGCAGCGCCTCGTGTAGGAATCGTCCGACATGGGTTCCGTCTTTCCTACCCGCAATTTAAGCACCCGCCGATGGCTTCGCGCGAATGGCGCCTGCATACTGGCGCCACTACAACGAATATGCGAGCACTCGGGATGAGACTCTTTCTGGTCGAGGATTCTCCAGCAGTCAGGGAAAGGCTGCTGGAAATGATCGGCGACATCAATGATGTCACCGTCGTCGGCCAGGCGGACAACTACCAGGACGCCGTGGACGGAATCATGCGCAACCGGCCGGATGTGGCAATCTTCGACATCAGGCTCGCGGAGGGCAGCGGCATCGACGCGATGGTGGAAGTCAAACGTCATCTGCCCGGACTGAGGGGGATCGTGTTGACCAACTACGCGACCCCGCAGCATGAGAAAGCGAGCGCCGACGCCGGCGCAGAGTATTTTCTCGACAAGTCGGCCGATTTCGAGAGGATCGCCGAGATACTGGAAATCATGAAATCAGGTTCCGACGGCGGGCCGCACTGACGCCGGCGGCTTGCACATTTTGCGCAACGGACAGATCGGGTACGGACAAGGAGATCAGCATGTTGAATGGCACCACCCATCATTCCACTTTCAGGCCCGCGGTCCAGGCCCCTGCAATACGCACATCAGCGCGGCCGATGGGTGTCGTGCATCCCGGCCTTTCCTGCTCGAATTGCTGCCTGCAGGGCGTTTGCCTGCCGTGCGGCCTGCCGGCCGCCGATTTAGGCGAGCTCGATGAGCTCACCATGGTCAAGCGGCGGACCGCGCGCGGCGCGGCGCTCTACCGCGGTGGAGACCGGTTCGACGCGCTCTACGCGGTGCGCAGCGGTGCGTTCAAGACTGTTTGCGTGTCGCGCGGCGGGGAAGAGAAGATTACCGGCTTCTATCTGTCCGGAGAGGTGCTCGGGCTCGACGCCATCAGCAGCGAGCGCCACGGCTACCACGCGGTTGCGCTCGAGGACAGCGAAGTGTGCGTGATCCCGTTCACGCGGCTGCAGGAACTCGCGCTGCGCATTCCCGAACTTCAACAGCAACTGTTCCGGCTGCTCTCCCGCGACATCACGCGCGACCAGGGACTGATGCTGCTGCTGGGCAACATGACGGCGGAACAGCGTCTCGCCGCTTTCCTGCTGGCGCTCTCGCGCCGCTACAAGCGCCTGGGTTACGCCGCGGATTGTTTCAATCTGCGCATGACGCGTGAGGAAATCGGCAATTACCTCGGACTGACGCTGGAAACGGTGAGCCGGCTGCTGTCGCGGTTTCAGCGCGAGGGCCTGATCGCGGCGCAGCAGCGCGAAATCGAACTCAAGGACTTCGACGCACTGATGGAAATCGTCGGGCACTGGTAGTCGCGCGTCAACGACTCCTCCTCACCCCGCCTGTCCCCCTCCGACACGGGGTGTTTGAAACGCCGGCCGGTATACGACCGGCGTTTTTTTGCGGTGGCTTTGGCGGGAGTCCCGAAACTGTCATTCCCGCGCAGGCGGGAATCCATATGGCGCGTCATCTCGCGTGAACCGCACTATGGATTCCCGTTTTCACGGGAATGACAGCCTTGGAGACGGCCTTCGGTATCAGCGATGGACGAGCACCGGAATCTTGCTGTGCGCAAGCACTTTGCTGGTCTCGCTGCCGAGCAGCAGGCGCGAGAGGCCGCGGCGGCCGTGTGACGCCATGAAGATAAGGTCACAGCGCCTGCGCTGCGCCGTCTTGATGATTTCCATGTAGGGACGATCGCTCATGGCGTAGACACAGGTGCACGCCACGCCGGCTTCCGCCGCCGCTTTCTCGATGAAATCGAGATGCTTTTGCGCCGTCTTCTTGCTTCTGGCCGCATACTGCTGCGGCGACATGAAGTCGGCGGGGACGATACTTTCCTCGTAGACACCGGCACGATAAGCCGGAGCGACGTAAAGACCGACCACTTTGGCGTTTTGTTCCTTCGCGAGTTGAACGGCCTTCTTGGCGGCCTTGTGCGAAAGCGGCGACCCGTCGGTCGGCACCAGGATGTTCTTGTACATGATCTGCTCCTAAAACGTTGCGGCTTGCCCCCGTTGAGTCGACGCGCCGCAGGTGGCCGACTCGGCCTCTGCATCGTACAGTCTACCCGGCGGGTGGACGGGACGTGTTGATGTAAATCAAATGCCGGGACTTTGGCTGCGCAATTGATACCGGCGGCGGTGATGAAGGCTTGCTCCCGCCGCAAAGAGTGGCGCGCCGGCGCCAGGGTGAGGCATCTCAAGCTGGATCCCTCGCCGTTCGGCGCCGGACCGTGTGGCGATTCTTGAGCGCTGCGGCGCCGCGGAAGCCTTCCGATTTGATTTAGATCAAAGACCGGGCGCTGCGCTGCACTAAGATTTCACAAACCAAAACGCGCGCATTGCAAAGGCCGGAGATTTGGATGACAAACGCTCGGGATACCTACAACTACAAGGTGGTGCGGCAGTTCGCGATCATGACCGTGGTCTGGGGGGTCGTGGGGATGCTGGTGGGCGTTATCATCGCCGCGCAACTGCTGTGGCCCGAGCTGCTGCCGAGCGTTCCGTGGCTCTCCTACGGGCGGCTGCGGCCGCTGCACACCAACGCGGTGATTTTCGCCTTCGGCGGTTCGGCGCTCTTTGCCACGTCCTACTATGTCGTGCAGCGCACCTGCCACGCGCGGCTCTTTTCCGAGGGGCTCGCGGCGTTCACGTTCTGGGGCTGGCAGGCGGTCATCGTGGCTGCGGCAGTCACGCTGCCGCTCGGCATCACAAGTTCCAAGGAATATGCCGAGCTCGAATGGCCGATCGATATCCTGATCGCGATCGTCTGGGTGGCCTATGCGGTCGTGTTCTTCGGCACCATCGCGAAGCGCAAGGTACAGCACATCTACGTCGCCAACTGGTTCTTCGGCGCCTTCATCCTGACAGTTGCGCTGCTCCACATCGTGAACAGCGCGGCGGTGCCGGCGACGCTGCTGAAGTCGTACTCGGTCTACGCCGGGACGCAGGATGCGATGGTCCAGTGGTGGTACGGGCACAACGCGGTGGGCTTTTTCCTGACTGCCGGCTTCCTCGGCATGATGTACTACTTCATCCCGAAGCAGGCGGGCCGCCCGGTCTATTCCTACCGGCTGTCGGTGGTGCATTTCTGGGCGCTCATCTTCACCTACATGTGGGCGGGCCCGCACCATCTGCATTACACGGCGCTCCCCGACTGGGCGCAGTCGCTCGGCATGGTGTTCTCGCTGATCCTGCTTGCGCCATCCTGGGGCGGAATGATCAACGGCATGATGACCTTGTCGGGGGCGTGGTGGAAGCTGCGCGAGGACCCGATCCTCAAATTCCTCATCGTTTCGCTGTCGTTCTACGGCATGTCGACTCTGGAGGGGCCGCTGATGTCGATCAAGACCGTGAACGCGCTGTCGCATTACACCGACTGGACCATCGGCCACGTGCACAGCGGCGCGCTGGGCTGGGTTGGCCTGGTGTCGATGGGTTCGATCTACTACCTGCTCCCGCGGCTCTTCGGGCGCACCGAGATGTACAGCGTGCGCCTGATCAACACGCACTTCTGGGTCGCAACGATCGGCATCGTGCTCTACATCGCTGCGATGTGGATCGCCGGCGTCATGCAGGGCCTGATGTGGCGCGCGGTGAGCGAGGACGGGACGCTCACCTACACGTTCGTTGAGAGCGTGAAGGCGACCTATCCCTTCTACGCGATCCGGCTCGCCGGCGGGGTGATCTATCTCGCCGGCATGCTGATCATGGCTTACAACGTGGCGAAGACCATCGCCGCCAACAGGGCGGTCGAAGCACCGATTCCGGTGCCGGCCGCCGCTCACGCCTAGGATTTCGCGGGAAATTCTTCTGCCGAAATCCTAACGCAAGACCGCCCGCAGGCACGCAACTGAACGGAGTGACATGAAATGGTCCACAAATCAATCGGTGCAGCAATGCCTTATCCACTTGCCGTGAATTCAATATTGCAAATTACCTGCGGGCGGTCTTGCATAAGGATTGTGCCGGGGCGCGGCCCGGCACAATCCTGGGGAGCAGCGCATGCTCTCCCATGACATGATCGAGCGCAATCAGGCGCTGCTGATCGTCCTCGTCATCCTGGTGGTCGCGGTCGGCGGCCTGGTCGAGATCGTCCCGCTCTATTTCCAGAAGTCGGTGACCGAGCCGGTGGCGGGTCTCAAGCCCTACACGCCGGTGCAGCTCACCGGGCGCGACGTCTACATCCGCGAGGGCTGCTACAACTGCCATTCGCAGATGGTGCGTCCGTTCCGGGCCGAGGTGGAGCGCTACGGCCATTATTCGGTCGCCGGCGAGTTCGTCTACGACCACCCGTTTCAGTGGGGCTCGAAGCGCACCGGGCCGGATCTGCACCGCGTGGGGGGGCGCTATCCTGACGAGTGGCACCGCATCCATCTTTTGAACCCGCGCGACGTGGTGCCCGAGTCGAACATGCCCGCCTACCCGTGGCTCGCCGCGACGCCCGCGAGCGTCGACGATATCGAAGCCAGGATGCGCGCGCTGCGCCTCGTCGGCGTTCCGTACACCGACCGGGAGATCGCCGAGGCAAGAGCGCAGCTCAAGGACAAGACCGAAATGGACGCGCTGGTCGCGTACCTGCAGGTGTTGGGCACCGCAATCAAGCAGAAAGCGAACTGACCATGGACATCGATCTTCTGAGAAGTCTGGTGACGGTCGCGGCATTCGCGGCCTTCGTGGGCGTCATGTGGTGGGCATACACGCCGGCGCGCAAAGCGCGCTTCGAGCGCGACGCGCTGCTGCCCTTCGACGAATCCGAGCATGGAGAACGGGAATGAGCCAGTTCACCTCCGGCTTCTGGGACGTGTATATCGCGGCGATCTCGCTCGTCTCGATCGTCGCATGCGCCGTTTTCCTGAAGCTGCAAAGCGTGCGCAAGGCCGCCGAAGCGGACACGACCGGGCACACCTGGGATGAGGACCTCGCCGAGTACAACAACCCGCTGCCGCGCTGGTGGATGTGGCTGTTCTACGTCACGATCGTATTTTCACTCGCGTACCTGGTGTTCTACCCGGGCCTCGGCAGCTTCAGCGGCACGCTCGGCTGGAGCCAGGTGAAGCAGCTCGAGGAGGAAACCGCACGCGCCGACGCGCGATTCGGCCCGATCTTCGACAAGTTTGCCGCGCAGGAAGTCGCTGCGCTCGCTAAGAATCCCGCGGCGCTGGCGATCGGACAAAAGCTCTTCCTCAATTACTGCGCGCAGTGCCATGCGTCGGACGCAGGCGGCTCGCGCGGCTTCCCCAACCTCACCGACCTCGAGTGGCTGTGGGGCGGCACGCCCGAGGCGATCAAGACCTCGATCACCGAGGGAAGGCTCGGGGTGATGCCGGCCTGGGGCCCGGTGCTCGGCGAGGAGGGCGTCAAGGACGTCGCACACTATGTGATGTCGCTCTCGGGAATGCCGGCCGACTCGATGCGCATCGCGCCCGGCAAGGAGACCTTCGCGAAGGTCTGCGTGGCGTGCCACGGGCCCGAAGCCAAGGGCAATCCCGCGATGGGCGCACCCGACCTGACGGACAAGGTCTGGCTGCACGGAGGTTCGGAGCCGCAGATAATAGAAAGCATCGGCAAGGGCCACACTGACCAGATGCCGGCGCAAAAGGACATCCTCTCCTCCGCCAAGATCCACCTGCTGACCGCGTACGTCTATTCGCTCTCCGGCGCCGAGCGAGCGCCGCATCGAAGGTGAAACTCGGGGGGAAGGCGTGGCGCGGGCTTCCCTGAAAATCGTCAAGGACTCCGGGGAGGCCGCGACCGAGCAGACGCTGTACGAGGTCCGCCGGAAGATCTATCCACGCGCGGTAAGCGGCTGGTTCGCCGCCTGGCGCTGGGCTCTGGTGTGGGCGACTCAATTCGTTTTTTACGGGGGGCCGTGGCTCACCTGGAACGAGCGGCAGGCGGTGCTTTTCGATATCGCACACCGCAAGTTCTATATCTTCGGGCTGGTGTTCTGGCCGCAGGACATCATCTATCTCGCCATTCTCCTTATCATTTCCGCGCTGGCGCTGTTCCTGTTTACAGCGATGGCCGGGCGGCTGTGGTGCGGCTACGCCTGCCCGCAGACCGTGTATACCGAGATCTTCCTCTGGGTCGAAAGGTTGATCGAGGGCGATCGCGTCCGGCGCATGAAGCTCGACCGCGATGCGCTCACGCCGCGCAAGTTCGCTCGGAAGGCCGCGAAACACGGCGTCTGGATCGCCATCGCGCTGTGGACCGGCTTCACCTTCGTAGGCTACTTCACGCCCGTTCGCGAGCTCTGGGGCGAAGCGGTGAATCTCTCAACCGGGCCGTGGGAGACGTTCTGGTGCCTCTTCTACGGCTTTGCGACTTATGGCAACGCCGGATGGATGCGCGAGCAGGTGTGCATCTACATGTGCCCCTATGCGCGCTTCCAGAGCGCGATGTTCGACGAGGATACCCTGATCATCACGTACGACAGGGAAAGGGGCGAGCCCAGGGGCTCGCGGGCGCGGCGCGCCGACCCGGCTGCGTTGGGCCTTGGACATTGCGTGGACTGCGACATCTGCGTGCAGGTGTGTCCCACAGGGATCGACATCCGCGACGGCCTGCAGTACCAGTGCATCAGTTGCGCGGCGTGCATAGACGGCTGCAACCAGGTGATGGACAGATTGGGCTATCCGCGCGGACTGATCCGTTACTCGACGCAGCATGCGGTCACGCGCAGGCTGACCCGTGCGCAGGCGCGCGCGTTCAGGCCGCGCGTGCTGGTGTATTCGGCGATTCTGTGCGGCGTCATCATCGCGGCGGCGGGCGGGCTCTGGTTGCGGGTACCGCTCAAGGTGGACGTGATCCGCGACCGGGCTGCGATCGCGCGCGAAGTCGAAGGTGGCCAGATCGAAAATGTCTACCGGCTTCAGATCATGAACACCGCGGAGACCGCGCGTATCTTCGAGATCCGCGCCGAAGGGCTGCCGACGCTGCAATTGGCGAGCGAGCCGCGGGTGGAGCTGGGCGCGACCGCGAGCCGCCTGGTCCCGGTGCGCCTGCGGCTGCAGCCGGGTGCGGCGCCTGAGGGGACGCACAGGATCGAATTCAGCGTCGCCGCGGTGGGGTTGGAGGGTGTGGCGGTGCGCGAGAAGTCCGTTTTCATCGTGAGGTAAGCCGTGAACAGTGAAGAGAGAAACGAGGCGTGGTTCCAGCATTCCGGCGGGGCGCGGGCGGCGAATCCCGTTCACCGTTCACCATTCACTATTCACCCGGCGAAGCCGTGGTACCGCGAGCCTTGGCCGTGGATTCTGATGGTTGGCCCAGCGTCCGCAATCGTCGCCGGTGGGGTGACGATCTGGCTCGCGTTCGCTTCAGTCGATGGCCTGGTCGCCGACGACTACTATAAACGGGGCCTGGCCATTAATCAGGTGCTCGAAAAAGAGCGCGCGGCGTTTGCGGCGGGGATCTCCGCGAGCGTG
>MERG01000046.1:0-1667 GCA_001771985.1 Betaproteobacteria bacterium RIFCSPLOWO2_12_FULL_62_13 | reverse complement strand
CCGCAGGCGCGCTTCGCGCGGCTCGTGCACGCGACGCGCGCGGGACACGACCAGCGGTTGCGTCTGGCGCGAGTCGCCCGCGGCGTCTACGAAACCGATCTGCCGCCGCTGCCGGCCGGGCGCTGGCGGCTGATCGTCGAGGACCCGCGCGGCGAGTGGCGGATCGTGAAGGAGGGTCTATGAACAAGGCGATTCTCATCCTGTGGCCGTCGTTCATCATCGGTGGCATCGGCGAGGTACTGTTTTTCACTGTTTTCGACCCCAGGGAGCTGTACCTTTTCGGTGAGCCTGCGAGCCTGAGCCGGCTCGCGGTGTATTCCATCGGGTTCTTCTTGTGCTGGGCGTTCGCGGCCGCCTCAAGCGCGTTCACCTGTTTCCTTCAGAAAAGTGCCGCGGAAATCAACCGCATATGTCCGCTCGAGCCCTCAGCGCGTCCGCCCGGCTGTCCGAAGCGCGAGGAACCCGGAACGCCAGGCAACGGTTGATCCTTCAGGCCACTGCTTGACGTAGATCAAAAGGTTGCGCATGAACGCCAGACGTGTCACGCATGTCGCAGGGAAGGCCTCGCGCCAAGGCGCGAGACCGCGTGCAGAATGTGGTCCGGGCAGCGCCGTGATGGTGACGGCTGAACAGCGGAGATGCCTGATCGAGGATCTGGCGTATTTCCGCGCCGAGCGCTACCGCCATGTCGAGCGCGGCCGCTTCCGGGAACAGGACCGGCGCGAGGCGGAAGCAGACATCAAGACGGCGCTGAAGCGGCTTCGGAAACGGTGATGCGCCCCTCGCCGCTCGGGAGTGGCTGCCTGATGCTGCTGCTGAGGCAGACGCGCTACAACTTCTGATCCGCTCAGCTCTGGCAGGGGTGCGGGCCGATGAGCGCGCGCAGCGCCCCCGGATCGGTGAGCTTGACGCGCCTGTTGCGGACCTCGATCAGGCCATCCTCGTGGAAGCGCGACAGCGCGCGGCTGATGGTCTCGAGCTTGAGGCCCAGGTAGCTGCCGATTTCCTCGCGCGTCATGCGCAGGTGGAATTCGGTCGGGGAGTAACCGCGCGCCGCGAAGCGTTGCGAGAGGTTGAGCAGAAAGGCGGCCAGCCGCTCCTCCGCCCGCATGCTGCCGAGCAGCAGCATGACGCCGTAGTCGCGCACGATTTCGCGGCTCATGATGCGGTGAAAATGCTGCTGCAAGGAGGGGATGTCGCGCGACAGCCGCTCAAGCGCGGCCAGCGGAATTTCGCATACTTCGCTGTCTTCGAGCGCGACCGCGTCGCACATATGCCGATTCGAGCTGATCGCGTCGAGCCCCATCAGGTCGCCCATCATGTGAAAGCCCGCAACCTGTTCCCGGCCATCCGCGTGCAGCACGGAGCTCTTCATGAAGCCGGTGCGGATCGCATAGAGCGACCTCAGCTCGACGCCCGCCCGGTAAAGGGAATCGCCGCGCTTGACCGGCTGGCGCCGGTTGACGAGGTGGTCGAGCTGCGCCAGCTCCCGCTGGTCCAGTCCGGCCGGCAGGCACAGCTCGCGCAGGCTGCAGACCGAGCATGCTGTCCTGAGTTTCTGGACGTCGACCGAAGTAAGACAGGGCTGGAGGGGTATCACAACCGGGATCGGGCAAAAAACGGCTTCGCCGCATGTTACACTGATTTTGACCTGGATCAAAGCATCC
>MERG01000045.1 GCA_001771985.1 Betaproteobacteria bacterium RIFCSPLOWO2_12_FULL_62_13 | reverse complement strand
AATTCATCCATTCGCACACACGCAGCGAGAGTTGGCGTCGCGAGATGTCGGGCTCCGCTTGAACAACCGCGGTAATCCGATCCAAGGTTTCTTGCGAAAATGAACGCCCACCAATGGTGACCATGACCACACATTACAGCATGACGAACGTTGTGTCCAGTCATTCTTATGGGCAATCCTCAGCCCGAGGGGAGAGGGGAGGCTCGAGTTCCCCTTCTCCCTCCGGGAGAAGGGTCAGGGATGAGGGACGGGAGAAGGGAGATTCGAGGCACAAATGGATTGTCATCCATTTATGAAGCGCAAGCTGGAGGAAGGGTGGTCTTTCTTCAAACTGAAGATCGGCATCAAGCATCGGCTAGAAGAAGCTCGTGCGGCGATCGAGATCCGACGCCATCTTGGCGCCGGGGTGGCGCTGCACCGTAGCGGCGCGATTCAGGGGGGCAATATCAAGACGATCAAGATGGGAGGAATTGCGCCCACGGTGCACGCGATGTCGGTGTGCGGTGCGCTCGGCCTCAACATTAACCTTGCGGGCAAGGTCGCCGAATCGAGCATCGCTGCCGCGGCGATCGTGCAGCTTGGCTGCCTGGCGCCCAATCTCGACTGGGGACTCAACATCACCAACCACTATCTCGCCGAGGACGTTACCGACGCGCCGCTGCTCATCGAGCACGGCACTGTTCGCAGGCCGCGCGGGCCGGGGCTGGGGGTGGCGGTCAGCGAAGCGAAGGTAAAGCGTCTTCGCCTGACGTAGCTCCCGGCACAGACGGCGAGAGCTACTCCGCCTTTACGTTCGCCTCGCGCGCAACCTTCGCCCCCTTGACGAGATCGCGTTGCAGCACGGCGATCAACGCTTCGGGTGAACGAGCAGAACCAAGGGCGATATCTCGCCTGGCGGAGCGACGCTTGATTCAGGAAGTGCGACGCCGGGCGATCGCTTCCGCAATCGCCGCGTTGTCCCATTCTCCTTCGCCATGCTCGACACAGTCTTCGAGCATCTGCGCGTACAAGCTCGCGAAAGGGAGTTCCTGGCGCGCCGCGCGAGCCTGATCGAGCATGAGGCGAAAGTCCTTCAGGCTCTGATCGACGCGGCTCTGCGGATCGAGGTATTCCTTGCGCGCCATGAGCGGTCCCTTGATGTCCATGACCTGGGAGTACGCCGCCGATCCGCGCGCAACGTCCAGCAACGCCGATCGGTCAAGACCCAGGCGTTCCGCAAAGACGAGACCCTCGGCAATCGCTGCACGGTTGAGGCCGAGGATAAGATTCACCGCAAGCTTCGCGCGGGAACCGTTGCCCACGTTGCCGAGATAGTAGCGGCGCGGACAGATCGCATCGAGCACCGGCGCCGCCTGCTCCATGACGGTCCGGTCGCCGCCCACAAGCCCCACACCATCGCCCTCAGCCAGCTGCCGGCTCGTCCCGGAAATCGGCACCTCGAGGATGCGGGCGCCACGGGGCTCCGTGCGAGCGGCAAGCGCGGCGAGGCGGTCCGGATCGCAGGTGCTGGTGCAGATCAGAACGCGCGGCCCCAGGTCTTTGCCCATCCCATCGAGCACGCCGTCCCTGCCCTCGACGACTTGTTCCACCTGGTCGGTGTTGAAGACAGCGAGCACCAGCGCATCGCACGCTTTGGCGATTTCCGCGGCCGACACGGCCGGTTGCGCACCGATGCGGGTGATTGCCGCGCGCTTCACCTCATCGACGTCGTAAGCGAGCACCTCGAAACGCGCCTGCATGAGGCGCCGCGCACACGCAGTGCCCATCAACCCGGCGCCGATCACACCTACTCTTGCCATGGCGTCTTTCCTGACCCCGCGCGCTCGCGTTGGCTCCCTACGATATCGCGTGCCGGCCATGTTCTGGCACGCCCCCGTCCGTTTCCACAAAGCTGTCCAGGAATCTCGCCATGGCCTCCGCAGGTATCGGGCTGCTGATGAGGAAACCCTGGCCTTCGTGGCAGCCTTCCCGTTTCAGGAAGTCGAGTTGCTCGACGTTATCCACGCCTTCCGCGATGAGTCTCACGCCCAGGGTCTTCGCCATGGCGATGATGGCGCTCGTGATACCCATGTCTTCGGCATCCCGCGGGATGCCGCGTATGAAAGACTGGTCGATCTTGATGTAGTCGATCGGGAAGCGCTTCAGATAGCTCAAGGACGAATAGCCGGTGCCAAAATCGTCAATCGCAACGGCAACACCCATTTCCTTCAGGCTTTCGAGGACCACCGCGGCGCCTTGAGGATTGTGCATAACCATGCTTTCCGTCACTTCCACCTCGAGCGCGGCGGCCTCCAGCCCGGTCTCCCGCAGGATGGCGGCAATCCGTTCGGTAAGATCCGCCTGCCTGAATTGCCGCGCCGAAAGGTTCACCGCAACCCGTAGCGGCGCCGCCCCGCGTTGCCGCCAGTCGACCATCTGCCGGGAGGCCTTCCTCAGCACCCATTCTCCCAGCGCATCGATGAGACCGGTCTTCTCGGCGATTCCGATGAACTGCGCCGGCATGATTCGTCCCAGGTTGGGGTGGTTCCACCGGACGAGCGCCTCAACCCCCATGACCTTCCCGGCGTGCAACTCGATCCGCGGCTGATATTCCAGCATCAACTCCTCGCGCTCGATGGCGAGGCGGAGGCTGCTCGCCATCATCAGGGCTTCCAGCGCCTGAGCGTTCATCTCCGCCGAGAAGAACTGGTAATTGTTCCTGCCCTGTTCCTTCGCTGCATGCATCGCCGCGTCGGCGTTCTTGATCAACATGGACGCGTTATGCCCATCATCCGGATAGCAGCTTACGCCGAGGCTTCCCGATAAGTAGATCTCGTGGCCGGCGATCGTGAACGATTCGCTCAGGCGATCAAGGATCTTCTTGGAGATGAGGGCGACGTCGCCTGAATCGCCGACTTCATTCAGAAGAACCGTAAACTCGTCTCCGCCGAGGCGCGCCACCGAATCGGTCTTCCTCACGCACTCCTGGAGTCTGACGGCCACGTTTCTCAGCAATTCGTCTCCATAAGCGTGGCCGAGCGAATCGTTTACCGTCTTGAAGTGATCCAGGTCGATAAACATGACCGCAGCCTTAGCGTTTTTCCGGTTGGCGCGCAACAACGCCTCTTCGCAGCGATGCTGGAACAAATTTCTGTTCGCGAGACCCGTCAGGGGGTCGTGGTGAGCGAGGAACTGCAGGCGCCGCTCGTCTTCCTTTTGCTTGGTGACGTCCGAGAACAGGATGATGAAGTTGACGATCCGGCCATCGTCGTCCTTGACCGCGCTGACGCTGCGTTCTTCGAGATAGCTCTCGCCGTTCTTCTTGCTGCTCCACAGCTCGCCCTTCCAGTGCCCGTGCTCGAGAACAATCTTGGATATCTCCGAGCGCATCGCGGACGCCTGCTCGTCGGAAACCAGCGCTTCCGGGGTCTTCCCGAGGACGTCCTCAGGGCTGTAACCGGTGATCCGGGTGAAGGCCTTGTTGACCGAAACAATCCCTTCTTCGGCGTCACAGATGATCACGCCTTCGGCGGCATTCTCGATGGCGTTGGCCGCAACGTGGAGCTGTTCCCCTGTTTTCTTGTGGCTGAGAATCTCCTTGACCAGCGCGCTGTTCGTGTCCTGAAGCGTCACCGTGCGCTCGAGCACCCGGCTCTCAAGTTCCCGGTGCAGATCATCGACGTTTCCTATCATGGTGTTGAAGGCGGCGGCGAGCCGGGCCACTTCGTCCTGTCCTTTGACCGGCAGTTCAGGATGAGCCGCATGGCCGGCGGAAACAGACGCTGCCGCTTCGCTCAGGCGAGCCAAACCCGAGGTCAGGCGGGGGCCGAGGCGTCTGGCGACCCGCAAGACAATGAGCAGAATGAGGCCCGCGGCAACACCGTAACCGGCGGCGAGCCATCTAAGCGGCGTCAGAATTTCGGCTCGTTCGCCCAGCACTTCCAGGCGAAACTGGCCGGGGGGCGCGGCCACATCCACATCGACCTGTTGTTCAGCGCTGATGGGGGCGCTCAGGGTTCTCGAATGCGTCTCTGCCAGGGTTTCCCCGCGGCCGGTCTTGAGGCGCCTCACCAACTCACCGGTGAAGGACGACATGGCTCGCTTGAACATGTCGCCAACCGGGATTCGCATGACCAGGATTCCGGCATGGGTCCCGGCAGAGGGAGAGGGCACGGGTTTTGCGATGATCAGTTGGCGCGTTTCGCCATCTCTTGTGATTTCGGTGTAGGTGAAACCGAGATCGATGACGCGCTTGAGCCAAAAGGCGTGCTCGTAAGAGGGTCGCGTATCGTTTCCCGTTCCAGTAATGGGCCGCCCCAGAGAGTCGTACAAAGTCAATGTCGCCGATAGTCGAGCCGGGCCGCTGTAGTCCTTGAAGAATGTGGCGAGGTCTGCATCGCGCACGGACAGGTCGGCAAGCGCGCGAACGAGGGTCCCGTTGGAAGACAGGCGGGAGAGATCCGCATGCAGGATGTTGAGCGTGGATCCCACTTGCCGGGCAGCAAGGGCCGTCTCGTTGGCGAGTTCTCGTGCTATCGCGTCTTCCAGGATCTTCCGGCTGACCAGATACGAGCCCCCGCCGATGGCGGCGCCGATCGTGAGGGTAAGTGCCAGCGCGGAAGCCGTAATGCGATGCGCGATGCTCGCGTCCAGCCAACGCCGCACGCCGCGAAGCGCAGGGGTGACCAGGTTGTTATTCTTGGTCAATGCGCCGTTCATCCTCTATCTTTTCCGAGACCCGCGAGCCATGGGCAACCTGATTGCGAAATTCTCAGGGATCATCGGCCTTAAGTAAAGCGGGCGCGCGGGAAGGGGCTGCGGGCCGGAGCGCTCGATCGCCAGCCGTGCCTGTGCATCGTGCGAACGAGATCTTCTGAGCGGTTCCGCCTCATGCTATACCGTCGCTTTCTACGGCGCGAAGCTCGAAAGGCGAAATATGAAAGAACATCCGAAAGCGGAGTGACAAAGGCCGATTCTGCGCGTCCAAGAGGCGCGTGCGTTGGGGGAACGCGCGCTATGCGGATATGACTTCGCCCGCCTGCCCGGGATTCTCACCGTTGCCGAGGACCCGCGCACAAGACAGCCACGCCGCCCGATCCGGCTATTTTTCCTGCGCCACGCCTGCTCTGAGAATTTCCATTCCCGCCTGCAGCGCTTTTTCGATCCTGTTCTTTTCTTGTGCGATGGATTCGTCGCTCCACTGCCAGAACCCTTGCTTGGTTTTCATGCCGAGGTGCCCCTGGGCCACCATGTGCTTGAGCAGAGCGGGCGGCCCCTTTTCGGCGTGCAGATGCGGGTAGAGTGCGCTGGCGACGAAGAAATTGGTGTCCCAGCCCGACATTTCCTTTTGCATGATCGGGCCGCACGCGATGAAGCGGAAGCCGAAGCCGTAACGCACGGCCGTGTCCACCCCCTCCGGCGATACCACTCCGTCCGCAATGAGATAGAGGGCTTCACGCATCATCGCGTGTTGAATTCTGTTGCCGACGAAGCCCGGAATATCCTTCTTCACCCAGATTGGCGCCTTGCCGAGTTTTCTCATAATTTCGACCAGACCCTCGGCCACCTTCGGATCGGTCGCTTCGGCGCTCACCACTTCCACCAGGGGCACCAGGTGCGCGGGCATCCAGAAGTGAAGTCCCGTCAGCCTGGAACGCGTCGTTAACGGCTTCCCGATCTCGCCAATCGGAAAATTCGACGTATTGCTCGCAAAGGGAATGTCGGGCAGGGCGAGCCGTTCGAGAGCCTGGAAAATCTTCTGTTTGAGGGGCAGGTCCTCTGTCACAGCCTCCACGACAAGTTGGACCTCCTTCCACGGAATATCCTCGAGCCGAGGGAAGGTCTTGACGTTGGCGGCGTTCGCCGCAGGCGCGCCGAGCTTCTTCAGTCCCGCTTCGATGCGTGCGGGCAGAGCATCGCGCGTTTTTTGGGACGGGCTCATGACGTGGACGTTCCAGCTACCCGCGGCGAAGATGATGGCGATATCTCCGCCCATGATGCCGCCCCCGACGATCACTACATTCTGTGGTGTCATGAATTTCACTCCTCAGTCGAGGACGCGCGTCGCAGTCCATTTCTCTTCGCCGGTGCCATTTGACGGCTTCACCACGCCTTCGATCGTGTCGCCGTTGACGCGCCCGGAGAAGACCCGCCGCACGGCGCCGGTGCCGGCGAATTCGATTACCGAGAAGGTGATCCGGTCGCCCTGCAGTTTGGCATCGCGGAACTGCGCCACCTTGTTATCGGCCTTGACGAGTCCCTCGATCTGCTGGAAGTGCTGGCGCAGCACGAGTTCGTAGGTGCGCGCACTGCCCCAACGCCAGCTACCCTCGACTTTGGCAGGCACGATCCACAGGTAGGCGGTGCGGCCCTCTACGGTGTCAGTTTGATCCGGTTGCCAATCGTCCATGCTGAAGGCGTGCGACACCACACGCGTGCCCGGCTTCATATTGAGGATGGTGGGACGGAGCTTCAGGTTGAGGTTGGGCAGCAGATAGAGCGTGAGCACGGTGGCCTTGCTGAAGTCCGTCTGGAAGATGTCGCCGTGCACGAACTGTGCGCGGTCAGCCACGCCCTCTTTTTCCGCGTTGCGTCTGGAAAGTTCGACCATGTCCGGGTTGTACTCGATGCCGAGCGCCCGCACGCCGTATTTCTTCGCTGCCGTGATGACGGTGCGCCCGTCGCCTGAACCGAGATCGATTACATAGTCATTCGGGGTGGTCTTTGCAATCTGCAGCATGCGCTCGACCAGCGCCTGCGGCGTCGGCACCCAGATCACGTCCTTGCCTTCCTGGCCGACGACCGGCGCGTATTCCTTCGACGCCGCGCTGTGCGCCTGCGTCGCGCATCCCGCAAGCAGGTTGAACGCGGCGAGAATCAGGGCCGCAACGATGACCGGCGCGCCGCGCCATTGGAACCGCATGTTGATCTCCCGCACTGGTTAGAGGGTTGGTTAAGGCCCCGCTAATTATGCCTCAACGCGCCGTCCCGTGGCGCGTTGACCCCTCACGCCTCACGCTTTTTCTTGATCCTGCCGTCGAGCGTCGCGCCGCTTCCGATCATGGCTTCGATATCGTCGCCGCCGTAACCGATCTCCCGCAGGATCTCGACGCTGTGCTGGCCAAGCTTGGGCGCGGGCAGAAAATCGCGGCGCGCCCCAGATCGCCGCTCGGGCTTTCCACCTTGATTACGTCAGCCCCGTAATCCGCGAGGGTCTGTGTGGCGAGCGGCCCGACGACGACAGAGCTCACGTCGACCACGCGTATGCCATCGAGGGGACCACCTGCCATGAGCTTACGCTCGAACGATGAATGACGAACGATGAATGATGACTGGTGTCTTCACACGTCACCGGAATTCCGCCTCGGCGTTGAGCGCGAGCGCGCCCTCCTGGTCGAGCACCCACAGCTTTGCGGTCTTGTTGTCGGGCGAAGGCTCGCCGGCCACGGTGAACGGGCGGTTCACGAACAGCGGGCGCACGTTACGCGAGGAGATGTAGGTGAGCGGGGTGGAAGCGTGGGTGCGCGCGAGTTCGAATACCAGCAGCGTGGTCAGCCCGCCGTTCATCACCAGGTCGGGATAGCCTTCGGTCTTGGTCACATAGGGATAGTCGTAGTGGATGCGGTGGCCGTTGAAGGTGAGAGCGGAATAGCGGAACAGCAGCACCGGATCGGGCGTCACCACGCGGCTCCACACCGCCCGCCCCGGCGCGGGCTGGGGCGGCGGGGGTGGTGCCTTGGGGTCGGGCTCGCCGCGATAGACGAGGTCCTGTTCCTCGGTGACCGCAAGCCCGCGTGGGCTCGAGATGTCGGTTTTGACCGTCACGAACACCATCTGGCCGGTGCGGCCCAGCTTGATCGAGACGTCCTTGATCGTGGATTCGCGTCTCACCTCGTCGCCGACGCGCAAATCCGCCGTGAAAGTGATGCGTTTTCCCGCGAACATGCGGCGCGGCAGCGGCACCGGCGGCAGAAAATCGCCGCGCTTCGGATGACCGTCGGGCCCGATCTGCGAATGGCGCACCACGCGCGGAAAGAGAATCGAGTGCCAACCGATTGGCAGCGGATCGCCCACCTTCGGCATCGGATCGTCGCGATCAAGCGTCGCGGCGAGCCGGTGCACCGCCGGTATCGTCACGTAGTCGACATCGGTTTCCTTCTGCCCGATCCACTTCTTGAGTTCTTCCAGGTTTTCAGTCACGTTTCCCTCCTTTAATCTACTCTCATCCGTGCGGCTTCTAGTGCCCTGAGTCGTCATTCCAAGATCCTAGACGTAGGGCGGGGTACGCGCAGCGTTCCCCGCTGTCCACTTGGCCTGCCTGTGCGTGACCGCACGCAGACAGACGTCAGGTAGCCGCCGATGCGGCAACCTGACCTACAGCTTCTCAACACGAGCGCCTCCAAAGATTCTGCATCGAAATAATGACTCACGACGCTAACGCCGTTCCGCCGACAAAACCCCTTCGCAGATCGAGCGGAATTCCTCGAACGTGAGATAGTGCCGGCCGTGGGCGGTCGCCACCGCCGCCCGGGCGCGGAAGAGAATCGCCTGGAACTGCTCCTCGCTTGCCGTGAGCTTCCACTCTTTCAACAACTCCCGCAATGTTTGCGGGTCGTCGGTGTGCGCGCTGCTGCGCTCGCGCCCGAACAGGATTTTTGCGCCGATCACCGGCTCGAATTCACGTCCGACGACCTGCGG
>MERG01000044.1:30364-37716 GCA_001771985.1 Betaproteobacteria bacterium RIFCSPLOWO2_12_FULL_62_13 | reverse complement strand
GCACGGCCAGGCTGCTGTCATGGCAACCGAAGCAGGCCGAGGCAATCGGTGAGCTCACCAGATTGTCGTTCCGGTAGTCGATCTGCCCTTGGCCCAAGGTCGTCACCCACGGTGAAAGGCCGATGGGCGTAATGCCGGTGGGATTGGTCGCAGCATCATTCAGCATGTTTCCCCTTGCATCCGTGGTCCAGACGAGGCTGGGCAGCGCAGCATTGTTCGCTGCAGCAGTGAAGTCATAGCTGCCAGCCACATGACACGTCTCGCAGTTTTTCAGGATCCCCGGATAAGTGACTTCCCCGAAGCCGTCCGGGTTCTCGGCGGTTGCTTCGTAGCTGAAAGCTTGTTCCCGCTTGGCCGATGCGTGGATGGCGTGAACCATGTTCTTGCCGCTGACCGACCAGCCGCCGCCAAAACTATTATTGGGTCCAACATGGCCGGTAGCCCTGCTGGCGTCGTGACAGATGGCACAGCCTTCGCCGTTATTGCGCGCGCCGCTGTGGAAGGATGGGCTGACGCCTAACTGGCCGTGACAATTGTTGCATTTGTCATTGTTCACGATGGCGCGACGGGCGGTCTGACCGTCTGCGACCTTCATGACGAACTTCGGCTCACGCAGCCGGATCCCCTTTGGATAATCCGCGTGATTCAACTGAACGAAGCCTTGGTAATCGACGCCAACAGCCGCAGTTACCATCCTCGCGTCGTCAGGGATGGTCGCGCCCAGCGTCGCGGTGTAATACCCGCTCGCGTCAGGGCCGGTCTGGGAGTTCCCGCTAGCGCCGTCGCGAATGCTCATGACAGAGGCACTCTTGCTGGCATTCCAATCGGCCGGAGCGGCGATGCCGTCCTGGGTAGTTGCGTAAGTCACATAGATGCCCGGCGAGCCGTCAACGCCGTCGATCAGGTTGCCAGTGGCGTTCAAGGTGACCGGTTGTCCGTCTTTCAGAATGCGATAGACAACGGTGGCTTGCCTGGCGCCGGCGGCACCGGATACGGTGACCTGTTTGATTTCGAAATCGATCTTGTAGACGCCGGCCGGCAGATTCAACTGGGATGCCAGCGGGATGGCGGGACCCTGCCCAGAGGGGTAACCCGGGGTGGGAACGTCCGTTGCGGTGTTCGGCGGGTAACCGCCACGGCCGCTCGAGCCTGTGGGATCGACCGTAACATGGTAGACAGGAATCGCCGTTGGGCCGTGACAGAGGGCGCAGTTCTTGTCGTCCGCCTGGGCGCCACCGACGTGACCGAACTGAGATGTCGTCAGACCTTCTCTTGCATCGGCCAGCGTGACGCCTCTTCCTGTTGCAAAGTTGATTCCGTCGTGGCACGCGCCGCAGGCGAGGCGGGTCGGCACGCTCTTCCAGTTGTCGCCTTGCGCAGTCTTGTTGGCTGCGCCATCCGCTCCGTTGTGGCACTTGTTGCAATTCTTGGGGTCCTGGGGATAGGTCACATGGTTGAACTCAACGCCGGCGTAGTCGTAGCCGTGCTTGGCCAAATAGTGACCCAGGTGGATCTTGTGAACCATGTTGGGAAAATCCCCGACCGCCCGACCGTCGACGATCCTAGTCGAGCCCGAAAAAGTGTTACCCGTAATCGCAGCTTCGGTTCTGCCGTATCTGCGCTGTTCGGTGTGGCAGAGCACGCACATTCTCGTATCCTGCCGGGAGGCCGGATTCGCAGATTTTCCGGCAGGCGCGGCGGCGACGTGGAAGCCGGTGAACTTGCCGTGGCATTCAAAGCAGGCAGACATTTTGACGATATCGCGCCCGTCGGGCTCCCCGGCAGCGCCGACCACTTCCCCGGTGGCCGGGTACCAGTCAAAGATGATGTTCAGCGGCATGCTCATCGGGACGGCGGCGAGGCCGGAGTTCGAGCCATCGGCGGTGTTGGTTCCGGTGCCGCGGGCGTAGCCGGCAACCTGGACCGCCACGCGGTGGAGCTTGGTGGGATCATAGGTGAGATCGCCGAGATCCGCGACGTCGTCGGGTGCGGTCACGGTTGCCGCTGCTACCAGATCCTTCACCTTGGTGATATCCCGATAGAAGGTGTACTTGTAAGTGCCGTCCCCGTTGTCCACCAACGTGCCGATATTGTCGGTCGAAGGCCTGCTTGGAACGATAGGCGCGCATTTACCCGTGGATGGCTCGACATACTGGTCACTCGCGCACGGGGGGTCGGTAATATCAGCCGTTTGAGGCGAGCTGGTCACAATGTAGCTCACCCACTTGCTCGGGCCGCCATTGGTGCCGGGCACCAGTTTCGCCATAGAGAAGGCGAGGTTGCTATAGCCGGGCAGAAGGGCGGTTGAACTCTGGCTGGTAAAGCCCAGACCCTTGATACCCCGGCCGTTGGCATCCGTGACCTGGAAGGTGACGACGGGTGGGCTTGCGATGGAGGCGCTGGTGACCGCGCCTGAAGGCGCGAGCGCTGCAAACTGCTCGGCCGTCATGGTCGAAGCGTCCAGGGCCGGCCCGCTCGGTGGTGTAACGGTCTGAGATGCGCCACTCCCGCCACCACCCGGGGCAGCAGCCTCACCAGCAACACCGCCGCCACCACCACCGCCGCAACCTGCGAGCGTACCGATCATCAGGGCCACGAGACCCCATTGAACAAACGTAGATTTCATTTATTGCTCCCCGGTTTTGACAATCGCCAACGCGACTCCGAAAAGAACCGCGCCCGTTATCGCTTGCTGCATTAGCCACTCTCAGCCTGTAGGAAAGCAAGATCGATGCCAGAGATTAGGGACCGACTGAGGCGTGTAAGTGCTTAATCTAGCGGCACTTTTAGACGGACTTGCGAATGCGGAGCAGGAGGAGAAAATCGATGATGCTTGCATTTTGCAGTAGCCAAGCTTAGCTACTGAAAACAAAGCATTTTCACAATTGCATTTTGCAACGGGAATGCAGATTGAAATGCCGGCGCAGGGCCCGGCAATCTGTGCTCAAGAGTCTTCTTGCAGCTTGCGCCAGATCGTCGAAGGCGAGAGGCCCAGGATCTCCGCCGCCCTTGCCTTGTTGCCGCCGCAGGCATCCAGCACGGCGCGGATGTGGTCCATCTCGACCGCCCGCAGGCTCCTGAAGTCTTTGGCGGGGGAATAAGAAGCGGTATTCGCCTTTTCGCGCAGCTCGGGCGGGAAATGGCTGGTTCGAATGAGTTCGCCGGGGGTGGCGAAGATGAGCGCCCGCTCCACGGCATTTCTCAGCTCTCTCACATTTCCCGGCCAGTCATGGCTGCTCAGGAGACCCAGTGCTTCCTCGGAAAAGTCGGTCGCGGGTTTCTTCATCTCAGCGGAGAAAACCTTGAGGAAGTGCCGGGCGAAGAGGGGAATATCCTCCTTGCGCTCGCGCAACGGCGCAATCGCGATCTGGACGATGTTAAGCCGGTAGAACAGGTCCTCGCGGAATCGGCCGGCCCTGATTTCCGCCCTCAGATCCTTGTTGGTCGCGGCGATAATCCTGACGTCAACCGGAATCTCGCCTTCGGAACCAACCCTTTTGATCCTTCTTTCTTCCAGCACTCGGAGGATCTTCGCCTGCATTTCGAGCCGCATGTCGCCGATTTCGTCGAGAAACAACGTGCCCCCGTCGGCCTGTTCGAAGCTTCCGCGTTTGGTGTAGAAAGCCCCGGTAAATGCCCCTCGCATATGCCCGAAGAGCTCGCTTTCCAGGAGATCGTTGGGAATCGCCGAGCAGTTCACCGTGACGAAGGGCGCTTCGGCCCGCGCGCCGCCGAAATGAAGCAGACGGGCCACGACTTCCTTGCCGCTGCCGCTCTCCCCCGTGATCAGCACGGAGGAGTCGGTTCTGGCTACCTTGGCGATGAAATCAAACAACCGTTCCATCACCTGACTCGTGCCCTTGACCACATTCTTCGCGTGCGTCTGCCCCAGTTCGGCCTTCAGGTAGACGTTCTCCTCGATCAGGCGTTTCCGCTCGAAAGTGCGCTCGACCAGAAAGCGGATCTGCGCCGGAGAAAAGGGTTTGGGGATGTATTCCTGCGCGCCCTTTTTTACCGCTTCGACCGCGGACTCAATCGACGCATAGCCGGTGATCATCAGGACCGGGAGATTCGGGTCGAATTCCTTGATCCGGTCAAGGAGCGACATCCCGTCCATCCCCGGCATCTTGATGTCGCAGATCACCATGTCGAATGCGCCCTTGTGGATGGTCTCCAGCGCCTCCAGCGCGCTCAGACTGGCCTCCACCCGGTAGCCTGTGCGTTCCAGCGCTCTCTTCACCGCATCGCAGATGCGCTCTTCGTCATCCACGACCAGGATTTTTTTCCCGATTTTTTTCTCCGGAATATCCATCCGCTCAACCTTGCCCGCCTGGGGCCGATTCGTTAACGGCATGTGCCGCTTTCAGCGGCAGCAAGAGAAGAACCCGGGTCCCCACTGGGTGCAGCGGGCCTGCCTGGGGGTCCTCGCGCGTCACGCTCTCTACTTCCACCTTGCCGCCGTGGGCTTCCATGATCGTGTAGACAATGGAAAGTCCGAGGCCCGTTCCGTGCGGCTTCGTGGTAAAGAAGGGATCGAAGATCCGGCTGCGGATCGTGTCCGGAACGCCCGGACCGGCATCCTGCACCGAAATCTCGGCATAGTCCGGGCGCAGCGTGGTTCTGAGCGTCAAGTCCCCCCCCTGAGGCATGGCCTGAACGGCATTCACGAGAACATTGGCAAGCACCTGTTCCATTCTGGCCGGATCGCTCGGTACCAGAGGCATATGGCGCGACAAGTCGGGCAAAACCGTTATTCCGTGAAGTTCCATTCGGCGGCGGATCGAGCCGAGAGCCTCCTGAACCAGACGGTTCAAGTCAGTCGGCACGATGTCCAACTCGTGGCGACGGGAAAAATCCCTGAGGTCATCGATAATCCGCTTGCAGCGAACCGTGTCCTCGCTGATCCGCTGAAGTTCTGACCGGAGCGCGGGCTGATCGCACGTGTCTTCCATGAGCAGGTTGACATTCATGAGGATGCTGGTCAGCGGATTGTTCAACTCGTGCGCAACACCCGAGGCGAGAAGGCCGATCGAAGCGAGCTTTTCCGACTGGACCAGGGAATTCTGGGCTTTCTCGAGCTCGGCAGTTTTGGCCTCTACCTTCCGCTCCAGGTGCTCCCGGTGCTCCTGGATCTCCTGGGCCATGGCGTTGAAAGATCGGGCCAGTTGCCCGATTTCATCGCGCTCCGTGACCGCCACGCGATATCGCAGATCACCTTCCATAATGTGCCGAGTCCCGGTTAGCAACGCGCTGACATGTTTCAGAAGTCGCCGGGACAGGAAATAGGCGCTCATAGCAGCGAGCACGAGGACCAGCGAGACCGTGACCAAAATCAGACTTGCCGCCCTTCGGCTCACCTCCTGGGATTTTTCCTGGAGGGATGCCACCCGCAGGAGCAGCTTTGAGGACATTCGTCCCAACTGGCGGTTCGCGTCTTCGCCTTGTCGGTTGATCTCGTGAAGGACGCGGATCTTGTCTTGCTCTGTCCTTCCTTCGCCCGCTCCAAAGACGATCGAGGCGCGATCCTTGATTCCCTGGACATAAGGAACCAAGCCTTCCGCCATCGCTCTCGGCTGCTGGGAAGTCCCGTGGCAGGCTGCTGCACTACAGCCTTTCAATCGAGATTCGACCTCGAGTATTGACGCCTCAAAACGCCGACCTTCTCCCGGCGTGCCATCGACGAGGTGAGCGCTCAGCGGCGTCACCGTCTTCGCAACGGCGGTTTCCAGACCCTGCACCGCTTCCAGAGAGCGGCTGATCTCCTGGAGCTGGTGGTTGACGCTGGTGAGATCCCCGAGCGCATACAAGCTGATTGCTACCATCGCCAGGAGAGATGGTATGGTAACCAGGAGAAATCCGGAGATTAGTTTGGCTGAAAGCGGGAAACCGATCTGTGAGGCGTGAAAAGACAAGATAAGCTTCCTACCGGCGTCTCCGGCAAAAAAAACAGGTTCCACACGAAAGCGCGGATTTCTGCTGCGATTATTGTTTACCGCGGCGCAAAACGCGTTTTTGATCCAGATCAAACGACTGCTTCACGGGACACCCGGCCCACGTACGGATGCTTGGCCGCTCGATAAAATCGCGTTGCAACAGTGCTGATCGCCAGTGAAGCTCAATGTTCCCGCTGGAAGTGGAGCGGAAGAAATGAAGGTCGGGGAATTTCAGCGGGCTAGACGGCCGCAGCGCTTCGCACTGCTTCCGCAATGGCCTTGGCCCAGCGCTTGACCTTGAGCCCGGACTTGCCCTCGACCATGACGCGGATCACGGGCTCGGTGCCGGAAGCGCGCAGCAGCACCCGCCCGTCTCGAGCCAGATCCTGCTCCGCTTCGGCAAGGACCTTCCTGACGCCGCGATGGTTCTCGAAATCGAAAGAATTCTTCAGCTTTACGTTGACGAGTGCTTGCGGAAAGAGCGTGACCGCTGCCGCCGCCCGGGCAAGCGTTGCCTTGTTTTCCACCAGAGCCCTCAGCACCTGCAAGGCCGAGATGATGCCGTCCCCCGTGGTGTGCTTGTCCAGGCAGACGATGTGACCCGAGTTCTCCCCGCCGAGCTGCCATCCGCGCTGGTGCAGCATTTCGAGCACGTAGCGGTCGCCCACACGCGCGCGCGCAAACGCAATATGGAGTTTGCCCAACGCGCGCTCGAGTCCAAGATTGCTCATCTGAGTACCGACCACCCCGCCGCTCATTTTCCCCGACCGCCGCTGGTGGCTCGCAATCACGTACATCAACTGATCGCCGTCGTAGCGCCGTCCGGCGGCATCGGACATCACCAAGCGATCGCCATCGCCGTCGATGGCGATACCGAGTTCGGCCTCGCATCGCTTCACCGCCGCCTGCATCGCCTGCGGATTGGTGGCACCGACCGCCTCGTTGATGTTGAAACCGTCCGGCTCGTTCCCGATCGGAACCACATCCGCGCCGAGCTCGTGGAAGACATGCGGCGCGATGTGGTAGGCGGCACCGTTGGCGCAATCAACGACGAGCCGCATGCCCCGCAGGTGCAGATGCGTGGGGAAGGTGCTCTTGCAAAACTCGATGTAGCGCCCGGCGGCGTCGTCGATGCGGCGCACCTTGCCGAGTTTCGCGGATGGCATGCATTTCAGCGGGCGCTCGAGCGTGCGTTCGATCGCATTCTCAGTCTCGTCGGGCAGCTTGGCGCCTTCCCCGGAGAAG
This sequence comes from Betaproteobacteria bacterium RIFCSPLOWO2_12_FULL_62_13, assembly GCA_001771985.1. Classification (GTDB taxonomy): domain Bacteria; phylum Pseudomonadota; class Gammaproteobacteria; order Burkholderiales; family SG8-41; genus DSOT01. The sequence goes on along the minus strand of MERG01000044.1, from coordinate 30,538 downwards.
AACTTGATTCCATTGTCGTCGTACGGATTGTGCGAAGCGCTGATCACGATTCCGGCGGAAAGCCGCAATGCGCGCGTAAGATAGGCCACGGCAGGCGTGGGCATCGGACCCACCAGCAGGACGTCGATGCCCGCGGCGGAGAGCCCCGCCTCCAGCGCGGACTCGAGCATGTAA
>MERG01000044.1:4608-30335 GCA_001771985.1 Betaproteobacteria bacterium RIFCSPLOWO2_12_FULL_62_13 | reverse complement strand
CACAGTCGGCCGTTCTGCGGCAGACCGGCTCGCGGCGAGCACCTTGCCGGCGGCATAGCCCAGGCGCATCACGAAATCCGGCGTGATCGGCGTCTCGCCGACCGTGCCGCGCACCCCGTCCGTGCCAAAGTACTTCCTGGTCATGGGTGATGGGTGATGGGTGATGGGTGAAAAGCCTCTATTGCGCCTGGCATTGACGTGAATGTTACAGCGATTTTGGACGCATTACCCATTACTCATTACCCCTTACCCATTACCGCCGTCCAGACGGCGAGAGCGTCGCGGGTGGCGGCGACCTCGTGCACCCGTACGATGCGCGTGCCCTTCTCCACCGCGATCAGCGCTGCAGCAACGCTTGCAAAAACGCGCTCGCCAACCTCGCGCCCGGTGATTTTGCCAAGCATCGACTTGCGCGACAATCCGGCAAGCACCGCGACGCCGAGCGCCGCAACCTGCCCAAGTTCGCGCAGCAAGGCGAGATTATGCTCGAAGGTCTTGCCGAAGCCGAAACCGGGATCGACCATGATGCGCGCTCGCTCGATCCCGGCGCGCTCAGCCGCGGTAATGCGTTGGGCAAGAAAATCCCTGACCTAGCGCACTACGTCCTCATATTGTGGATTCTGCTGCATGGTCCGCGGATCGCCCTGCTTGTGCATCAGGCATACCGCCACGGTCGTGCCCGCAACGGCCTCCATTGCGCCAGCCGCGGCGAGCGCATTGATGTCGTTCACCATGCTCGCTCCCGCTGCAATCGCCTCGCGCATCAGATCCGGCTTTTGCGTATCGATGGAAATCGGGACACCGCAATCCGCGAGCTGCTCCACCACCGGCAGCACGCGCCGCCGTTCTTCCTCCAGCGCGACGGGCAGCGAACCGGGGCGCGTCGATTCCCCGCCGATATCGACAATATCCGCGCCTTCTGCGATCAGCCGGCGCGCGTGCGCCACGGCTTGTGCAGAATTCGTGAATTGCCCACCGTCAGAAAACGAATCGGGCGTGACATTGACCACGCCCATGATTAGCGGACGGTCAAGCGACAGTACATATTTGCCGCAACGAAGGGCCGCAGGAGGCGAGATCACAGGAGCTGGTTGTGCCGTTGGACCGATGAATCAACCTTGGTGAAAATGAATAAGGGGTGAGGTTTTCACTCCTCACCCCTCACTCCTCACCCCTAACGCACTCAGGCTTCCTGTGCCGGCGTTGCGGTTGCAGCCGCGCTCGGCGTGCTGTCCTTGGGCGGCTGGGGCGGCGGCTGTGTCGGCTTCGGCGGCCGCGGCGGCCGGCCTGCCATAATGTCGTTGATCTGGTCGGCGTCGATGGTTTCCCATTCGAGCAGCGCCTGCGCCATCATCTTGACCTTATCGCGGTTGTCTTCGATGATCTTGCGCGCCAGCGCGTACTGCTGGTCGATGATGCGGCGGATTTCACCGTCCACCTTCTGCATCGTCGCCTCAGACACGTTCTTGTGCGTGGTGATCGAGCGGCCGAGGAACACCTCGCCCTCGTTCTCGCCGTACACCATCGGGCCCAGGCTCTCGCTCATGCCCCAACGGGTGACCATGTTGCGCGCCATCTCGGTGGCGCGCTCGAAATCGTTGGACGCGCCGGTCGTCATCTGGCCCATGAAGATTTCTTCGGCGATGCGCCCGCCAAACAGCACCGCGATGTTCTGCAGGATCTGCTCGCGGTCCATGCTGTAGCGGTCCTGCTCCGGCAACTGCATGGTCACACCCAACGCACGGCCACGCGGGATAATCGTCACCTTGTGCACCGGATCGGTCCTGGTCAAGATCTTCGCCACCACCGCATGACCCGACTCGTGGTGAGCGGTGTTCCTGCGTTCGTGCTCGGGCATCACAATCGACCGGCGCTCCGCGCCCATGATGATCTTGTCCTTGGCGCGTTCGAAGTCTTCCATGTCCACCAGCCGCTTGTTGGCACGCGCGGCGAAAAGCGCTGCTTCGTTCACCAGATTGGCAAGGTCCGCGCCCGAGAAGCCGGGTGTTCCGCGCGCGATGATGTCGGGCTTGACGTCGGGCGCAATCGGAACCTTGCGCATATGCACCTGCAGGATCTGCTCGCGCCCGCGAATGTCGGGCAGCGGCACCACCACCTGGCGATCAAAGCGCCCGGGCCTGAGCAGTGCCGGGTCGAGCACATCGGGCCGGTTGGTCGCAGCGATCACGATCACGCCGGAGTTGGCCTCAAACCCGTCCATCTCGACCAGTAGCTGATTGAGCGTCTGTTCGCGTTCGTCGTTACCCCCACCCAGACCCGCACCGCGCTGCCGCCCCACCGCGTCGATCTCGTCGATAAACACGATACAGGGCGCGTGCTTTTTCGCCTGCTCGAACATGTCGCGCACACGTGCGGCGCCGACGCCAACGAACATTTCGACGAAATCGGAGCCGGAAATCGAGAAGAACGGCACTTTGGCCTCGCCGGCAATGGCGCGTGCAAGCAATGTCTTGCCGGTGCCAGGATTGCCCACCATCAGCACGCCGCGCGGAATGCGCCCGCCGAGCTTCTGGAACTTGGACGGGTCGCGCAGGAATTCGACGAGTTCCGCAACTTCTTCCTTCGCTTCTTCACAACCGGCAACGTCGGCGAAGGTCACGGTGTTGTTCGATTCATCGAGCATGCGCGCGCGGCTCTTGCCGAACGAGAATGCGCCGCCGCGGCCGCCGCCCTGCATCTGGCGCATGAAAAAGATCCACACGCCGATCAAGAGCAGCATCGGGAACCACGATACGAAGATGTTCATCAGGAGCGAGGGCTCCTCCTCCGGCTTCGCTTCGATGATCACGGCATTTTTCAGGAGATCGCTCACCAGCCAGGGGTCAGACGGCGAGTAGGTGGTAAAACGCTCGCCGGTGGTCTTCACGCCTTTCAACACGCGCCCTTCGATCGTCACTTTGGCGATGCGGCCTTGCTTCACTTCCTCAATGAACTGAGAGTACTCCATCGCCTTCTGCGCGATCTGGCGTGTGCTGAACTGGTTGAAGACGGTCATCAATACCAGCGCGATCACCAGCCAGATCGCCACATTCTTGATCAGATTGTTCAACGCGACTCCTTACGCCACCAAAGCGTTCCTGCTCAACTGATACGATTCAAGATTGCCGATAACAACAACGACCCACAGCGCAAACCACGCCGCGATTTCAGACCAACGTTGCCCCTGGCAGCCGTCGCGCCCCGAAAGTAACGTTATGTGACTCAATTCTAGACTCATTTTGCTTGCAGTGCAGCAATGACCCGGATCGCGCCCGGCGTTTCAGGCGCGCCGCAAACCCTTGCCCAGAAGATAGACTTCACTTGAGCGGCTCCGCGACGCTTCGGGCTTGCGTATCACGACTCGCCTGAACCGTCGCCGCATTGTCTTCAAGAACTCGTCGAAGCCCGCACCCTGAAACACTTTGACCAGGAAATTTCCCCGCGGTTTCAAATGGTTCACCGCGAAATCCAGCGCGAGCTCAGCCAGCCCCACGCAGCGCGCTTGATCAGCGCTCGCGATGCCACTTATATTGGGCGCCATATCCGAAAGCACAAGATCCACCGGCCGTCCCATGAGCAGGCGCTCGATTTCGGCAACAGATGTCTCCTCGCGTAAATCGCCGCGCACGAAACTCACGCCCGCAATAGACGGCATGTTCAGGACATCGAGGGCAATCACCTGCCCTCCCGGGGCCACCGCCTGTGCAGCGATCTGCGACCAGCCGCCGGGTGCCGCCCCCACATCGACCACCGTCATCCCTGGCCGGAACAGCTTGTCACGCGCGGCGATCTGCTGAAGTTTGTAGGCCGCGCGGGAGCGGTAGCCTTCCGCCTGTGCACGCTTCACATATTGGTCCGTGAGGCGCTCACGCATCCAGGCCTTGCTGCTTTTTGATTGCTTCATGGCTAGAACGGCGGGCGGGAGGACAACGGACAGAATGCAGGGTTCCGCGCGTTCAATCCTGTTAAGCCTGTCTAGCGAGCCGGTACGACTTGCGCCAGGATATTGGTCCTCAGTCTATAGGCAGCTTCAAGCACGCGTTAAATTTTTTGCATTTCTTCTTGTTTTGGCTTTCTTGGCGCTCTTGGCGGCCTTGGCGGTTCAAATGTACTTGACGTCGAGAATTTCGTATTCCCGCACCCCGCCCGGCGCCTGCACCTCGGCGACGTCGCCTGAATACTTGCCGATCAGCGCGCGCGCGATCGGCGAACTGATCGAGATCTTGCCGCTCTTGATGTCCGCCTCGTCGTCGCCGACGATCTGGTAGGTCACGACTTCGCGGCTCGCCACGTCTTCGAGTTCCACAGTCGCACCGAATACACAGCGGCCGTCGGCGTCAAGCAGCGCCGGATTGATGATCTGCGCGTTGGCGAGCTTCGCTTCGATTTCCACAATCCGGCCTTCGATGAAGCCCTGCCGCTCCTTCGCCGCATGGTATTCCGCGTTTTCCCACAGGTCCCCGTGCGAGCGCGCCTCCGCGATTGCCTTGATGATCGCGGGCCGCTGTACGCTCTTCAGTTCTTGCAACTCGGCGCGCAGTTTCTCGGCACCGGCCACAGTCAACGGAATCTTGCTCATGCCACTTCCCTACGCTTCCGGCTCAATTTACAGCCTCGAGCAGCCTCGAGTGCAATCCCTGCACCACATACGCCCGCAGCTCCCGCGACTGCTCCATGCCGTTGCATGCCGCGCGCGCGCCGGACAGCGTCGTATACAACGTCACGCGCCCCTGCAGCGCCGCCCGCCTGATCGAGTATGAGTCGCGCACCGCGGTCCGCTTCTCCTCGACGGTGTTGACAATCAGCGCGATCTCGCCGTTCTTGATCATGTCCACGATGTGCGGCCGGCCCTCTGCGACCTTGTTGACCGGGGTCACGTTCAATCCGGCGGCGGCGAGCGCCCCCGCGGTGCCTCGCGTTGCGACCAGGGCGAAACCCAATTGGGAGAGCGCGCGCGCGATATCGACGACCCGCGGCTTGTCCCCGTCGCGCACGCTGATGAAAACCTTGCCGGTCTCCGGGAGCTTCTCGCCCGCCCCCATTTGCGATTTGACGAACGCCTCGCCGAAGCTCGCGCCCACGCCCATCACTTCGCCCGTCGATTTCATCTCCGGTCCCAGTATGGTATCGGCGCCGGGAAACTTGATGAACGGGAACACCGCTTCCTTGACCGAATAATAGGGCGGGACAATCTCGCTGTCGATGCCCTGTTGGGCGAGCGTGCGGCCGGCCATGCAGCGCGCGGCGATCTTGGCAAGCGGCAAGCCGGTCGCCTTGGACACGAAGGGCACGGTGCGCGAGGCGCGCGGATTGACTTCGAGCACATGGATCGTGCCGTTCTGGATCGCGAACTGCACGTTGATAAGCCCCACGACGTTCAGCGCATGCGCCATCGCGATCGTCTGGCGGCGCAACTCATCCTGGGTTTCCTGCGACAGGCTGAACGGCGGCAGCGAGCACGCTGAATCACCCGAGTGCACGCCCGCTTCCTCGATGTGCTCCATCACGCCGCCGATGATGACCTGCCTGCCATCCGACACCGCGTCGACGTCGACCTCGATCGCATCGTTCAGGAAGCGGTCCAGCAGCACGGGACTGTCGTTCGACACCTTCACCGCCTCGCGCATGTAGCGCTCGAGATCGCTCTGCTGATACACGATCTCCATGGCGCGTCCCCCAAGCACGTAGGACGGCCGCACTACCAGCGGATAACCTATTTCTTCCGCGACAGCGAGCGCCCTGTGCGGGCTGCGCGCGGTGCGGTTGGAGGGCTGCTTGAGCTTGAGTTTGTGCAGAAGCTTCTGGAAGCGCTCGCGATCTTCCGCAATGTCAATCGAGTCGGGTGTCGTGCCAATGATCGGAACGCCGTTCGCCTCGAGCTCGCGTGCGAGCTTGAGCGGCGTCTGTCCCCCGAACTGCACGATGACGCCGAACGGCTTCTCGACGCGCACGATTTCCAGCACGTCCTCGAGCGTCAGCGGCTCGAAATACAGCCGGTCGGAAATGTCGTAGTCGGTCGAAACCGTCTCCGGGTTGCAGTTGACCATGATGGTCTCGAAGCCGTCCTCGCGCAGCGCCAGCGCCGCGTGCACGCAGCAGTAGTCGAACTCGATGCCCTGCCCGATGCGGTTGGGACCGCCCCCCAACACCATGATTTTTTTCCGGTCGGAGGGCTCGGCTTCATTCTCCTCCTCGTAGGTCGAATACATGTAGGCGGTGCTGGTCGCGAACTCGCCCGCGCACGTATCCACACGCTTGTATACCGGAACCACGCCAAGCGCAAGCCGTTGTGCGCGCGCCTGAAGTGCATCCGTATTCAAGAGCTTGGCGAGTCTGCCATCCGAGAATCCGTTGCGCTTGAACCTGCGCAATTCAGAAGCGTCGAACGCGTCCAGACGCCTGCCGATCAGGCCCTGCTCCTGGTGGACAATGTCTTCGATCTGCCCGAGGAACCACGGATCGATGCGGGAGAGTTCATGGACTTCGTCGATCGACATGCCGCAGCGGAACGCATCCGCGACGTAGTAGATCCGGTCGGCGCCCGGATCGCCAAGCTCGTTCTCGATGGTGTCGCGATCGGTGGTCCGCTCATCGAACCCGTCGGCTCCGGTCTCGAGCCCGCGCAGCGCTTTCTGAATCGATTCCTGGAAAGTGCGGCCGATCGCCATTACCTCGCCCACCGATTTCATCTGCGTGGTCAGACGATCGTCGGCCTGCGGGAACTTCTCGAAGGCGAACCGCGGAACCTTGGTCACGACATAATCGATGGTCGGCTCGAACGAGGCCGGAGTCGCGCCGCCGGTGATCTCGTTTCTCAATTCATCGAGCGTATAGCCCACCGCGAGCTTGGCCGCGACCTTCGCGATCGGGAACCCCGTGGCCTTCGATGCCAGTGCCGAAGAACGCGACACCCGGGGGTTCATCTCGATGATGACCATGCGTCCATCCCCGGGGTGGATCGCGAACTGCACATTGGAGCCGCCGGTGTCGACCCCGATCTCGCGCAAGCAGGCGATCGAGGCGTCGCGCATGATCTGGTATTCCTTGTCGGTGAGCGTCTGCGCCGGCGCCACGGTAATCGAGTCGCCGGTGTGCACCCCCATCGGATCGAGGTTCTCGATCGAGCAGATGATGATGCAGTTGTCCTTCCGGTCCCGCACCACCTCCATTTCGAACTCTTTCCAGCCGATCACCGACTCCTCGATCAGCACTTCGTTGGTGGGACTCGCATCGAGCCCGCGCTCGACGATGGCGATGAACTCCTCGCGATTGTAGGCGATGCCCCCGCCGGTGCCGCCGAGCGTGAAGGACGGGCGGATGATTGCCGGGAACCCCACCATCGCCTGCACCTGCAGCGCCTCCTCCATGCTGTGGGCAAGTGCTGAGCGGAGGCTCGCGAGCCCGATCTTCGCCATGGCCCCCTTGAATTTTTCGCGATCCTCCGCCTTGTCGATCGCCTCGCGCGAGGCGCCGATCATTTCCACGCCGTATCTTTCGAGCACCCTTTCGCGCGCGAGGTCGAGCGCGCAGTTGAGCGCGGTCTGGCCCCCCATCGTCGGCAGCAGCGCGCCGGGGCGCTCGATCGCGATAATCTGCTCCACCATCTGCCAGGTAATTGGCTCGATGTAGGTCGCGTCGGCCATTTCGGGGTCGGTCATGATCGTCGCCGGATTGGAGTTGACCAGGATCACCCGATAACCGTCCGACTTGAGCGCCTTGCATGCTTGCGCCCCGGAATAGTCGAACTCGCACGCCTGGCCGATCACGATCGGCCCCGCGCCGATGATGAGGATGGATTCGATGTCAGTGCGTTTTGGCATGGCACTGGAAGGATGAAGGATGAAGGATGAAGGATGAATTCATGCCGCGCCTGCCGTGGATTTTTCCGCTTCCGCCTTCATCCTTCCGCCTTCCGCCTTTGCCTTTTCCATGAGGCCGATGAATCTGTCAAAAAGGTAGTCAACGTCATGAGGTCCCGGACTTGCTTCCGGATGGCCTTGGAAGCAGAACGCCGGGCGGTCGCTACGCGCAAAACCTTGCAGGCTGCCGTCGAATAGCGACACGTGCGTCACCCTCAGGTTCGCGGGCAGCGTGGCGCTGTCCACTGCAAACCCGTGGTTCTGGCTGGTGATCATCACACGCCCGGTGTCGAGGTCCTGCACCGGGTGGTTGGCGCCGTGATGCCCGAATTTCATCTTGATCGTTTTCGCCCCGCTCGCCAGCGCAAGCAGTTGGTGCCCGAGGCAGATGCCGAAGACGGGGATGTCCGTCTCGAGAAATCGGCGGATCGCGCGAATCGCGTAACCGCAGGGCTCGGGATCCCCCGGACCGTTTGAAAGAAAGATGCCGTCGGGTCTCAGCGCGAACGCCTCCTCGGCCGGCGTTTGCGCGGGCAACACGGTCAGTCTGCAGCCGCGCGCGACGAGCTTGCGCAGAATGTTGCGCTTGATGCCATAATCGTAGGCAACCACGTCAAAACGCGAATTTGCGAGCCGCCCGTAACCCTGGCCCAGGGTCCAGGTGCTTTCCTCCCACGCATAGGGCCTTTCGCAGCTCACCACTTTCGCGAGATCCATGCCGAGAAAGCCGGGGAATTCGCGCGCCGTTTGCAGCGCAGTTCTTTCGTCGACTTTGCCGGCCATGATGCAGCCATCCTGCGCACCCTTGTCGCGCAGGATGCGCGTGAGCTTGCGGGTGTCGATATCAGCGATCGCCACCACGTTTTCGTGCCTGAGATATTCCGGCAACGTCCAGGTCTTGCGCCAATTGCTCGAGAGAACCGGCAAATCGCGGATTACCAGTCCTGCGGCGAATACCTTGTGCGATTCCACATCCTCGGGATTGGCGCCGTAGTTGCCGATGTGGGGATAAGTCAATGTGACGATCTGGCGGCAGTACGAGGGATCGGTCAGGATTTCCTGATAGCCGGTCATCGCGGTGTTGAACACCACTTCGCCGGCGGCCATGCCGTCTGCGCCGATGGAAGTGCCGCGGAACACCGTGCCATCTCTGAGTACGAGTACGGCGGGCTGAGCGTGCGGCACGAGTAACCTCTTGATTTACTGCGCAGATATGGAAAGCGGGACAGGCTGTCGAGCCGTCCCGCTGCTTGAGTGAAAATTATACGCGATTAGGCGTTCCCCGGCAACGCGGTCTTGCCGGCGAAACCGTCACTCGCCACCCTTCCCTGCCTGAGCCCGAGCACATCCTGCATGTCAAACAAGCCGGTTTTCCGCCCCGACAAGAACCGCGCCGCACGAAGGGCGCCCTCCGCGTAGTTCGCACGGCTGGTGGATCGGTGGACGATCTCGATGCGCTCGCCGGTGCCGGCAAACATCACGCTGTGGTCCCCAACAATGTCACCACCGCGCACGCTGGCAAAGCCAATCGTCGCAGTGTTGCGCTCCCCGGTGACGCCTTCGCGGCCATACACCGCGCACTCGGCCAGATTTCTCCCCAGCGCTTTCGCCACGACTTCACCCATTTTCAGCGCGGTGCCTGACGGCGCGTCGACTTTGTGCCGGTGATGCGCCTCGATGATCTCGACGTCGTAGCCCTCACTCAATGCCGTCGCCGCAACCTCAAGCAGCTTGAATGTAACATTGACGCCGACGCTCATATTAGGTGCAAAGACGATGGCAACATCGCGCGCCGCGTCGGCGATAGTCCTCTTCTGCTCGTCGCTGAAGCCGGTCGTGCCGATCACCATGCTAATCGCCTGCCGCCGGCAGATGGCGAGATGCGCGAGCGTGCCTTCGGGACGCGTGAAGTCGATCAATACTTGGCATCCCTCGAGCGCTGATTCGACCTTGTCGCTGATCGCCACACCGCACGGCGAACCGACCAGTTCACCCGCATCCTTTCCGAGATGCGCGCTCCCCGCCTGCTCCAGCGCCGCGGCAAGGCGTATATCCGAACTGCGCAGCACTGTCTCGATCAGCGTCCGCCCCATTCGCCCGGTACTTCCCGCAACAGCAACGTTCAACGTCGTCATGACTTGGAACTCATCTCAAAGGGCAAATGGGGAACGGGAAACAGGAAATGGTAAGAGCAGGTATGGCACCTTTATGAATCCTGGATTTGCACGATTTCCATTTCCCATTCCCCATTACCCGGTCAGAACCCCAGTTTCTCCAGCACGCGCCCGAAGAATCCTTGTTCTTCCTGCGGCTGCACTTGCCTGGGTTTTTCCGTCCCCGTCTCCGCTTTGTTCGATTCCCCTCTCTGCGATTCTGACTGCACCCGGTCTCCGGAGGTCGTAGTCAATACGGCACCTTGAGGCGTGGATGCAGATCCAGGCGCCGGTTCAGCCGCCGCCGGCTTCGTTGCCTCGGGCTTCTCCGGTGCGCTCGCGCCGCCATCGGGCTTCGCCACGGCAGGTTTCGGCTTTTCGGTGCCGGCACGATCCGTCGCAGTACTCGTGCCCGCGGGGACAACGTCGCCTTCAATACGGACCAGCTTGTCGTCTCTGAAAATCACCGCGAAACGGCGCTGCTCCATGACTTCGCCGCCTTTCTTGTAAAGGTAGACGTAGTCCCAGCGGTCACCGTGAAAGGGATCCACGACCAACGGCGTGCCGAGTATGAAGCGCACCTGCGAGCGCGTCATGCCGGGTTTGAGCTTCGCCACCATGTCCTGCGTGATGAAATTACCCTGCTGGATATCGATCTTGTACGGCGTGAGGGTAGGCAACATCGGCACATCCTTGCAGCCGCCAAGCAGGATAACGATCAGAATGACTTTACGCATGAATTCATTTGAGGAACGGCCCGCATCGAGCCCATCCACGCGTGGCAAAGACCCCAAAACCCTTCACCCCGCGCGGTTTCCAAAGCCTGGAAAAGTGAATATGATAGCCGAGAGTTACCCGCCCCGACAGGGAAAACGTGAGTTCGCCAGAGGATCTCAAGACGATTGGCCTCAAAGCCACGGTGCCGCGGCTGCGCATTCTCGAGTTGTTCGAGAAAAGTCCGGTACGTCACCTCTCAGCCGAAGACGTCTACAAGATGCTGTCCAAGGAAGGCACCGACACGGGGCTTGCCACCGTCTACCGGGTGCTGACCCAGTTCGAGCAGGCGGGGCTCCTGGTCCGGCACCACTTTGAAAGCGGCAAGGCGGTGTTCGAATTAAACGAGGGCGGACACCACGACCATTTAGTGTGCGTCCAATGCGGCCACGTCGAAGAATTCTACGACCTCGAGATCGAAAAACGGCAAATCGAGGTCGCGGAACAGCGCGGCTTCAAAATCCACGGGCATTCGCTGCAAATCTACGCCGACTGCACGCGCCCCGACTGCCCGAACAAAAGCGGCAAGTAGTGAATGCTGGATGGGTAAGCGGGAAACGGAAGCGACAGTCTTTGCTTCTCGCCTGAGCGCAACACCAACGCGGCGGGGCCGCACTGACAGTCCTTCTGCGGGAAGAACGGAACCTCCGCCGACTCGATGCGCTCAACCAGGCCAGCGGGCCTGGTCCTGCGCAGCTCTTCGGTCTGCGGAACGAGCAGCGCACAGCCGCTCAACCCGGCAGAGAGAAAAAAACGCCCGCGATCAGGCGGGCGCTTCTGGGTAAGTCCCGGATCACCTTCTGTAGTAGACGTACCAGACCAACACTCCAACGAGGAGCACTGCGGCGATCCACCAGCCGCTGTCGGCACCGGCGGGCAGCGAATTGAGCTGCCCCGCGAGCGTGCGCACTTCCTCATCCGTCAACGCCGCGAGACGATCTTTGGCAGCATTCGGATCCAGGCCCAGGGCCTGAAGCTGGCTTGCCACCTCTGAGCGGTTCATCAGGCTCAGCACGGCATTGCGTTCAGCCTGTGCACCGGTGGCAGAAGCCACCTGATCGGTGCCAATCATGCCCGCCTGAACCGTCTGAAAGGACAACATCATCATCGAAAAAATCAGAAACCGGCAAGCCATTCTGATCGCTGCAAATTTCATCTGTGCCTCCATTTAAGATTCGGGTTTGAACGGACGCCGCGTAGGAGCCGCGCAACGGCCCCGCATGTCAATGTAATCCTGAGCCCGAATGAAGTCAAACAGGAAACTGCAAGTTACGATTCGGATCGCGATCGAGGGTGGAATTGACGCGGTGGCATTTTCAGCGCCAGCGAATAAGCAAATAGGTCCTACGATTTGCTATTCACCGCCTTGAGCATTTCCGCGGCGTGCTTGCGCGTGGTCTCGGTGATCCTGAGGCCCCCCAGCATTCGCGCGATTTCCTCCACGCGTTGCTCCTGATCGAGCACCATTACCCTGCTCAAAACCTTGCCGTTCGCACTGGTCTTGGTCACCTGCCATTGTTGATCGGCCGAGGCCGCGACCTGCGGCAGGTGTGTGATGCACATCACCTGATGCTTGTTGCCGAGCTGTTTCAGCATCTTGCCGACGATCTCGGCAACTCGGCCCCCGATCCCGGCGTCGACTTCGTCGAAAATCAGCGTGGGGACCTGCGCAACCTGGGTGGTGACGGTCTGAATCGCGAGGCTCAGGCGCGAAAGCTCGCCACCGGAAGCGACTTTGGCGAGCGGCTGCGGCGCTACGCCCTTGTGAGCCGACACCAGAAACTCAGGCTGTTCCAGTCCATGCGAGGCCGGCCCTTCCACACCGTTCAGTGCAATCGCAAAGGTTCCACCCGCCATGGCGAGCTTCTGCACCGCGTCGGTCACCTGTTCTGAAAGCCTCTTCGCCGCCTTCTTGCGTCCGGCAGAAAGTTTCTTCGCTTCTCCCATGTACGCGGCGCGCGCTTCTTCTTCCAGCTTGCGCAGCGCGCCTGGATCGCCGCGCTCGCCCAGTTCGGCCAGTCGCGCTGTCGCCCTTTCCAGCGTCTCAGGGAGATCCTCGGGCGACACCCGATATTTGCGCGCTGCAGCGTGGGCCGCATCGAGCCGCCGCTCAACCCCGCGCAGCCGCTGCGGGTCCATATCCAGCCGCTCACCGTAGCGGCGCAGCGCATAAACCGCTTCCTGCAACTGGACTTGCGCTGGCTCCAGTACATCGAGGATTTCCTTGAGTCGTGCATCGTATTCCAGCAGGTTGTCGAGACGGGCGATGATGCCGTTCACCTGCGAAAGACTCGATCCCTCGCCCTCCGACAGCATCTCCAGACCGGACTGCGCGGCTTCGATCAGGCTCGCCGCATGCGCGAGCCGCGCGTGCTCGGCGGTGAGTGATTGCCATTCGTCGGCGGTGAAATTCAGCGCTTCGAGTTCGCGCGCCTGCCACTCGAGCTGCTCGCGCTCGGCGGCGAAAGCCGCGGCGTTGGTCTCGAAGGCAACGCGCCGCTCGCGCCGCCGTTGCAGCTCCCGGCAAGCTTCCGCCACTCTCCCGGCCTGCTCTGCAAGCCCGCCATAAGCGTCGAGCAGATCGCGCTGCGAGCCGGCGCGCAGCAGCGACTGGTGCTGGTTCTGGCCGTGGATGTCAACCAGGAACTCGCCCGCTTGCCGCAATTGCGCCAAGGTTGCGGCGCGGCCGTTGATGAAGCCGCGCGAACGGCCCGAGCCGTCTATCACACGCCGCATCAGGCACACGCACTCGTCCCCGGCAAGTTCGTTTGCCGCCAGCCAACGCGTAAGTTCCTTGATCGCTCCGGTGTCAAACTCGGCGCTGAGCTCGGCGCGCTCCGCGCCCTGGCGCACCACGAGGGCGTCTCCGCGCTCGCCCAGCACCAAGGCGAGGGCATCGATCAGGATGGACTTGCCGGCCCCGGTCTCGCCGGTCAGCACCGTGAAGCCGGACGCGAATTCGAGATCCATGCGGTCGACGATCACGAAATCGCGGATTGACAGACTGCGTAACATTGGCAGGGTAATGGGTAATGGGTAATGAGTAATGAGTAATGAGTAACGGGCGGCCAGGAATTGTCCCCTGCTTTCACCCATCACTCATCACCCATAACTCATCACCGGTTACTCGCGGTTCCAGTTGAGCTTCTCGCGCAACATGCCGTAATAGCTGTGCCCGAGCGGGTGCAGGAGGCTGATGACGTGCGGGTAGCGGCGCACGACGATACGGTCGCCTTTGTGCAGGTCGAAGTGCGAATGGCTGTCGAAGTGGACGCGCGGGTCGTCGGCGTCCCGCACGATGATTTCCACCGTGCAGTCGCTGCCGATCACGATCGGGCGGTTGGACAGCGTATGCGGGCACACCGGAACCAGGGCAATCACGTTGAGCGAGGGGTGCACGATCGGGCCGCCCGAGGACAGGGCATAGGCGGTAGAACCCGTCGGTGTCGCGACGATCAAGCCGTCCGAGCGCTGGTCGTAGATGAACTGGCCGTCGATGCGCACCTCGAACTCGATCATGCTGCCCTTGGCGCCCTTGCTCACCACGACGTCGTTGAATGCGAGCACGTCGAACACGCGTTCGCTCCCGCTGAAGATTTCGGAAGCGAGGAGCATGCGGTCCTCGGTGACGAACTTGCCGTCAAGGATGGCGCCGATGGTCTCGAACATGGTGTCGATCGAGATATCGGTGAGGAACCCCAGCCGTCCCTGGTTGATGCCCACAAGCGCGACTTCGTAGGGGGCGAAAGTGCGCGCGATGTTGAGCATGGTGCCGTCGCCGCCGATCACGATGGCGAGGTCCGCCTGCCGGCCCAGCTCTTCGAGCCCCAGCACCGGGTATGGGCAATCGCCGATGTGCGAAGCGGTGAGCCGGTCGAGCAGCACCTTTACGCCGCGCCGCTCGAGGAAGCGACCGAGCTTGAGCAGCGGCTCGGCGATCTCCGGGCTCTTGTACTTGCCGATCAGCGCGACGGTCTTGAATGACGTTTTCACGCCCGCATTAAACCACAAAAGTTTGGTGGGCGGTAAGCCGTAAACGGTAAGTGGCTCAAGCGCTTACTGCCGTTCATGGTTCGCCGTTCACCGTTCACCGGATTTGTGTAGAATAGGTTCATGGCAAGCAACTACGTAACGCTCAACGAACGTGCGCAGATCCTGCTCAAGACGCTGGTTGAACGTTATATCGCGGAAGGCCAGCCGGTCGGCTCGCGCGCGCTGTCCAAGTATTCCGGGCTGGATCTCTCGCCGGCCAGCATCCGCAACGTGATGGCGGATCTCGAGGAAATCGGCTTCATCGCAAGCCCGCACACCTCGGCCGGACGCGTGCCCACCGTGCGCGGTTACCGCTTTTTCGTCGACACTCTGCTCACCATCAAGCCGCTCGACAGGGTCGAGATCAACCAGCTTGAGGGGCAGTTGCATGCCGAGAACACGCAGAGGCTGGTCACCTCCGCATCGCACATCCTGTCCGACCTCACGCATTTCGCCGGCGTGGTAATGACGCCGCGCAGGAGCAGCGGCTTCCGCCACATCGAGTTCCTGAAGCTCTCCGAAAAGCGCATCCTGCTGATCCTGGTAACGCCGGAAGGCGACGTGCAGAACCGCATCATGTTCACCGAGCGATCGTACACGCCTTCGGAACTGATCGAGGCCGCCAACATTCTCAACCAGAACTACGCCGGGCTCACGTTCGCCGAGATCAAGAGGCGCGTCCATGAGGAACTGAAGCGGATGCGCGAGGACATGACACAACTCATGACTGCAGCGCTGGAAGCCGGCGGCCAGGCGGTGAGCGAGTCGGCCGAGGACGTGGTGATCTCCGGTGAAAGCAATCTCCTCGACATCCAGGACCTGTCATCGAACATGGCCAGCCTGCGCAAACTCTTCGATCTGTTCGACCGCAAGGCCGGGCTGCTGCAGTTGCTCGATTTCAGCAGCCGTGCGCACGGCGTCCAGATTTTCATCGGCGGTGAGTCGGGGCTTGTCCCGCTCGATGAGTGCAGCGTGGTGACCGCGCCCTACGAGGTGGATGGCCACGTCGTCGGCACGGTCGGCGTCATCGGCCCGACACGAATGGCCTACGAGCGCGTGATCCCGATCGTCGACATCACGGCGAAGCTGCTTTCCAGCGCGTTTTCGCATTACTGAAGAAAGCCGAGAGGCGAGAAGTGAGAGGAGAGAGCAGAGACGAGAACAACATGCCCGCAGACGCGGGTTGGGTTTCCACCTCTCTCCTATCTCCTCTCTCCTTTCGGTAATCGCGCGTCATGGCGCGTTATCTGCCCGAACCACCGTTCCATCACGGCACGCCTGCCAGGATCGGCATCTTGCTGATCAATCTCGGCACGCCGCAGGCGCCGACACCGCAAGCGGTGCGGGCCTACCTCAGGGAATTCCTGTCCGATCCGCATGTCGTTGAAATCCCGCGCCCGCTGTGGTGGCCGATCCTGCACCTCTATGTGCTCAGGACGCGCCCCAAACAGTCGGCCGAGCGTTACGCACGGGTGTGGATGAGCGACGGGTCGCCCCTGAAGACGCACACCCAGCGCCAGGCGACGCTGTTGCGCGGCTATCTCGGCGAGCGCCTGAAGTATCCAATGGTCGTCGATTACGCGATGCGCTACGGCAAGCCCTCGATCGCCGACAAGTTGCAGGAACTCAAGGCGCAGCATTGCGACCGCCTCCTGCTCGTGCCGCTGTATCCACAATATTCGGCGAGCGCCACCGGAACCGCCTTCGCGGCTGCGTTTGACAGCCTGTCGCGCATGCGCAACATGCCGGCAGTGCGAACTGTGCGCCATTTCCACGATCATCCGGGCTATATCAACGCCCTGGCCCAGAACGTTCGCGACTATTGGATGAAGAACGGCCGGCCCGACCGCTTGATCATGAGCTTTCACGGCGTGCCGCGGGTGACCCTCGACCAAGGCGACCCCTACCACTGCGAGTGCCAGAAAACGGCACGCCTGGTCGCCGAAGCGCTTGCGCTGAAGCCCGAGCAGTATCACATCGCCTTCCAGTCGCGCTTCGGACGCGCAGAATGGATCAAACCCTACACCGCCGTGCTGCTGACCCAGCTCGGCAAGCAGAAGGTGAACCGCGTCGATGTGATCTGCCCCGGTTTCGTATCCGACTGCCTGGAAACACTCGAGGAAATCGCAATCGAAGGCAAGACCATCTTCATCCAGTCCGGCGGCCGGGATTTCAACTTCATCCCTTGCCTCAACGAGCGCGATGACTGGATCCAGACGCTGACCGACATCGTGCTGAAGCAACTGCTCGGCTGGACCGCGGGACCTTCCTCCGAAGAGCTCGACAGCTCGCGGCTGCGCGCAATGGCGATGGGAGCAAAGAGCTAATGATGAATGATGAATGATGAATGATGAACGAGGAACGATGAATTAGAACCGCTTCCAAACCGCGCCGTTTTTCCCATTCATCATTCATCATTCCGCATTCATCATTTTCCAAGGGCGGCAAGTAGGGACGCTACCCGCGACATGACTTCCTCTCGCTCGACCGCGCTCTTCCGCGCCCACTGCCCGCGCCATCGCGGAAACAGGTTGCTCTCTTCGCGGTGTTCGTGTTTGGCCAGAGTACCGGACAGAATCGCGCACAGCGCGCCGAGTTCCGCGGCTTCGGGGAACCCCAAGGAGTCCTCGACCACGGAAAGTTGCTGCAGGATTTCCTTGTGCTCGCGCAGCATGACGGCGAGGGGGTCAGCGTCCGCTGCGGGCGCGTCGAGGAAAGACGCGAGCAATCCGTCCTCGACCGCGATGTGCCGCCTGAGGGCAGCCGCAAATTCGCGTAGCGGCGGCGCAGCGCCCGCCGCGTCATCGCGGTTCAAGAGTTGGAGCGCCCGGACGAACACGCCGTCCAGTCGTTTATGGTCGAGCCCAAGCATGTCGAGTGCGTCGCGCGGTCCGGCATCGGCGCGGTGCGATACTTCCACACGCCATCTTCCATCGGCCTCGACGATGGTCCACGCGAGGTTGTGCCGCAATTGCAGATCGAGGCTATGCATGAGCAGCGTCGGCTCTTGTGCCGTGATCAATACCACCTTCTCCCCTCGCCGCAAGCTCTTGACGGCCCAGAACGCAGCGCTCTGCACCTGGCTTCGCGGCTGGGTGGTGAGATCGACAGTTTCAGTTGCGGCGGTCATCGGCCCCTCATCCGCGCGGGAATGAGTCCAGCATCAAGATCGTTGATCCTAGGCATGATCCCGGTAAATGTCCAGAGAAAGCAGTCAGTTACCTTTACGATCGGGTTCTCTTGAAAACACCCCAAACGCCCCAATATTCGTAAAATTGTAAACTGGAGAGCATGAATGCAGGACATACCGGAACTCGCCGCGCCGGACGACAGCAAACCAGAACAGCAACAGAAACCTTCGGCCATCGGTGATGCCGCTCCCGCTGCGGAACCAGCGCAGCCGGTGGTGGAAGTGGTGCCGAGCGTTGAGGAATTGCTGAGGACGGCAGAACTGGCGGCGCAAGAGCACCACGATGCCTGGCTGCGAGCCAAGGCCGAAGCCGACAATATCCGCAAGCGGGCACAAGCCGAAATCGCGAGCGCCCACAAATTTGCAGTCGAAAATTTCGCATCGGAACTGCTGGCAGTCAAGGACAGCCTTGAAGCTGCGCTTGCCACCGACAACACCGCGGTCGAACGCCTGAAAAGCGGCGTCGAACTGACCCTGAAGCAGCTCACGTCGGTGTTCGAAAAATTCAATCTCACCGAAATCAACCCGGCCGGCGAGAAATTCGACCCCCACCGCCACCAGGCGATCAGCACGGTTGAGTCCGATGCCGAACCGAATACCGTGGTACAGGTGCTGCAGAAGGGATACCTCCTGCACGAGCGGCTGATTCGGCCCGCGTTGGTGACGGTCGCCAGGGCAAGGGGCTCCTAACCGTTGAAAGCCGATGCGCTACCCCCATATCGGAGTTAATAAAGAATTTTCAGGACCAGACAACGAGGCAAACCATGGGAAAAATCATTGGAATTGACTTGGGGACGACCAACTCGTGCGTGGCCGTGATGGAAAACGGCCAGCCGAAAGTGATCGAAAACTCGGAAGGCTCGCGCACGACGCCGTCCGTCGTCGCGTACATGGAGGACGGCGAAATCCTCGTCGGCGCGCCCGCTAAGCGCCAAGCCGTCACCAATCCGAAGAACACCCTGTATTCGGTGAAACGCCTGATCGGCCGCCGCTTCGGCGACGCGGAGGTCAAGAAGGAAATCAAGCTGGTCCCCTTCAACATCCTGGAGGCGTCCAACGGCGATGCGTGGGTCGAGGCGCGCGGCAAGAAGATGGCGCCGCCCGAGGTTTCGGCGCAGGTGCTGATGAAGATGAAGAAGACGGCCGAGGATTACCTGGGCGAACCGGTCACGGAAGCGGTGATCACGGTACCCGCTTACTTCAACGATTCTCAGCGTCAGGCGACCAAAGATGCCGGCCGTATCGCGGGTCTTGACGTGAAGCGCATCATCAACGAGCCGACCGCGGCCGCGCTCGCCTTCGGCATGGACAAGAAGAAAGGCGACCGCAAAATCGCGATTTACGACCTTGGCGGCGGCACCTTCGACATCTCCATCATCGAGATCGCGGAAGTCGAGGGCGAACACCAGTTCGAGGTGCTTTCCACCAACGGCGACACGTTCCTCGGCGGCGACGACTTCGATCAGCGTCTTATCAACTATCTGTGCGATGAGTTCAAGAAGGAAGCGGGCATTGACCTGCGCAAGGACATGCTCGCGCTGCAACGGCTGAAGGACGCAGCGGAGAAAGCCAAGATCGAGCTCTCCAGCTCGCAGCAGACCGAGGTCAACCTCCCCTACATCACGGCGGATCAGTCCGGTCCCAAGCACCTGGCGATCAAGATCACGCGCGCCAAGTTCGAGTCTCTGGTCGAGGACCTGATCGAAAAAACGATCGAGCCGTGCCGCATCGCGATCAAGGATTCCGGCGTCAAGGTCTCCGACATCGAGGACGTGATCCTGGTCGGGGGGCAAACGCGAATGCCGAAGGTGCAGGAGAAGGTCAGGGAGATTTTCGGCAAGGAACCGCGCAAGGACGTCAATCCCGATGAGGCAGTGGCGGTCGGCGCCGCGATCCAGGCCGGCGTTCTGAAGGGTGACGTGAAGGACGTCCTGCTGCTGGACGTCACGCCGCTCTCGCTCGGCATCGAAACGCTGGGCGGGGTGATGACCAAGCTCATCCAGAAGAACACCACGATCCCGACGAAGGCGACGCAGATCTTCTCCACCGCGGAGGACAGCCAGACCGCGGTCACGATCCACGTGCTGCAGGGCGAGCGCGAGATGGCGCGCGACAACAAGTCGCTCGGCCAGTTCAATCTGGCCGACATTCCGCCCGCTCCGCGCGGCATGCCGCAGATCGAGGTCACGTTCGACATCGACGCCAATGGCATCCTGCACGTCTCGGCCAAAGACAAGGCGACCGGCAAGGAGAACAAGATCAAGATCCAGGCTTCGAGCGGTCTCACCGAGGCGGAAATCAGGCGCATGGTGAAGGACGCCGAAGCGCACGCCGAGGAAGACCGCAAGGCGCGCGAGCTGGTGGACGCGCGCAACCAGTGCGACCACATGGTCCACACGGTCAGGAAAACGCTCAAGGAGCACGGCGACAAGGTCGGCGCCGACGAAAAAGCGAAGATCGAGGCGGCGTTGAAGGAAGCCGAAGAAGCGCTCAAGAGCGACGACAAGGAGAAGATCGAAGCCACGACCCAGGCGCTCGCCCAGGCCGCGCACAAGCTCGCGGAGCAGATGTACAAGGAGCAGCAGGCGCAGGCCGGCGGTGAAAGCAAGTCGGCGGAGGCCGGCAAGAAAGACGACGGCAACGTCGTTGACGCGGAGTACGAGGAAGTGAAGGACAAGAAGTAGGATCGAGGAATGAGGATCGAGGATTGAGGGGAAGGCGTAAGCCCTCCGCTCGATCCTTTTTGTCGTTTACTCAATCCTCAATCCTAAATCCTCAATCCTGAAAATGGCGAAGCGAGATTACTACGACGTGCTCGGCGTGAACCGGGACGCCTTGGAACAAGAAATCAAGAAGGCGTACCGCAAGCTCGCGATGAAACATCATCCGGACCGCAATCCGGACAACCCGAAGGCGGAAGAGCACTTCAAGGAAGCGAAGGAAGCCTACGAGGTCCTGACGGACGCGCACAAGCGCGCGGCCTACGACCAGTATGGCCATGCCGGCGTCGATCCGTCAGCCGCGGCCGGCGCGGGCGCGGGGTTTGGCAGTTTTGCGGATGCGTTCGGCGATATCTTCGGCGACATCTTCGGAACCGGTCGCGCGCGTTCCAACGTCTATCGCGGCGCCGACCTCAGATACAATCTCGAGATCGGGTTGGAGGATGCGGCGCGCGGCACGGAGACACGCATCCGCATCCCGGCCATGGAGGAATGCGAGACCTGCGGCGGCAGTGGCGCCAAGGCCGGCACCAGCCCCACCACCTGCCCGACCTGCCACGGCCACGGCCAGGTGCGCATGCAGCAGGGATTTTTCTCGATCCAGCAGACGTGTCCGCGCTGCCACGGCACCGGCAAGATCATCGCCAGTCCTTGCGCCACCTGCGGTGGAAGCGGGCGAGTGAAGCGGCACAAGACCCTGTCGGTCAAGATCCCGGCGGGTGTCGATGAAGGCGATCGCATTCGCCTCTCGGGCGAAGGCGAAGCCGGCGTGAGCGGCGGCCCGCCCGGCGACCTCTACGTGGTGATCCACATCAAACCGCACCCGGTGTTCCAGCGCGATCACAACGACCTGCATTGCGAGATGCCGATCAGCTTCACCACCGCCGCGCTGGGCGGGGACATCGAGATCCCCACGCTCGACGGTTACGCCAGAATCAACGTGCCGCCCGAGACCCAGAGCGGCAAGGTGTTCCGGCTTCGCGGCAAGGGCATCAGGGGCGTGCGTTCGAGTACCCACGGCGACCTGTTGTGCCACGTCGTGGTGGAAACACCGGTCAACCTCACCGCGCGCCAGAAGGAACTTCTGCAAGAGCTGGAAACGATCAGCCGGAAGGATGCCGGCCGGCACAATCCGCGTGCGAAGTCGTGGATGGACAAGGTCAAGGAATTCTTCGCCGATTAAGGATACTCTGAAAAACCGCGAGCTGCTCTCGCTCGCGACAGAATTCGCGGTTTTTCATAGTATCCTCAGCTCAAAAATTGATCTATGTCAAAGTAGCGCCTTCGAAAACGTAAAGAATAGGCGGTCGAAGGGGCGCTCGAGGGAATCTCTAGCGAAGATTTTTTTGCTGCGCCGCGGAACGCATGGCGGGAACAAGGAGGAGGCATGGCGGCTTCACTGTGGCAGCGGAGCCCACCGCAAGCGAGCAGCGAAGCATGTCCCAACATCGCGGACATCCTGTTCCGCGGGGCGGACAGCGTCTTCGCGGTGGACGCAAATCAGCGCATCACTTTCTGGAACCACGCCAGCGAGCGGTTTCTCGGCATTTCCGCACGGCAGGCGCTCGGGCATCCGTGCCACGAACTCGTTCACGGCTGCGACACCCATGGCCGGCCTGTATGTGGGCCTGCGTGCCGGATCGCGCGCCTGGCCAAAGGCGGAGCCGCTCCCGAGGCGTTTCCGCTCTCGCTCAATGGTAACCGTGACCCCGCCCGGCTTTGGGTGAACATTGTATTGGCGCCCTCGCCGCGCAAGGGGTTGTGGACGGCGTTCCATGTGCTGCACCGTGAGGGAACAACGACGGGGCGCTCGGCCCCGGCGCAACCGTTGCCGCGACCGGTTCGCGCGGAGCACGCGGGAAACAAGACCGAGGCCGCTCCAGCGCCGGCATGCGTGCTCACCGCCCGCGAGCAACAAATCCTGCGATTGCTGGCGGAGAGTCTCCCGCCAGGAGCGATTTCCCGGCGGCTTTACATCAGTCGTGCAACTGTGCGCAACCACATTCAGCATATCCTGGCCAAGCTGCAGCTCCACAGCAAGGTCGAGGCGGTGGCGTACGCCTACCGCCATCACCTGATCAATGTCCCGGTTCACACCTTGTCTGCGAAAGGCGGCAACGATGGCGAAGAAAGTTGCAGTACTGGTCAGGGATAGACAGGGTGAAGCATTGAGAATGTCCCTCGGCCTCACGCTCCTGGATGACGTGGTGGACGTCTACGTCCTGGGCAGGAAACTGGAAACTACGGGGGAACATGCCCTGCACCTTCAAACCGTCAAGGATATGGACATGAAGATCTACACGGACTGCAAGGAAAATGGGGACGCGGAATTCCTTTCAACCGAGGAGATCGCCCGGAGACTGCCTGAGTACGATCACGTACTGCCCTATTGAAGGCCGTCAACATTGGCATTTCAGAGGCCCGTTGAGGAGAATCAAGCGTGAAGCTTGGCATCCTCGTCAATAGCGACCGGCATCTTGGGTCGATCACTGGAATCGTGCGAGCGGCGAGCGCCAAGGGCCATGGGGTAATCCTTTTCCTCATGGACGCCGGAACGAGGCTCCTCGCCGACCCCGCCTGCGCCGCATTGTGCCAACTCCCCGGGGTGAGCCTGAGCTTTTGCCAGGAGAGCGCCATGCGGGCGGGCGTGGGTGTCGATACCCTGCCAGAGGCCATCGTCAGCGGGAGCCAGTTGCAGAATGCAATGATGGTGCAGCAAGCCGATCGGATCATCGTGCTGTAGAACATTCCCAAGAGGGAATGAAGTGACCGACCACGAAAAGGCGAGAAAGAAAATCCTCCACATCTTGAACGACGGCGAGGACGAACTGTCCGGCCGGATGATCGAGGCGCATGCACTGCGGCATGAGGTGCGCGTGGTCGACCTACGCCGAAGCGACGTCTCGTATGAACGCCTGGTGGACGAGATTCTTGCCCACGACAAAGTGATCTCGTGGTGACGGGCAGCGGCGCGCGGCGGGTTGAAATGGCAAGCGCTTTTCCGTGGATTCTGATCAGCGCAGCCTGAGCTTATGTCCACAGGCATTTCGTTCTTTGACGCCCCCTCTGCCAGGCACGGCTCCGCGGCAGGACGGGCGCACCGGACGAGTGAGAACGCGCTTTCATTGCTGCTGGTTTCGCTGTTGGCTTTCGCGGCCCTTCTGACGCTTTTCGTCTTCCGCACCGCTGACGACAACCGGCTCACGAGCTGGCAATGGGTCTTTGCCGGGGCCGACGCGGCGCGCCCGGTGGCACTTGCCCTTGGCGCCATTGCGGTCGCCTTTGCGTTGCGGAAGCTTCCGCTGCCGCCGCGCGGCGCCGGGATCTGGCTGTTTGGCTTGTCCTTCGCGGCCGGCGCGGCGTTCTGGAACGAGCCCGAGGTCATCGTGGACGCATCGCGTTATTTCGCACAGGCCAAGTATCTTGCGCTGCACGGCATCGGAGCCTTTGCCGAAGCCTGGGGCGCGGAACTTCCCGCCTGGACGGACCTGCCTCTGGTCCCGTTCTTCTACGGCCTGATCTTCCGCTTCGCCGGGGAAGAACGGCTTTACATCCAGATCTTCACCACGCTCCTGTTTTCCGGGACAGTGGTACTGACCTACCGCATCGGCAAGGAACTTTGGGACGACACCGTCGGTTTCTACGGCGCCGCGCTGCTCCTCGGCATGCCCTACCTGCTCACGCAGGTGCCGCTCATGCTGGTCGATGTGCCGGCCATGTTCCTCATTGCCCTCGCGGAATTCACCGCGATCAAGGCGTTCAAGCTCGGCGGAGCGCATTGGATCGCGGCGGCGGTCGCGGCGATAACGCTGGCCGCGCTTTCAAAGTACTCGGCGTGGCTGGCGCTGACCGTGCTGATCCCGATCATCATGGTTTACGCGAGAGAGGCGCCGAAACGGACCCTACAGCGGGCGATCGTGATCGTTGGCCTCGCCGCCGCCTTGTTCGGGTTCATGGTGCTGGCGAAACACGATCTGCTGATCGAGCAGTTCCGGCTGCTGTGGGATTACCAGAGGCCCGGCCTTGGCCGGTGGCAGGAGAGCTTCGTCTCGACCTTCCTGTTCCAGATCCACCCCTTCATTGCCGCCGCCGCAGCCTATTCGCTTTATGCCGCGATCCGGAGGAAGGACCTGAAGTACGCGATCATCGGTTGGCTGCTGGCGCTCGCGCTGCTGGGTCAGATCGGGCGCATCCGCTACCTGATCGCGCTCTTCCCCATGCTCGCCCTGATGGCCGCCTATGGCTTGCGCGAGATCCGGAACAGCGAAGCACGGGCGTTTGCGCTGTTCTGCGCGGTGCTCTCCTCGTTGGCGGTCGCCTTCTTCGCCTACCTGCCCTTCCTGCAGGCGGCAAGCGCCGCCAATCTGCAAAAAGCGGGGGCGCATCTCGATGCCCTTGATGCGCAGCTTATTGAGGTCATCACACTCGAGCAGACAAGCGTCGGTATCCATCCCGCGATGTCGGTTGCACTGCTCGATCTGTTCGCCCGCAAGCCGTTGGCTTACCGCCCGGAACTAACGAACCTCTCTCCGCCAGAGGGAATCAACGCCTCACCGCTGCGTTTCACTTGGGAATATTCGCTGCGACGGCACTATCCCGCGGCGACGGCACACCCCGAGCGCGAGACGGCGGTGGCGCTGATTCTGAGCGATCCTTCCCAGCCTCTCCCGCCGCGCGTCGCGCAGCGGCTGGAGAATCACTGCCTTGCCGGCGAATTCATGGCCTCGGAAGGGGTGTTTGGGTACCAGACGCTGGTCAGGATCTACCGGCCAGCGTCGGGCGGAGAGCAACGTTGCTTGCATGGAGGTACCGGGTGAAAGACGTAGAGAGCAGAAACCAGCGTTGGGCCTTTGGCATCATCGCCTTCTTGAGCCTCCTCAGCATCGTGACCTATGCGGTGAACGAGTATTACATCTATCTCGTCGCCTATCTGTGGTTCGGCTTCGTCTACGGCATGTGCCTGCAGTACGGGAGATTCTGCTTCTCATCGGCCTTCCGC
>MERG01000044.1:0-4572 GCA_001771985.1 Betaproteobacteria bacterium RIFCSPLOWO2_12_FULL_62_13 | reverse complement strand
CGGGGTCGGCATGGTGCTCACCGGCGGTTGCGCCTCGGGTTCGCTCTACAAGGCCGGGGAGGGCAACGTGACGGCGATGCTCGTGATCCTTTCGATCAGCGTTTCGCAGGCGATCTTCGTCGACATCGGCGGCTGGTCCAACAATCTCGTGCCGTACTCCTGGCACCAGTCCGCGGTGGCCAAGGGGCTGCCGCCTGCGATCAACGCCGGCGATGGCTGGATGGACCAGTACCTCGCCGGCTACGTATGGAATCAGCCGGTAACCACCTACGGCGAGGTGCTAGGACTGCGGAATCCGTTCCTCGCCGCCTTCATCGGCAACGTGCTGGTCGGGATCGTGCTGCCCGCGGCACTGCTGCTGCTGGCGGCGTACCTGATCTGGTACCGCAACGGCTATGTGCGCAAACGCCGGAAGGAAGGGCTGCGCCAGATGGGTCTCAAGGCAGAGCTGGCCGGCTTGTGGAGCATGATCATGGCCTCCAAGCGCACGGCGATCGCCGGCCTGTTCCTCGGCATCGCCGCAGGGCTTCACATGTACGTGATGAAGGGCCTGCAGCTCAAGTTCGGCGCGCACAACTTCGGGCAGTTGATGAAGGAAATGGGAATGACCTTCGGCATCTCAGCCAAGGGGACCGTGTTCGATCCCGGCTACTGGTACGTGACTACCCAGGAGGCGCAATGGGTGGGGTGGGTGTTCAACAAGCTCGGTTGGGACAACATGGACAATATCTACTTCGGTCTGGAAAACGGGATTCCCAATCCTCTGATCAACCCTGCGGACTGGATGTCGCTCGCGCTCATCGGCGGCGCGGCGGTCATGGCGCTGCTTCATAGCGAATTCAAGTGGAAGAACACGACGCCCGAACTGGCGATGTGGGCGATCATCGGCGGCGCGCTGATGGGCATCGGCTCGCGCCTGGGCCTGGGCTGCAACGTGGGCGCGTTCTTCGTGCGCGTGTCGCAGGGCGATGTCTCGGGCTGGCTGTTCGGCGTGGGCATGATCGGCGGCGCGTATCTGGGCGTGAAATTCTTCAACTGGTGGACCGAGCGCAGGATGGCGAAGCAGTTGGCCGCCTGCGAGATTTAAAGGAGGAGTGAAGCATGAAATTCGAGAAAAGAAATGAAGGCGAGTTTGTTCTCAATGTGACCGGCTACGTGTGCCCGCATCCCCAGCTCTACACGAAGAAAGCGCTGGAGAAAATGAAGGAGGGTGAGGTGCTAGAGCTTGTTTTCGATAACCCCTCTTCGGCGGAGTCCGTGGCCGCGATGCTGGACATGAGCGGCGACGAGATACTGGCGCAGAACAACAACGGCGTGCGCTACGTCTGGAAGATCCGCAAGGCGACGCGGAACTGAGGGAGCCGCACATGCGCACGAGTCTATGGACAGTTATCGTCGTCGTGGCGGCGTGGATCGGCTTCCTGCTCGGTTACGCCGCATCCTCGCACACCGGGATGAAAGGGCGCGGCGCCGAGGCGCCGGCAGCGGTGGAGGCGCCTGCTGCGGGGTACGGCAGGTAGAGACAGCTTGCCAGACGCGACCAGCCACAACGACGTTATCATCCTGGGCGGGGGGCTCGCCGGGCTTTCCGCCGCCCACGTGCTGGCGCGCGCCGGCCGCAGGGTGCGCGTGCTCGAGGCAGGCGCCGGGGCGGGTGGATTGGCCAGGACCATCGTCCACGGTGAATTCCGCTTCGATCTGGGAGGCCATCGCTTCCTCACGCCGGACCGGCGCATCGAGGACTTCGTCCGTGGTCTCTTGGGCGACGAGCTGCTCACGGTGCGACGCGCGAGCAGGATTTTTCTGCGCCGCCACCACTTCGACTATCCGTTGCAGCCGCTCAACGCCTTATTCGGCGTGGGCATTGCGGCGAGCTTCGCTATCCTCCTGAACTACGCGAAGGCGCGGGCTATGACGCGTTTGCGCAGGACGCCCCTGCTCTCCCTGGAAGACTGGGTGGTGGCCCATTTCGGCCGTTCCCTGTACGAGATTTGCTTCCGGGACTACAGCGAGAAGGTCTGGGGCATTCCCTGCCAGCGCATCGCCAGCGAATGGATAGCCCAGCGCATTCAGGGCCTGTCGCTGGGCACCGCGATCCGGCAGGCGTTTTCCAGGGCTCGCAACGCGAGCCCGCCCACGTTGACCGACGAATTTCTCTACCCGCGCCTGGGAATCGGCCGCATCGCGGAAAAGTTGCAGGAAGGCCTAGGCCAGGATAATGCGGTGCTGACCAACGCCCGCGTTACGGCCATTCGCCATCGCGAGCGCCGCGTAGCGAGCGTGAGGGTGCGCCAGGGAGATCGAGTTCATGAATTCCACGGCGGCGAATTCGTCTCCACGATCCCACTGCCTCAACTGGCGCAATTACTGCAGCCGTCCGCTCCTCGGGAAGTGCGCGAGGCCGCCGCCCGGCTGCGCTACCGGGACCTGGTCATCGTCGCCGTGATGCTGAACCGCGCGCGGGCAACCGATCTCACCTGGATCTATTTCCCGGAAAAGAGCGTTCCGTTCGGCCGCGTGCACGAACCGACGAACTGGAGCCCGCACATGGCCCCGCCCGGCAAGACGCTGCTGATCGCGGAGCATTTCTGTTGCCGCGGAGACGATATCTGGGGTGCGCGCGACGAAGAACTGACGGCAACCACAGCGGCGCATCTGGAGCGACTGGGGCTGATGCGGCGTAACGAGCTGCTGGAAAGTCGCGTGCTGCGCATCCCCGCCGCCTACCCCCTGTTCGAGATCGGCTACCGGGGCCATTGCGAGACCGTGCTTTCCCATCTGGACGCCTTTCCGAATCTGCATGTGGCGGGCCGGGGCGGGATGTTCCGTTACTACAACATGGATCGCGCCATCGAGTCCGGCATCGCCGCCGCCGAATCGATCCTGCGGCGCGAGCCGCGACAGCGCAGCGCAGAGCGGCCCGCGAAGGTCAGGAGGCGCGCATGAAATGCGCCCTGATCGTCCCGGCGTGGACACCGCACGAGCTGTTTCCCTCCCAGACGGCGGGCTCGCAGATCAATTACTGGCAGCCGCTCGGCATTCTTTACGTTGCCGCCTGCCTGCTGCGGGCCGGGCACCGGGTGCGGTTTTACGACGGCGGCTTCGTGCGCCGCGACGAGATGCTGCGCCAAGTCAGCGCATTTGATCCTGATTTCGCCGGTATCTATGCCACCGCCTTTGGCTGGGACAAGGCCAAAAAGACTGCCGCGGATCTCAAGCGTCTCAACAAGAACATATTCACCTGCGCCGGCGGCCCCTATCCCATCGCCGCGCAAGAGCGGTGCCTCGCAGATGACGGCGGGAGCATTGATGCCGCGGTCACCGGCGAGGGCGAGCTTACCGTCCGCGAAATGCTCGACCGGCTGGAGCGCGGCGCAAGCCTCGAGGACGTGGCGGGAGTCGTCTTCCGGCACAACGGCAGCATCATCAAGAACGCGCCGCGACCGCTGATCGAGGATCTCGACAGCCTGCCCTTCCCGGCGCGCGAGCTCCTGGGCGATGCGGCACGCTACATCCCACCGCCCGGAACCTATCGCAGGAAACCGGTGGCAACGCTCATCACCTCGCGCGGCTGCAACCGGCGTTGCCTCTTCTGCTTCCAGATCGATCGGGCGCGCGCGAGCGGCATTCGCGGGGTGCGCTACCGCAGCATCGGCAATGTGCTGGAGGAGATTGAGTTGCTCCTTGAGCAGGGTTACCGGGAGATCAAGTTCCTGGATGATTCGCTCGCCTCCGACTACGACCGGGCCATGGAGCTCGCGCGGCGGATCAAGGCCCGCGGGCTGCGCTTCGCGTGGTTCGCCTCGGCCTGCGCGAATCAAGTGGACCAGTCCTTGCTGCAGGCGTTCCGGGAGGCGGGCTGCTGGGCCATCCTGCTCGGCGCGGAAAGCGGCGTGCAGAAGAACCTCAACACGCTGCGCAAAGCGACGACGCTGGAACAGATCCGGCACGCGGTGCGCGCGGCCAAAGAAATCGGGCTGCGGGTGAGCACGCCTTTTGTCTTCGGCATCCCGGGCGAGACCTTCGAAGAGGGCTTGAAAACGATTGAGTTCGCCGTCGAACTCGACGCTGACCTGGCCAATTTCCATGCTCTCACGCCCTTTCCCGGGACCGATCTTCACGACCATCACGCGAAGTTCGGCACGATCTCCCGCGACCTTGCCGACTACACTTACCAGGGAGCGGCCTTCGCGCCGTACACCATGACGCGCGAACAGATCCAGCAGTTGCGCCAGATCGCGTTCCGGCGCTTCTATTCGCGACCTTCGTTTCTCGTGAAGAAGCTCTTCGCCATGCGCAACCTCAGCGACTGCCAAGCCGCGCTCGGCGGCATGACAAGCCTGTTCTGGCTGTGGGCAAAGAAAGGCGTATTTCAACAGCGGTAAGCGGCAAGCACTCAGTCCTCAAAGTGGTAGGTCAGGTTGCCGCATGGGCGGCTACCTGACACCAAGTGGATGTCGGGGAACGCTGCGCGTACCCCAACCTACGTCTGTTCACCGTTCACCGGTCACGGGTCACGAGTCACGGGTCACGGGTCACGGGTCACGGGTCACGGGTCACGGGTCACGGGTC
>MERG01000043.1:16704-21488 GCA_001771985.1 Betaproteobacteria bacterium RIFCSPLOWO2_12_FULL_62_13 | reverse complement strand
CGAACCCGAGCTGATGACCGACCCGGAGCAGGCTGCCGCTTATGCGGGCGCGGACTTTTCCGAACCGCATCAGGCGTTCATCGCGCATTTCCAGCACCTGTTTCCGGAGTTTTGCGCCGGCTGCGTGCTGGACCTCGGCTGCGGGGCGGCGGATGTGACTATCCGGTTTGCGCGCACTTATCCCGAAGCGCGCATCGACGGTGTCGAGGGTGCCGTGGCGATGCTCGAGCTTGGGCGTCGCGCGGTGGCGCGCGCGGCGCTGAATAATCGGATTGCGCTCATCGAATCCCGCCTGCCGGACGCAAGCTTCGATGGCCGGAACTACGACGCAATCATCTGCAACAGCCTGCTGCATCATCTGGCCGACCCGAATGTGCTATGGCAGACTGTCAGAATGGCAGCGCGTCGCGGCGCGCCGTTACTGGTGATGGATTTGCTGCGCCCGCAATCGGCGCACGCGACGCGGGCGCTGGTGAAATTGCACGCGGCGGATGCGCCGGCCATTCTGCAACGCGATTTTTACAATTCGCTGCGCGCTGCTTACCGGCCTGACGAAGTGGCGGCGCAGTTGCAAATGACCGGTTTCAAGCAGTTCAAACTCTCGGTGGTGAGCGACCGGCACTGGATAGTGTGGGGCAAGGTTGAGGAAAACGAGCTTTAAAGGATTCCGATTCAGGAAAGTATCATCAACGAACCGGCTGCAATGCGTGCCCGCGGTGCGGGAATCACCGTGGTCATGGACCGCTGTATCTACATCGATTTCAAGCTATATTGCCGCTAAATGCGTCTAAAGTTCACTAAAATGCACGGGCTCGGCAATGATTTCGTGGTCTTTGATGCAACCGCCCGCCCGATTGAGCTGTCGCCGCAACAACTGCGTTTCGTTGCCGACCGACACCTTGGTATTGGCTGCGACCAGATTCTACAAGTGGAACCGTCGCGTGACGCGAGGACGGACTTTTATTACCGCATCTTTAATCCCGATGGCAGCGAGGTCGAGCAATGCGGCAACGGCGCTCGCTGTCTCCTCCGGTATGTTCACAACAAGGGGTTGAGCACTAAATCCGAGATCCGCGTCGGTACGCGAGGCGGGATTATTGTGCCCAGGCTCGCCGCCGCCGGCGAGGTTAGCGTGGACATGGGCATCCCCGTCTTCGACCCTCCGGGCATCCCGTTCGAGGCATCTGAGCGAGCGCTTACATACAAACTCAACATCGACGGAAACATGATTGAAATCAGCGCCGTATCCATGGGCAATCCCCACGC
This sequence comes from Betaproteobacteria bacterium RIFCSPLOWO2_12_FULL_62_13, assembly GCA_001771985.1. Lineage (GTDB taxonomy): Bacteria > Pseudomonadota > Gammaproteobacteria > Burkholderiales > SG8-41 > DSOT01. The sequence continues at coordinate 20,222 of MERG01000043.1, read as the reverse complement.
GGTGCAGATCGTCGAGGACGTTGATGCCGCGCCGGTGGCACCCAGGGTGCGCTCATCGAAAGGCACCCGCGCTTCCCGCAGCGCGTGAACGCCGGCTACATGCAGATCGTCGATCGCAGTCACATCCGGCTGCGGGTCTACGAGCGCGGGGCGGGAGAGACCTTCGCTTGCGGCACCGGGGCGTGCGCCGCGGTGGCCGCGGGCGTCCTGCGCGGCCTGCTCGACGCGCCGGTCATCGTCACCACGCGCGGCGGAGACCTCGGTATATTATGGGAAGGGGAAGGTAAACCGGTGATGATGACGGGCCCGGCGGTCACCGTCTTCGAAGGCGAGATTGAAATCTGAGTATGGAGTCGTCAGTTCGTAGTGTGCAGCAGCAGATCCCGTTGCATCCGACTTGGGGGCGGCCACCAACCACCAACTACCAGTTGCCGACTGCAGACTGCAAACTACGCAAGGGAGCATGATGAAACCGGAAGACGTCGCAACATACCTGCAGCAGCACTCCGAATTCTTCGAACAATACGCCGATACGCTGGCCGAGATCTATCTGCCGCATCCGCACGGCGGGCGCACGATTTCGATCAGCGAACGCCAGATCCTGACCCTGCGCGAGAAAAGCAAACAGCTCGAAGGCAAGCTCCGGGAAATCATCCAGTTCGGCGAGGAAAACGACGCCATCGGGGAAAAAATACACCGCTTGACGCTGGCGCTGCTCGCCGCACGTGACATCGGTGGCGTGCTTGACACGGTCTACCTCAACCTGCGCGAGGATTTTGCCGTGCCGCATGTCGTGTTGCGGGTGTGGCGCAGCGACGGGAGGGACGACCTGCCGGAATTCCCGCCGGTGAGCGGCGCGATGCGCGACTTCGCGGCAAGCCTCACTCATCCTTACTGCTGCGCTCACGCGATGGTCGATACCGGAACACTGTTCGGCGAGGCGGGGCCGCACCTGCGCTCGTTCTCCTACGTACCGCTGCGCGACGGGGAGGCATTCGGGTTGCTGGCGCTCGCGAGCGAGGATCCGCAGCGCTTCTACCCCGAAATGGGCACGCTTTACCTGAAGCGCCTCGGCGAACTGATTGGGGCGGCTCTGTTGCGGCACTTGAATACGTGAGCCGTGAAGGGAACCCAGTGAGGAGGAAGGAGTGAGGAGCGAGGTGTCGAAGGCAAATTCCTCTCGCTTCGCGGGAGGGGATGCGCAAGAGCTGCTGGCGGACTATCTTGCCCACCTCGGCAACGAGCGGCGGCTCAGTACCCACACGGCCGCGAACTACAAACGCGACATCGATGTGCTGATCGGACTCGCGGGCAGCACGCCGCTCGACCGCCTGCAGGTGCACCAGATACGGCGTTTCATCGCGCAACTGCACGCGCGTGGACTGGACGGCAGAACGCTCGCGCGCACGCTGTCGGCATGGCGCGGCTTTTTCAAGTATCTCGCGCGCGACCATGGTTTCGGCCACAATCCCTGTCTGGGCATCCGTGCGCCCAAGTCGGCGAAGAAACTGCCGAAAGCGCTGTCTCCCGACGAGGCGGGGCGACTGATGGAAATCGACGGCAGGGACGCGCTGGCGGTGCGCGATAAGGCGATCCTCGAACTTTTCTACTCTTCCGGCCTGCGGCTCGCCGAACTCACCGGGCTCAAACCACTGGACATCGAGTTCGGAGACGCCACCGTGCGCGTGACCGGCAAGGGGTCGAAGACGCGCATCGTGCCGGTCGGAAGCTTTGCGCTCGCGGCGCTCAAGGCATGGCTCGCGGAGCGCGGCCGGATGGCCGGTGCTGACGAAGACGCGCTGTTCGTGAACAGGAACGGTGGCCGCTTGAGCCCGCGCGCGGTGCAACTGCGCCTGAAGTACTGGGCGGCGAAGCTGGGGCTCGGCAGCAGGGTGCATCCGCACGCGCTGCGCCATTCGTTCGCGTCCCATCTGCTGCAGTCGAGCGGGGACCTGCGCGCGGTGCAGGAGCTGCTCGGCCATGCCAGCATTTCGACGACGCAGGTGTATACGCAGCTCGACTTCCAGCATCTGGCCAAGGTCTACGATGCCGCGCATCCGCGCGCGAAAAAGAAAAGCTGAACCGCCAAGGACGCCAAGCCCGCGAAGGAAACGAGAAATTAACCGCCAAGACGCCAAGGCCGCCAAGAAGAGCGAAATAAGAGATAAAAAAGGCGGATGCACCAAGGAAGTGCAACGGCTTCAGCGTCAGCGGCTTGCTCGCGACGAGGCGAGCCCGGACCGATTTCCTGTGGCAGCGAACCGTAAACGTTTTTCTGATCCATGTTTGTTTTTGTCCATATTCCGGTTTTCTTGGCGGCCTTGGCGCCTTGGCGGTTCAGTAGGTTGTCATGCACACGCTGATTCTCAAACCCGGGCGCGAGAAGTCGCTCAAGCGCCGGCATCCGTGGATATTTTCCGGTGCGGTTGCGCGCGTGGAGGGCGAACCGGCATCCGGCGAGACCGTAGAGGTGCGCTCGAGCGCCGGGGAGTTTCTCGCGGTCGCGGCGCATAGTCCGCATTCACAGATCCGCGCCCGCGTATGGGATTGGCGCAGCCGCGCGATCGATGGCAATTTTTTTCGTGAGCGGATAGCGCGGGCAGTAAACCTGCGCAGGCCGCTGCTGGAGAACGGGATTACAGACGCGGTGCGCTTGGCTCACGGCGAGTCGGACGGCCTGCCGGGAATCGTCGCCGACCGGTACGGCGAGACCGTGGTCGTGCAGCTCACGAGCGCGGGCGGCGAGCGCTGGCGCGAGGAGGTGGCCGACGCCCTGCTGCTGGCCACCGGTGCGGCCCGCGTTTGGGAGCGCTCGGACGCTGAGGTGCGCGAGCTGGAAGGGTTCGCGCCGCGCGTCGGGCCGCTGCGCGGCGCAGCCCCGCCGGGAAGAATCGCCATCCGCGAGCACGGGTTGGGTTTTCACGTCGAGCTCGAGCGCGGCCACAAGACCGGCTTTTACCTCGATCAGCGCGACAACCGGCTGCGCCTGCGCGCGATGGCGTCCGGTTGCGATGTCCTGGACTGCTTCTGCTACAGCGGCGGTTTCGCAGTCAACGCGCTCGCCGGCGGCGCGCGCTCGGTCACTGCGGTGGACAGCTCGGCGCCGGCGCTCGAGTTGGCGCGTGCCAATATCGAATTGAATCATCTGCAGCGAGCCGACTGCCTTGAGAGCGACGTATTCGAGGCACTGCGGAAATTCCGGGATGAAGCTCGCGCTTTCGATGTCATCGTGCTCGATCCGCCCAGGTTCGCACCCACCGCTGCGTATGCCCAGAAGGCGGCGCGCGCCTACAAGGACATCAATCTGCTTGCGTTCAAGCTGCTGCGGCCGGGCGGTGTGCTGATGACGTTTTCATGCTCGGGCGGCGTTTCGGCGGAGCTCTTCCAGAAAATCGTCGCCGGCGCAGCGCTCGATGCCGGCGTCGATGCGCGTATCGAGGGTTGGCTACACGCCGCGGCCGACCATCCCGTCGCGCTCAACTTCCCGGAGGGCGAGTACCTGAAAGGGCTCATCTGCC
>MERG01000043.1:11813-16644 GCA_001771985.1 Betaproteobacteria bacterium RIFCSPLOWO2_12_FULL_62_13 | reverse complement strand
ATCCCGTCGCGCTCAACTTCCCGGAGGGCGAGTACCTGAAAGGACTCATCTGCCGTGTGGCAGAAGAGTGATGAACGATGAATGATGAATGATGAACGGGCTCAAACGCGAGCCACTTTGAATGCGAGGCTCTTGATTCCGCATTCATTATTCCGCATTCCTCATTGCCGTCGCGGAGGCACGGGATCGACGCCGCCAGGATGCCACGGGTGGCATTTCAGAATGCGCTTCACGGCGAGCCAGGAACCCCGCAGCGACCCATGCACCTCGATCGCCTCGCGCGCATAAGCCGAGCACGTCGGGTAAAAGCGGCATTGGGTGCCGAAGAACGGGCTTAGGAGCAGTCGGTAGGCGTCGATCAGCGCCAGCAGCAACGATTTCATGCGGGGCCAGTATAGCACCTGCTTAATGCAACTGGATTGCACAAATCCCCGCCGCGTGGTTTAATGGCGCCGGGGTGAGAACATGACGCGGGCGTTTCTCGATCGTGCGGAAGAGATGGTGCGGAGCACCGATGCGCGGGTCACCCGCCCGCGCGTGGGGGTGCTCGCCGCATTGCTCGCAGCGCGGCGCGCGCTCACGCACCACGAGGTCGAGCGGCAGGTGAATCGCGCCCTTCGCATAGACCGCGTGACGATCTATCGCGTGCTTGAATGGCTCACCGCCCGGGGATTGGCCCACAGAGTCCCGGGTGACGACCGGGTATGGCGCTTTAACGCAGCCGAGCAAAAGCACGCGCAGCACCACGCGCACTTCAAGTGCAACCACTGCGGCGAAGTCATCTGCCTGGATAAGTTAGTGGCGCCGCGCGGCATCCCGCTGCCATCCGGTTACCGCTCGCAGGAGATCGAGTTGACGGTAAGGGGGCTGTGCGCGGGCTGCGTGCCGGCGCGGGCGGCCCAGCGCCGGCCCCGGGGCCACGCACAACATCGGAATTGACCTTCAATACGCAAGCGGCGATTCCGTAGACGAGCTTAATAATGCAACTGATTTGCATCGGATAACGCGCCTTGGATGCAACGCTGTTCTGGATCATCAGCGCCGGCCTCGCCGGCGGCGCAGTGAGCTTGCTGCTGGCGGCCGCGGTCACCTACTCGCTGCTGTCGGCCTGGGTGCCGCGCATGGTGAGCTATTCCGTGGGCGTTCTGCTCGGAGTGGCGTTCCTCAGTTTGCTGCCGGAGGCATTCGAGAAATCAGCAGATGCGGAAACGTCGTTCAGTGTCGTGTTGGCCGGCATATTGGCATTCTTCCTCCTGGAAAAGGCGGCGCTGTGGCGTCATGGCCACGAACACGAGGGCCACGCAACGCGCAAACCTTCGGGAATGTTGATCGTCGTAGGCGACGCGTTTCACAACTTCGTGGATGGGGTATTGATCGCTGCGGCGTTTCTCACCGATTTGAAGCTGGGCATCACTACGACGCTCGCGATCATGGCGCATGAGATTCCGCAGGAAGTGGGAGATTTCACGGTGCTGCTCAAAGCCGGGTACGGCAGGAGGCGGGCATTGCTGCTTAATCTGGCTTCCAGTCTGACGTCGGTAGCGGGCGGCGTCATCGGTTACTTCATGCTTGAGGGGGCACAGGCAATGGTGCAATACGCGCTGCTGCTTGCCGCATCCTGCTTCATCTACATCGCGGTTGCGGATCTTATTCCCGACATGCACCGGCAGAACAGCGGCCGCGAGATCGGGTGGCAGCTTGGGCTGGTGGCGGTCGGAATTGCCACCATCGGGACAGCGGAGTCGTTTCTGCATTAGGACGCGTGAGAAAGCGAACAGGGGATAATGAGCGTCCGACCGCGGTGACGATCGCGGTCCAACTCGTAGGGTTGTATCTGGCGTTTACGACGCTGATCGTGCCCGCGCTGGCGACGCGGCGCATGGTTCGTCGGCGTGTCGCGGTTGGCTACGCATTGAGCATCGTCGGCTATGCGCTGGGGCTGATGGCCTCGACCGTCACTGACTCGCCTTCCGGCCCCGCCATCGTCTGGATCATGACCGCTATCGCTATCGTCTTTGCCTTCGCTGCCGCCAGGGGCAGGTGGATCGCCGGCTGAATCCGGGCGTGATTCGCCACGCCACACCGCTGTGGTAAGGTGGCAGGTCATCGGCCGGCAGAACAACCGCCGGTGGCGCGGGCATCATTCACTTCTCACGGGGCTGGTGAAATGGGGTCGGGTTTCCAGCAGCGTTCACGGCGCTTGTTGGTGGTGTGCTTTGTGGCGAGCCTCGCGCTGCACGTCGTTGCGTTCGCCGTGCTGCCCGGTCTTGTTTCTGATCATGACTCGCCGAACGTGCGCGTGCTGGATGTGGTGTTGCTCAAACCCGACGCGCCGCCGGTCGCTGCCCCCGAGCCGCCGCAACCTTTGCCTCCCGTTCCACGCCGGCCTTCCCGCCAGCCGGAGCCGATGCCAAAGAACAAAGTGCCCGATGATTCGCCGACAAGAACCGAGGAGCCGCGCAGACCCGAAACGAAGGCCCCGGAGCTCGCTTTGCCCGAACCACGGTCGATTGCGGGGCTCGCGCCGGGCTTTTCCTCTGCGCCGCCAGCGGCAACCGGCGGCGTTGCGGAAGCGAAAACCGAAACGACCTCAACACAGGGCGATGCCGCGGCGATCACGCCGCCGGGGCTTGACGCCGCGTACCTGCGCAATCCTCCGCCACGTTATCCGCTGATCGCACGGCGCAATGGTGACCAGGGCACTGTGATGCTCAGGGTGCTGGTCACGCGCGAAGGCGTGCCCGCGAACGTGAGCGTGGAAAAGACGAGCGGGTCGGGCCACCTCGACAGCGCGGCGCTGGAGGCGGTCAAGACCTGGCGTTTTGTGCCGGCGCGCCAGGGTGCGCAGCCGGTCGAAGCCTGGGTGCTGGTGCCGATCGTGTTCAGGCTGGAAGGAAGTTCGTGAAGCGAGGCGCGATATAATGCTTGAATTCGGCGCGGTGGGCCGCATGTAAGGACTTTCCTCTCACGCGATTTTCGGCCGCGGCGTTGAAACCGGAGCTCCCGACCCCGATTTCCATGACAAACGATATCTTTCACGGCACGACCATATTGTCGGTGCGGCGCGGCAGGCGCGTCGCGCTCGGCGGCGACGGCCAGGTCACGCTGGGCAACGTGGTGGTGAAGGCGAGTGCGCGCAAGGTGCGGCGCTTGTATCACGACAATATCCTTGCCGGTTTTGCGGGGGGAACGGCCGATGCGTTCACGTTGTTCGAGCGTTTTGAGGCCAAGCTCGATAAGCATCAAGGCAATCTGATGCGCGCGGCGGTTGAGCTCGCCAAGGACTGGCGCACCGACCGCATCCTGCGCCGGCTGGAAGCGATGCTGGTAGTGGCGGATTGCGAAAACTCGCTCATCATCAGCGGCAACGGCGACGTGCTCGAACCCGAGTACGGGCTGGTGGCAATCGGCAGCGGCGGCCCGTTCGCCCACGCCGCGGCCCGTGCGCTGCTCGAAAATTCCGATTTCCCGCCCGAGGAGATCGTCAAGAAGGCGCTCGCCATCGCCGGCGATTTGTGCATTTACACCAATCAGCAGCACACAATCGAAGTGCTGGACTAAGAAAACTGGCCACAGAGGTCACAGAGGACACGGAGAAAAACCACTACGTGGTCCATATCTGAGTCTGTCTCTGTGATCTCTGTGTTCTCTGTGGCAAGAGGTTTTTACGTATGTCCCAAATGACTCCACAGGAAATCGTCCACGAGCTCGATAAGCACATCATCGGCCAGGACGAAGCCAAGCGCGCCGTGGCGATCGCGCTCAGGAACCGCTGGCGCCGGCAACAGGTCGACGAGCCGCTGCGCCACGAGATTACGCCCAAGAACATCCTGATGATAGGCCCGACAGGCGTGGGTAAGACCGAGATCGCGCGGCGGCTCGCGCGCCTTGCCAACGCCCCGTTTATCAAGGTGGAGGCCACCAAGTTTACGGAAGTCGGCTACGTCGGACGCGATGTCGACACCATCATCCGCGATCTCATGGAAACCGCCATCAAGGACCTGCGCGAGCATGAAACACGCAAGGTGCGCCACCAGGCCGAGGATCTCGCCGAAGAACGCATCCTCGATGTGCTGCTGCCGCCCGCGCGCGACGGATTCGGCGCCGAAGCGGGAGAGCGCGACAGCGCGACGCGCCAGAAATTCCGCAAGAAACTGCGCGAGGGTGAGCTCGACGACAAGGAAATCGAAGTCGAGGCCGCCGCGCTGCAGGCGCACATGGAAATTTTCGCGCCACCCGGGATGGAAGACCTCACGTCCCAGATCCAGAGCATGTTCCAGAACCTGGGCGCCGGCCGCAAGCGCGTGCGCAAGCTCAAGATCAAGGACGCGATGAAGCTGCTGACCGAGGAAGAAGCGGCCAAGCTCGTCAACGACGAGGACATGAAGCTGCGCGCGCTCAACAACGTCGAGCAGAACGGCATCGTATTTCTGGATGAGATCGACAAGATCGCCAGCCGCTCGGAAGTCGCGGGCGCCGACGTGTCGCGCCAGGGCGTGCAGCGCGACCTGCTGCCGCTCGTGGAGGGCACGACGATCTCGACCAGATACGGGATGGTCAAGAGCGATCACATCCTGTTCATCGCGAGCGGCGCATTCCATTTCGCCAAGCCGTCCGATCTCATCCCCGAACTGCAGGGGCGTTTCCCGATCCGCGTCGAGCTGGCGAGCCTCACGGTCGCCGATTTCGAGCAGATCCTCACCAACACCGACGCGTGCCTGACGCGTCAGTATGAGGCGTTGCTGGTGACGGAAAACGTGAAGCTCGAATTCGAGCCGGAGGCGATCAGGCGCATGGCGGAGATCGCGTGGCAGGTAAACGAGAAAACCGA
>MERG01000043.1:0-11797 GCA_001771985.1 Betaproteobacteria bacterium RIFCSPLOWO2_12_FULL_62_13 | reverse complement strand
CGCCTCTACACCGTGATCGAGAAGCTGCTCGAGGAGATTTCATTCAACGCCGGCAAGCATTCCGGCGAGAAGGTCGTGATCGATGCGGCGTATGTTGACAGCCGGTTGAAGGACCTCGCCCAGAGCGAGGATTTGGCCCGCTACGTGTTGTGAGGCGGGTGAACGGTGAACGGTGATCAGAGTACTGCTTCTAAGATCTGCCAACTGCCAACTGCCAACTGTTCACTGCTTTATGCCGCGCTCAACCCGTAGTGGTTCGGGGACTCCTCGATGCGGTAGCCGTTGCGGCCGCGCGCCTTGACCTCGTACATCGCGCGGTCCGCGCGCTCCAACAGCGCGGCTGGATCGTGACCGTCACGAGGATGGCAGCTCGCGCCCAGGCTGAGCGTAATCCGGCACTCGTGGCCACGCACTATGTAAGGCTCGCCGCACGCGGCCACCAGTTTGGATGCAACGCACGCGGCTGACTGCTGGTCCGCGACGCCTTCCAGAATGGCAACGAATTCATCGCCGCCCCAACGCGCCACGGTGTCGCTTGCCCGTACCGATTGCGCGAGACGCGCAGCGACTGCGCGCAACAGTTCATCACCGGTCTCATGCCCGAAGGCGTCGTTAACCTGCTTGAAGTGATCAATGTCGATGTAGAGCAAGGCAAACGTCCTGCGGTTGCGCTTGCCCACCGCCAAGGCGCGAGCCAGCCGGTCATTGAACAGGTTACGGTTGGGCAACCCGGTGAGGCTGTCGTAGAAAGCCAGCCTGGCGAGGCTCTCGATGTGGTGCTCGTCGCCCAGGTATTGCAGGAGGTGGACGAAGCCGGCCGCGACACCGGTGTCGTCATGCAGCGGACAGACCGCATACAGGACGTCAAGCGCCTCTCCGCTGCCGCCGCGAATGCGCACTCTGTCGCATCCGGTTTCGCAGCGGGCAAAGGGCAGCTCGATCGGTTCGCCGCTCCGCACCCCGAGCATTCCGCGCAGATAGCGGTTGGCGTACTCTATCGCGCCGTCCGGCCGCGTGATCGCCATTCCCACCGCGACGCGTTCGATGTTTCTGAGAAGATCTCGTTTACGCCAAACCATGGCGGCGGATTATGACACCGGAGTCGCAAACGCCCGGCGCGCAGCGACTTAACTAATTTGCGCCTATGCTACTATCGGTTACCATAAAACGCAACCTTTGGTAACTCTCGCCGTCATGCTTGGTGGTAGTGTCGTCGAGCATGACACTCGCTGATGAGAAACAGGGCTTCAGTAAGCGACTGAAGGACGCGATTCGCAAGGCGCGCATCGACATCAGCAGCCCGACGCTTATTGCCCGGGAATTCAACCTGCGGTATCACGGTGACCCGGTTTCCACACAGGCGGTAAGAAAATGGCTGTCGGGGAAAGCGCTGCCCTCGCAGGACAAAGTCCGCGCTTTGGGGATGTGGCTTGATGTCTCACCGCATTGGCTTCGCTTTGGCGAGGCCGACAGGAAGGAGGAACGCCAGCCGTTGACGGTGCGGCAAGAGGCGGGCTCCTACCGGATGGACCACGGCTGGCCGGCAAGGAAGTTCGATCTACTGAATGAGACGCATAAGCGCATGGTGGTGGAGCTGCTGCACGCGCTGCTGCGGCTCGAGGGCAAACAGTAGCGCGAGACACTCACGCGGCCGGTCGCGAAGGGGTGAGATCTCGCGCGTGATATGTTGTGAGGGGTAAGCTGTAAGCAGTAAGCGGTTTTTCCGCTCACCGCTCACCGCTTACCTGATGAGCAGCATCGGCTTAACGCCGAGCGCTTGACCGATGCGCTCCGCGATCTGCCGTGCCTCGGTCTGACTGCCATACGGCCCGGCGTGTACGCGATAGAGGCCGTCGCGCGGGAAGACGTGCAAACGCTCAGCCAGCCACTCGATCTGCAGTTTGAGCCTGATGAGATAGTTTTCCGCGTTTTCCTTCGATCCGAACGCGCCGAGCTGCAAATAGACCCCGGTCGCGCTGCTCGTCATGGGGATTTCGGGCGCCGCGCTTACCGCGGGCGGTCGCGGCTCGAACGGGGGGAGCGGCACTGCGACGGCCGCCGGCGCGGAATCGCCCGGCAGGATGCTTTCCACTTCCACCATCGCGCTGCCGCCGGCAAGTAATCCCAGCTTGTAGGCTGCGGTGTAGGAAAGATCGATCAGCCGGCCATCGACAAACGGCCCGCGGTCGTTGATGCGCACCATTACCGATTTGCCGTTGGCGGAATGGGTCACGCGCGCGTAGCTCGGAATCGGCAGAACGGGGTGTGCGGCGGTCATGCCGTACATATCGTAGATTTCCCCCGAAGAGGTCGTCTTGCCGTGGTAGCGCCGGCCGTACCACGTGGCCATACCCCGCGCTTTATACGGCTGCAGCGAGGTCATCGGCGCGTAGTCACGGCCCATTACGGTGTAGGGGCGGCTTGCACCGCGGTGCAGCGGCTCGAGTTTGGGCACGGCGTCGGGAATACTGTCCAGATCAACCGGAGGATGCTTTCCCGGCCCGTCGTCGAGATAGTAGCCGCCGCGCGGCGCGGACGGTGCCTTGGATACGGTTGGTTCGCGTTTGGTCGTCGTGCTGCATCCGGTCATCGTCGCCGCCAGCAACGTGGCGATGATGAGGTAATGGGTAATGGGTAATGGGTAATGGGTGTTTTTTCCTGCCGGAAGAGAAGAGGATTTCGCTGCTGATTTTTTCCCGTCACCCATCACTCATCACCCATCACGTTTGCACCAGTTTCCTGTGCGTCTGGATGCTCATCAGGATTCCAAAGCCAAGACAGATCGTAACCAGCGAAGTTCCACCGTAGCTCACCAGCGGCAGCGGTACGCCCACCACCGGCAGAATGCCGCTCACCATGCCCATGTTGACGAAAACATAGGTGAAGAAGGTGAGAGCGATCGCGCCGGCAAGAAGCCGTGTGAACAGCGTCGGTGCGTTGGCCGTGATGACAATGCCGCGCGCGATCACGAGCAAAAAAAGAAGCAGCAACACCAGACTGCCGAAGAGCCCGAACTCCTCGGAGTAGACGGCGAAAATGAAATCCGTGGTGGGCTCGGGAATGAAATCAAGGTGGGTCTGGGTGCCTTTCATCCAGCCCTTGCCGATGAGCCCCCCGGAACCGACGGCGATCGTCGACTGTATGGTGTGATAACCCGCGCCGAGCGGGTCCTGGGTGGGGTCGAGCAGCGTGAGAATGCGCTGCCTCTGATAATCGTGCAGCACCGACCACAGGAACGGCAGGCTCACCAACCCGGCAACCCCGATGCCGGCGATCAGTCTCCACGACAATCCCGCGAGGAATAGCACGTAGCAGCCGCCCGCGAAAATCAGCACTGCCGTGCCAAGATCCGGCTGGCGCGCGATCAACGCTACCGGCATCACGAGGAGCACCGCCGCCACGAGAAAGTTTCTCAGCTTGAGCGTCGCCTCGTAGCGGTCAAAGTACCAGGCAAGCATGAGCGGCACCGCGATCTTCATGAGTTCCGCGGGCTGAATGCGGGTGATGCCGATAGACAGCCAGCGCCGCGCGCCGTTGACGACTTCGCCAAACAGCGCCACACCCACGAGGAGCGCGAGCCCGAGCACGTAGGCCGGCAGCGAGAGCCGCAGCAGGTAATGCGGCGGGATGTTGGCAAACGCCCACATCACGCCCAGGGCCACCAGCATGTTGATGAGCTGGCTGGAAACGCGCGGCAGGCTCGCGTTCGATGCGCTGAAGAGCACCACGAGGCCGGTCGTCATCAGCAGCAACACCGCGCCCAGCAACAGGCCGTCAATGTGCGCGGTAAGAAAAAGCGAGATGCGCCTAATCCTGCGTGGCATCATCGTCGTCCTTGACTGTCCTGGGTTGCTTGCCCAGGAGATAGTAATCGAACACCTGGCGCGCGATGGGGGCCGCGGCGCGCGCCCCGAAGCCCGAGTTTTCGACAATCACCGCGAGCGCGATCTTCGGATTGTCGGCGGGCGCATAAGCGATGAACAACGCATGATCGCGAAGCCGCTCCTGCACGCGGCTCTCGACATATTTCTCGCCCTGCTTGATCCCGATCACCTGCGCGGTCCCCGTCTTGCCGGCGCTCACGTATTGGGCGCCGGCGAAGGCGCGCCGGCCGGTACCTTCCTTGTTGACGCCGACGAGCGCCTCCTTGACCACCCTGATGTGCTCGGGTTTCACCTCCAGCTTGCGCAGGGGCTTCGGTTCGATGAAAGTGCGCTCACGGGTGCGGATGTCCTCGACATAATCGACGATGTGGGGGCGGAACATGACGCCGTCGTTGGCAATCGTGGCGATTGCCGTGGCGAGCTGCAGCGGAGTGTAGGCGTTGTAACCCTGGCCGATGCCGATGCTGATGGTCTCCCCCGCGTACCATTTCTGCTGCTCGGGCTTCTTGAAGCGCCTTTTCTTCCACGCCTGCGAAGGCAGCACGCCTTCGGACTCGCCCGGGATGTCGATGCCGCTGCGGCTGCCGAAACCGAACTGGGCCATGAACCTCGAGATCGCATCGATGCCGAGGTCGTTGGCCAGCATGTAGTAATAGGTGTCGCTCGACACGACGATCGACTTGTAGAGATCGACCGAGCCATGTCCGCCCACCCGGCTGTCGTGGAACATACGGCCGCCGAACATGAAGTAGCCCGGGTCGCTGATTACCTGGTGGGGCGTGCGCTTGCCGTAAGTGAGGGCGGCGAGCGCCATGTACGGCTTGAACGTGGAGCCCGGCGGATAAGTGCCGGCGAGCGCGCGGTTTACCATCGGCCGATCCGGCGAGTTGTTGAGCTCGTTCCAGCTCTGGGGGTCAATGCCGTCCACGAACAGGTTGGGGTCAAAGCCGGGCTTGCTGACGAAGGCCAGCACACCGCCGGTTGCGGGTTCGACCGCGACCAGTGCGCCGCGCCGGTCGCCGAACGCGCGGTAGACGACTTCCTGCAGCCTCGCGTCCAGCGTGAGCACGAGGTTGTTGCCGGAAACCGGCGGCGTGCGCGAGAGGGCGCGCACCGCGCGCCCGCCCGAGTCGACTTCCACCTGCTCGACCCCGGTCGTGCCGTGCAGGAAGCGTTCGTAGCTCTGTTCGAGCCCGGTTTTGCCGATGTAGTCCGTGCCGCGGTAGTTGGATAGCATGTCGTTCGCTTCAAGCTGCTCGACCTCGCGCCGATTGATGCGGCCGATATGTCCCACGACGTGCGAAAAGACCTCGCCCTGAGGATAGTGGCGGAACAGACGCGCCTTGACGTCCACCCCCGGGAAGCGGTAGCGGTTGGCCGCGAAGCGCGCGATCTCCTCGTCGGTGAGCCGCGTGCGTATGGGCAGGCTCTCGAAGCGCCTGCTCTCTTCCATGAGTCTCTTGAAGCGCCGGCGGTCCTTGGGTGCGATGTCGACGATCCGGGCAAGCTCGTCAATCAGCGCCTCGAGATCCGCCACCTTGCCCGGCGTAATTTCGAGGGTGTACGCCGAATAGTTGTGTGCTAGCACGACACCGTTGCGGTCGACGATCACGCCGCGGTTGGGCACGATCGGCACGATCGAGATGCGATTGGCCTCGGCCAGCGTGTCGTAGTGCGCGTGCATCACCACCTGCAGATAAAAGAAGCGCGCGAACAGCGCGACGAACATCACCAGCACGAAGCCGGCCAGGATCGCGAGCCGCAGATGAAAATGGTAAAGCTCGAGCTGGGTGTTCCTGAACTCGATACCGGGATTGATCCTAAGTTCAGACATGATCGGGATCGGCCTTGGGCCGTTGCGGGAGCTTGAGCAGTATGGAAAGCGCCGGCCACAGGGCGCCGCCGACGAAGCTCCCCGCGAAATACTGGTAACCCGGGAAGTCGGCTCCCGTGAGCATCCGGATCACGAGCACGATGACATCGTTCAGGAGCAGCAGCGGGATGACATGCAGCACCTGGGGCGTGATCGAGAATCGCTGCACCCGGCGGTGCAGCACGATGCCGGCGTAGGCGAGGATGGAGTAGGCGAGCGCATGCTGGCCGAAGAGACTGCCGTCGGCAACGTCCATCAGCAGCCCCAACGATCACGCCGCGGTTGGGCACGATCGGCACGATCGAGATGCGATTGGCCTCGGCCAGCGTGTCGTAGTGCGCGTGCATCACCACCTGCAGATAAAAGAAGCGCGCGAACAGCGCGACGAACATCACCAGCACGAAGCCGGCCAGGATCGCGAGCCGCAGATGAAAATGGTAAAGCTCGAGCTGGGTGTTCCTGAACTCGATACCGGGATTGATCCTAAGTTCAGACATGATCGGGATCGGCATTGGGCCGTTGCGGGAGCTTGAGCAGTATGGAAAGCGCCGGCCACAGGGCGCCGCCGACGAAGCTCCCCGCGAAATACTGGTAACCCGGGAAGTCGGCTCCCGTGAGCATCCGGATCACGAGCACGATGACATCGTTCAGGAGCAGCAGCGGGATGACATGCAGCACCTGGGGCGTGATCGAGAATCGCTGCACCCGCCGGTGCAGCACGATGCCGGCGTAGGCGAGGATGGAGTAGGCGAGCGCATGCTGGCCGAAGAGACTGCCGTCGGCAACGTCCATCAGCAGCCCCAGCAGCCACGCCGCGGTAAAGCCGATCTTGCGCGGCTGCTCGATGCACCAGTAGAGCACGACGAGCGCGACGAAATCGGGTCTCACCCACAACCACCACCCGGACCACGGCAGAAGGTTGACGAGGAGCGCCGCAATCAGCGTCGCGACGATGAACGCCGGTTTGACCGGAAGCAGGATCTCCTGCGGCGTCGCGGCCCGCGAGTGCATCATCCGCCCTTTCTCGATTTCTTCGCGCGCACCGGCTTTTCCTCCCCCGGCGGCCGCTGCGGCATGTCACGCTCGGCGCTGACGATGAGCACCTGGGCGTGGCTGTTGACGCCGGCGAGCGGCTTGCAGGTGATGCGCGCGAACAGGAACGCCGCGTTGCGTTCGACGTTCGATACCTCGGCGACCGGCAAGCCCGGCGGGTATACGCCGTCGATGCCGGAAGTGACAAGCCGGTCGCCGTTCTGGAAGTCGGCGTTGAGCGGCACAAAGCGTAGTTCGAGCGCGCTGTCGTTGCCGGTGCCGGCCAGCACCGCACGCAGTCCGTTGCGCACGTTGAGCACCGGCACCAGGTGGTCTTTGTCGGTGATGAGGGTCACTTCCGAGAGCCACGGATAGACGCGCGTCACCTGCCCGACGACGCCGGCGTGGTCGATCACCGGCTGCCCGCTTTTCACTTCCTGCTGAAAGCCCCTGTCGACCACGATCTTGCGCGAGAACGGATCGCGCGCTGCGTACAGCACTTCGGCCAGCACGGACTTGGTGTTGACTCGCTCGCGCGTGGCGAGCAGCCCCCGCAGATGCGCGTTCTCGGCCTGCAGCGACTGCAACTGCTGCAGCAGCGCGGCATTGCCGAGATTCTCGTGGGTGAGCCTCGCGTTCTCCTCGCGCAGCGAAGAGTGGGTGACGAAGAATTCGCCGGCGCGGCGCGCGATGCTTGCCGGAGCGCCGGCGATGCGCTGCAGCGGATAGATAATGACGGCGGCGACCGCGCGCAGCACATCGAGATACTTGAAGCGCGCGTCCGCGACGAGCAGCGCGAGTGACAGCAGGGCGAAGATCAGCAGGCGGGCAAAAGGGGTGGGGCCGGTCTTGAAAAACGGCGGGGGCTGATGTTCCATCAGCAGTGTTCGGTGCTTAGGAGTTTGTTGGAACCAAGTCCGACAAACTCCTAGTCATACGTGAAAATCGTGGCGAGCTGTTCTATCTTCTCGAGCGCCATGCCCGAGCCGCGCACCACGCAGGTGAGCGGATCCTCGGCGATGATGACCGGCAGCCCCGTTTCCTCCATCAGCAGGCGGTCGATGTCGCGCAGCAGCGCGCCGCCCCCGGTGAGCACCATGCCCTTGTCGGCGATGTCGGCGGCGAGCTCGGGCGGCGTCTGCTCGAGCGCGGACTTGACGGCGGAGACGATGCTGTTCAGCGGATCGGTGAGCGCTTCGAGAATTTCGTTGCTCGAAATGGTGAAGCTGCGGGGAATGCCCTCGGCGAGGTTGCGGCCCTTTACTTCCTTCTCGCGCACTTCCGAGCCCGGGAACGCGGAGCCGATGTCTTTCTTGATCTGTTCGGCAGTGGTCTCGCCGATCAACATGCCGTAGTTGCGGCGGATATAGTTGATGATCGCTTCGTCGAACTTATCGCCGCCGACTCGTACCGAGCCTTTGTAGACGAGCCCGCCCAAGGCGATTACGCCGACTTCGGTGGTCCCGCCCCCGACGTCGACCACCATCGACCCCGTGGGTTCTCCCACCGGCAGATCCGCTCCGATCCCCGCCGCCATCGGCTCCTCGATGAGATACACGCGCGATGCGCCGGCGCCGATCGCCGATTCGCGGATCGCGCGGCGTTCGACCTGTGTCGAGCCGCACGGCACGCAGATGATGATGCGCGGACTCGGCTTGAACAGGCGCGAGTTGTGCACCTTGCGGATGAAGTGTTTCAGCATCTGCTCGGTCACGGTGAAGTCCGCGATGACGCCGTCTTTCATCGGGCGAATGGCCGTGATGTTGCCGGGGGTGCGGCCCAGCATCTGCTTTGCCGCAAGGCCGACTTCCTGGATCACTTTCTTGCCGTTGGGGCCGCCTTCCTGGCGGATCGCCACCACCGACGGCTCGTCGAGCACGATGCCCTTGCCGCGCACGTAAATGAGGGTGTTGGCGGTGCCGAGATCGATGGCGAGATCGTCGTTAAAATAGCTGCTTAGAAAACCGAACATAAGGCGCTTCGAGCCAAGTAAATGGTGCTTTGTATTAGGCGGCTATGATACTCTATGCAGCTTCCATTTTTAAGGGTTTTACCGGAGATTTTGTGGCCCTGACACTGGATGACGTCAAGCGCGTCGCCCACCTTGCCCGGATCGAGATTTCCGAGGCCCGGGCGGAGTCCGTCTTGCGCGATCTCACCAACATCTTTACGCTGATCGAGCAAATGAAAGCGGTCGAGGTGAGCGGCATCGAGCCGATGTCCCATGCCCAGGATGTCATGTTGCGTCTGCGCGAGGACGCCGTGACCGAGCAGGATCAGCACGCGCTGTTTCAGTCGGTCGCGCCGCAGGTCGAGGCCGATCTTTATCTGGTTCCCAAGGTTATTGAGTAAGGGACTAGGGGCTAGAGACTAGGGACTGGTTGCAATCTGCTTCGTGGGTGGGGTTGCTAGCCCCTAATCCCTGGACCCTAACCCCTGCTTCCAGAAATGCACAACGCGACGATCAAGAGCCTGTCCGCCGATCTCGCCGCAAGGAAGCTCTCCAGCGTCGAGGTGACACAGCAATTCCTCCTGCGGATCAAGGCGTTAAACCAAAGATACAACTGCTTCATCACGGTCGACGAGGAGAAAAGTCTCACCCAAGCCCGGGCAGCGGACGCCCTGCGCGGTGCGGGCCACGCACGGCCGCTGACCGGGGTGCCGGTGGCTCAAAAGGACATTTTCTGCGCCAAGGGGTGGCTTACCACCTGCGGCTCGAAAATGCTGTCCAACTTCGTTTCGCCGTATGACGCTCACGTCGTAGAGAGGCTCAACGCAGTCGGGGCGGTCAATCTCGGCAAGACCAATATGGACGAGTTCGCGATGGGCTCGTCCAGCGAGACATCCCACTTCGGGCCGGTCAAGAACCCGTGGGATGCGGCGACCGTGCCTGGCGGCAGTTCGGGTGGCTCAGCCGCGGCAGTGGCCGCCCGGCTCGCGCCGGCGGCGATCGGCACCGACACCGGGGGCTCAATCCGCCAGCCGGCTGCGCTGACAGGGATCTCGGGGCTCAAACCGACTTACGGGGTGGTCTCGCGCTACGGCATGATCGCCTTCGCCTCCAGCCTCGATCAGGGCGGGCCGATGGCGCGGAGCGCGGAGGATCTGGCGCTGCTGCTCAACGTGATGGCCGGTTTCGACGCCCGGGACTCCACGAGCCTTGAGCGTCCGGCCGTAGACTACGCGCGCGACCTCGCGAAACCGGTCGCGGGGCTTAGGATCGGCTTGCCCAGGGAATTTTTCGCCCACGGCGTCGCGCCGGATGTCGAGAAGGCGGTGGGCGAGGCGGTAGGCCAGTTCAAGAGGCTGGGCTGCGAGACGGTCGAAGTGAGCCTGCCCAATATGGCGCTTTCCGTGCCGGTGTATTACGTGCTGGCGCCGGCGGAAGCCTCCAGCAATCTCGCGCGCTTCGATGGCGTGCGCTACGGGTACCGCGCGCCGGAGTATGGCGATCTCACCGACATGTACAAGAAGACCCGCGCGCAGGGCTTCGGCGGGGAGGTGAAGCGCAGGATCCTCATCGGCACTTACGTGCTGTCTCACGGGTATTACGACGCCTATTACATCCGGGCGCAGAAGCTAAGACGGCTGATCGCGCAGGATTTCATCGAAGCGTTCAGAAAGTGCGACGTTATTATGGGGCCGACCAGCCCCACGACGGCGTTCAGGCTCGGGGAAAAGGCCGGCGACCCGGTCCAGATGTATCTCTCCGACATCTACACGATCGCGGTCAACCTGGCGGGTTTGCCGGGCATGTCGATCCCGTGCGGCTTCGATTCGCAGGGACTGCCGGTAGGACTGCAGATCATCGGCGACTACTTTGCGGAAGCCAAGATGCTCAAAGTCGCGCACCAGTATCAGCTCGCGACCGACTGGCACGATCGCGCGCCGCCCGGAATTGAAATCAACTGAACCGCAAAGACGCAAAGGCGCAGAGGAAACGCAAAGGAAAGCAAAAGGCAAATCAAGAAGACACAGAGAAAGGAAACCGCGGTGGCTTCAGCCGAATATCGGTCGTATCTCGTTTTGTTCTTCTTTGTGTACCCTTTGCGTCTTCGCGTCTTTGCGGTAAAGCTTTGGGGTTTTAACGCATGAAGTGGGAAACGGTCATCGGGCTTGAGGTGCACGCGCAGCTCTCCACGCGCTCGAAGATTTTCTCGGGCGCGGCGACCGCGTTCGGCGCCGCCCCCAACACCCAGGCGTGCGCGGTCGACATCGCGCTGCCCGGCGTGCTGCCGGTGCTCAATCGCGGCGCCGTGGAGCGCGCCATCCGTTTCGGGCTGGCGGTCGGCGGCAAGGTCAATCGCCGCTCGATATTCGCACGGAAAAACTATTTTTACCCGGATTTGCCGAAGGGCTACCAGATCAGCCAGTACGAAATCCCGATTGTCGAAGGCGGCACGGTCGCGATCCAGGTGGGTGGCGTGGAAAAAACCGTGCGGCTGACGCGCGCGCATCTGGAAGAAGATGCCGGCAAATCGATTCACGGAGAAGCGCTAAGTGCTATCCCTGGCTACGCAATCCCGGGATATGCAGTTGCAGGGCTGCCGCTCGTCAGTGATCAGCTGGATTTGACGAAGCTAAGTGGTATCGATCTCAACCGTGCCGGCACGCCGCTCCTTGAGATCGTGTCCGAGCCCGACATGCGTTCGGCGCAGGAAGCAGTAGCCTACGCCAAGGCGCTGCACTCGCTGGTGCGCTGGATCGACATCTGCGACGGCAACATGCAGGAGGGATCGTTTCGCTGCGACGCCAACGTGTCGGTGCGGCCGCAGGGCTCGGACAAACTCGGCACGCGCTGCGAGATCAAGAACCTCAATTCGTTCCGCTTTCTCGAACGCGCGATCGAGTATGAAGCGCGGCGCCAGATTGAGGTGCTGGAAGATGGCGGGGTAATCGTGCAGGAGACGCGGCTCTACGATCCTGACAAGGACGAGACGCGCTCAATGCGCACCAAGGAAGAGGCGCACGACTACCGCTATTTCCCCGATCCGGACTTACTCCCGCT